>CBFHRN010000022.1:0-29596 GCA_965658275.1 Croceimicrobium sp.
ACCTTCAAATACTATTTTGAAACAGGCGGTTTACGTACCCTCAACATTTTTAAAGCAAAAAGCGGCAATTGCAAAAGCCTGCAATATGGTGAAGGAGAGGTATTAGCAGCAGAAGGAGATTATTTCCAAAAGAAGAAGGATGGGGAATGGAAATACTACAACCAAGAAGGAAATGTAATTGCCTTAGAATCCTTTTCGAAGGGAATAAGAGTGGGCGAGTCAAAGAAATTTCATTCAAACGGTAAGCTTGCCGAAACTTATATCTACCAAGAGGGAATGAAAGAGGGGCCTTGGCTGCAATTTTACGATAGTGGTGTTAAAATGGCCGAGGGCAATTATGTTGAAGGTAAACTAGAAGGACAAGTAACCTATTATTATTCCAATGGTAAACCAAGAATCAAAGGGGAGTACCGCAATGGATTAATGCATGGCAATTGGTATTACTTTAAGGACCAATTAAAATTAGATCGAAAAGAGGTTTGGCGCTACGGTAGAAAAGTTGAGCCTAAAGAAGAAAAAGGGGAGGCAAAGTAAATGGCAAGAGTAGTAGTTGGACTTAGTGGAGGTGTGGATAGCAGCGTGGCTGCTCATTTACTTAAAGAACAAGGTCATGAGGTGATTGCCTTATTTATGCGCAATTGGCATGATGAAACGGTTACAATACATGACGAGTGTCCTTGGATCGAAGATTCTAATGATGCCATGTTAGTGGCCGAAAAATTAGGAATTCCTTTTCAGGTAATTGACTTAAGTTCGGAATACAAAGAGCGAATTGTAGATTACATGTTCGCTGAATATAAGGCAGGACGTACCCCTAACCCAGATGTACTCTGCAATCGCGAGATTAAATTCGATGTCTTTTTAGAAAAAGCACTTGCCTTAGGAGCTGATTATGTGGCTACTGGTCACTATTGCCGTAAGGATACTATTAAGAAAGAAGGGAAAATAGTACATCGTCTTTTAGCAGGTAGAGATGGCAATAAGGATCAAAGCTATTTTCTTTGTCAGCTTAATCAAGAGCAATTGTCTAAGGCTCTTTTTCCCATTGGTGATTTGGAGAAAAGTGAGGTTCGCAAAATCGCGGCAGAACTTGATTTAGTGACAGCCGATAAAAAAGACTCACAAGGATTGTGTTTCATTGGAAAGGTAAGGCTGCCCGATTTTCTTCAGCAACAGCTAGCCCCAAAAAAGGGAAAAGTCATCGAAATACCCAGGGACTTGCATGTTCCTTTGGAGGAGTCGCGCATACCCGAAGAGTCTCCATGGCGCAGTTTAGCTGCACCATATGCCTTTTCTCAGGAAATGGGTAAGACCGTTGGAGAGCACAATGGGGCGCATTATTTTACCATTGGTCAGCGGAAAGGTTTAGCCATCGGAGGTACTCCGGAACCTCTTTTCGTTATTGGTACGGATACTGTAAAGAACATTATTTATACGGGGCAGGGAGAGGAGCACCCCGCTTTAAAAAAGAAAGCCCTCTTTGTTTCAAATCAAGATATACATTGGGTCAGAGAAGATTTAATGCTCCAAACAGGGGAGTCCGCTACATATCAAGCAAGGATCCGTTATCGTCAACCTTTATTTGAAGTAGAACTGCATCAAACGGATCATGGTTTGTATGTAGTTTTTAATGAAGCTCAGAAAGCTGTAACACCGGGTCAGTTCGTTAGCTGGTATAACAATGACGAATTAATAGGATCGGGCGTAATTCAATTTTAATATGAAGAAATTAATCGCATTCGCGTTTTTACTGAGCCTAAGCCTTCAAGCTCAGGATTTACAAGAGTTTAGAGTTTATTTTAAGGATAAGGGCTCCAGCCAATCCTTAATCAATAATCCAGAGCAGTTTTTATCATCTCAAGCGATAAATAGAAGGGCTCTACAAGGCATAAGTTTAAGTCATAGTGATTTACCCATTGCCCCAGAATATAAAGCCTCATTAACAGGAGTAGGGGCAGAGGTATTGGCGCATTCTAAATGGTTAAATTATTGCTATGTACGCCACAGTTCTCCGGAGTTGATAGCGACTTTACCTTTTGTAGATAGAGTTGAATTTCCTAAAGCCCATAAGAGTAATTTGGCCGCTGTAGCTACGAATGACACATTTAATTATGGCTTTGGGCGCACTCAGATTGAGATTTTAAAAGGAGATAAACTTCATCAACGTGGCTACACCGGTACTGGGATCACTATTGCTGTGATTGATGCGGGTTATGGCGGATTTTATGCCGCTAATGCATTAGACAGCTTGAGGAACTCCAATCGATTAAAGGGTTCTTGGAATTTCATTACATCCGATACTAATGTTTTTACAGGCAATGGAAGTCATGGTGCATCCGTCTTATCTACTATGGCCGCCCTATTGCCTGATACTTTTGTTGGTTCAGCACCTCATGCTAATTACTGGCTTTTAAGCTCTGAAAACATTGCCCATGAGCGACCAATTGAGATGGATCATTGGGCCATGGCTGCCGAATTTGCAGATAGCGTGGGAGCGCATGTGATAAATACATCTTTAGGTTATACCACATTTGATAATGCCTCCAATGACTATGCCTACAGCGATATGGATGGAAATACCACGGTGGTTACTAAAGCGGCCGATCTCGCGGCTTCCAAGGGTATACTAGTTGTTGCCAGTGCGGGAAATAGCGGATCATCTAGTTGGAAACATATCGGGGCACCCGCAGATGGCGATTCTGTTTTAACCGTTGGAGCGGTTAACTTCCAAGGTCGTTTTGCTAGCTTTTCAAGTTGGGGACCTAGCGCAGACGGTAGAGTAAAGCCGGACGTGATGGCGCAAGGATCGCCTGCCACTATCAGCGATTTTATGGGCGTCATATCTATTGGTTTTGGAACTTCTTTTTCAAGTCCTATTATGGCTGGTATGGCCGCTTGTTTAGTAGAGGCATATCCATCGAAACACAGCTATGAGTTGATAGATCAAATTAGACGTTCTGCACATTTATACAACACCCCGACGGATACAATGGGCTATGGAATCCCGAATTTTGAGGTAGCTTATATTCTTTCTGAACCCGATATTATCCTTTCAGATAAGGAATTAAACGTTTATCCTAATCCCCTACACGATTATATTATAATAGACTCCAAATCAAAGAAGAATTGGAAAACAGAATACGCCATTTTTGACTTAAATGGTAGGCGCTTGGAATTTGGGATTGTAGAGGCATATGACGCTTACAGACTTTCGATCGATTTAAAACCTGGGATTTACCATTTGCAGTTAAAAGGGGACCTCACAGCGAATACCAAAATTTGGGTGCGATGATTAATCGGATAACAGAGTTGTTCAAAATCGAAAAGCCGATTATTCAAGCGGGAATGATTTGGTGCAGCGGTTGGGAATTGGCGACCGCTGTAAGTAAAGCTGGAGGCTTAGGCATTATCGGTGCAGGGTCTATGTACCCTGATGTTTTAGGTATTCATATTCGAAAAGCCAAAGCCGCTTTAGGTAATTTACCTTTTGCGGTTAATGTTCCCATGCTTTACCCTCAAATTGAGGAACTTATGGCTATTATTGTAAAGCACGAGGTTCCCATTGTCTTTACTTCCGCAGGGAATCCAAAAACTTGGACCTCTTGGCTAAAGGAAAAAGGAATAACGGTGGTACATGTCGTTAGCTCATTAAAGTTTGCCTTGAAAGCGGAAGCGGCTGGCGTTGATGCCATTGTTGCGGAAGGCTTTGAAGCAGGAGGGCATAATGGTCGAGATGAAACCACCAGCTTAGTATTGTGGCCGATGGTAGCTAAGGAGCTAAATATTCCGATGATTGCAGCGGGTGGGATCGCTACAGGATCACAAATCCTTGCGGCGTTCGCGCTTGGCGCGGAGGCAGTACAAATCGGTTCACGATTTGTGGCTAGCGAAGAAAGTTCGGCACACTCCAATTTTAAGCAGGCTGTTATTCAAGCCGAGGAAGGGGATACCATGTTAACTTTAAAAGAGTTAGCTCCCGTACGTCTCATTAAAAATAAGTTCTTTCATCAAGTTCAATCAGCTTACCAAGCAGGTACTGATGTAGAAGGTCTAAAGCAAATCTTAGGCCGTGCTCGTGCCAAACGTGGCATGTTTGAAGGAGATATGGAAGAAGGAGAATTGGAAATTGGTCAGGTTTCAGGTATGATTAAAGAACTGAAACCGGCAGCGGTAATTGTAAATGAATTGTGGGAGGAATTTAATGAGGAACGGTCAAAGTTGTTGCAACTTACCCATGACTAAGATTTTGCCCCTTTAAATAAATGAGACTTGGTCTCATGCCTACTTTAAAATATATTTGAGCTCAAATCTAGATTTAGGATGAAAAACTTTAAGATTTTTCTAGTTGCACTTCTTGCGCTAGGATCTTTCAACACCAAGGCCTCTCACCTTTTAGGAGGAGAAATTTATTGGGAATGCACGGCCAATGGTAATTACATATTTACCTTAGTTCTTTACCGTGATTGTACGGGTATTTCTATTCCAACTGGTACTCAGTTTATTAACGGGCCAGCTGGTAATATTTCATGTACCTATATATCCTCTCTTTCTGGAGATGTTTCACCAGACTGTCCTAACTCTGCTTTAGATATTGATTGTTCTGCAGGTGATGATGGCGGTATTGAAAAAGGTGTTTATCGTAGTTCTCAAGTAAACCTTAATGGTATTCCACCTGCGGCAGGTTGGGAGTTTAGTTGGACTTCATGTTGTCGTCCATCCCTCGAGAATACAAATGCATCTGGATACTTTCTTCGTTCAAAAATGTATCCTTACACGCCTTTTGGAGCTACTCAGCCTTTAAATACCAGTACTTGTTACGATAACTCACCCACTTTTGCTCAGGATGCTAATGCGGTAACATGTCCTGATTTCTTGTTTGAGTTTAACCACTTACCATCGGATAAGGACATTGACTCATTAGTATTTGACTGGGCAAGTCCATGGGATGCTGCGAATTCTAACATTTCTTGGAGCTCTGGATACGCGATTAACGCGCCATTTCCTGACCAAACTGAAGACCCAAACAATGGTCCAAACACTTTAGACCCTACTTCGGGTGAGATTACGGCATTAGCAAACGACCCGAATGAAGGTTGGTATGCCTCCTGCGTAGTAATTAAAGAGTATCGTTGTGGTCAGTTAATTGGCGAAGTTTTCCGAGATGTACCACTTTACTATTTGGATGATGGAGATTGTCCTACAAATAACAGCACGCCTTCGGCGGAGATAGATACGGCGATTTACCGTACAGTTCAGCGCACGGGTAATGTATACCGGGTTCGTACCTATCCTCAAGATACCGTGCAGTTTAGGGTAGTAGCCCGAGATTTAGATCAGTTTGCCAATGGGTCCTTCCAAGAGATTTGTATGAAAGCCGGAGGTCTACAGTTAAACTCGAACAACTATACTTCTACCACTGGCTGTGATGGTGCAGCACCCTGTGCGACGCTAACCTCATTTAATTCCACAGGAACTTATTGTAGTGTAATTCAGAATACGGTGGAGTTCTTCTGGATACCCGATTGTGTTCATTTGAACTTTGGGGGCTGTGGAACGGCTTCGAACACCTATTACTTTACAGTACGAATGCAGGATAATGGATGTGCGGCCCCTAAAGTAGGTCTAGCAACGATTATCGTGGAAGTAATCGCGGGGGATCCCACTCCGCCGTCGCTTACCTGTGCAGATGTTCAGAAAGATGGCTCAGTACGCCTGAGTTGGAAAAAACCGGAGCTTGACTCGGTCTTAGAGTTTAATTATTACCGTATATACGGTTCTTCTACCCCTAATGGCCCCTGGTCGGTAGTAGATAGTGTACCGTATTACGATACAACTTCAACGATTGTTACTTCGATGGGCGCAAGCAGTTATTACTGGATGCAGATGAGTACGGGTCCTTGTGACTTCTTATCGCTGCCTAGTGAAACGATCACTACGATGGACATGACCTTAACGGCGATACCGCCGGGTAGTCCGGAGTACGCTCAACTGGCCTGGACGCCGATAGGTGGTGGCTTAGATCCGACTCGAGGAAACATTTATGAGGTCTGGATTGAAGCCCCTGAGGGCAGTGGCAACTGGACCAAAGTAGGGGAGACTACCAATACCTCCTTTACCGATACGGTATCCGTATGTGATATGCTAGTTGCTTATCAAATCCGGGTTCCCGATACAATTAATGGTTGTTACTCAGGAACCTCTCAAGACACGGGTCGCTTCCAGGATCGTACCAATACTTCCAACCCAGATATAGGGGTGGTAAGTGTGAATGCCAATGGCAATGCGATTTTAGACTGGGATGCGGCACAAGTAGATGACATTGTACAATTTTATTTATTCTACAATGATCCCTTAAATGGTTGGGTGATCGTAGATACGATAGACGCAGGTGAGCCTATGCCCTATGAGTGGACGGATAGTGAAGCCGACTCTCGTTCGGAGCAGTTTAAGGTAGTGTCCTTAGATAGCTGTGGTAACCAGAGTGATGATCTAGCGGTATTACCCTACAACACGATCTACTTGCGTAACTATCTCAATAAATGTGAAGGCTTCTCGCGTCTAAGCTGGAATGCCTACAAGGAGTTCCCTAATGGGGTACATGAATACCGGGTATGGGTAGAAATTACCGAAGCCGACGGCACAGTAATCCCACCCACGATTATGTTCGTTGCTTCCCCAGATGATACGACCTTCCGTCAGAACGTATTGGAGAAAGACTTTGAATACTGTTATTGGATTGAGGCCCGAGATACGATTGCCAACTTGAGTTCAAGCTCGAACCGTTTGTGTATTACCGCAGAGGTGCCACGTCAATCGCGTCAGTTGTATATCTCAAAGGTAACCAACGACTTTAGCCGCGGATCTTTAAATGTAGAGATTTATATTGATGGACAGGCGGATGTGCGAAGCTTCCAAATCCAGAGAGCACCAGAATATTACGGTCCATACCGTGAGATTGCTCAAGTAGGTAAGCCCACGGCCCCACCTTATATTATCCGATTCCAAGACTTTGGGGTGGAAGCCGATAAGTTCAACTACTTCTATCGGGTAACGGCGACAGATAGCTGTGGAGGCTACGATACGATTAGTAATATCGTGAACAACATTATCCTCAACGTACGTGCTGCCGAAGATGTAACCAATCGTTTAAGCTGGAACCCACCTTTAGGTTGGGGTGGTTATGTAGAAAAGTATGAGATCTACCGAAGTGTAGCTGGAACCGGATCCTTTGAAAAGATTGGTGAGAATGTAACGGTAAATGGCCGTCAGGACACAACTTACATTGATTATGAGATCCGTGATTTAGTTCAAACGAATCCCGATCAAGGTTCCTTCTGTTACTATGTAAAGGCTATTGAAGGAAATAACCCTCAAGGAATTATAGATAATCGCGGTAATCCGATGTCTACACTCTCCAATCAGACTTGCAGTCAGCAAGGAGCGAAGGTATTCTTAGCAACGGCCTTCCGTCCAGGAAGTACGGTAGGAGAAAATCAGATGTACGGACCATCGATGCGCTTAGCGAATGTAGAGAACTATGAGTTTTACATTATGAACCGCTGGGGTAAGAAAGTATTTGAGACCACCGATCCTAATGAAAAGTGGGATGGAAATGACGGTAGCAGCCCCGCACCCCAAGGTGTATATGTATACTACATCAAATATGCTACCCCTGGTGATAAGCCTGTTGATGAAAGAGGTAATTTCACTTTAATACGATAAATGCCTGAAAATGAATTCAATGAAAGTCTCTTCCATTAATGGAGGAGACTTTCTTGTTAAAAGACTTATAAATACAAGCTATCAACGCGATTATATAGCACAGCTCTCGTTTAAAAATGCTAAATTTGCGCGCAATTTAATTCTAATTGCATCCGCTCTATGTCAACTTTCAGCGATAAAATCATGGGTGAGGGTTTAACCTATGACGACGTACTTTTAGTACCAGCTTATTCTCAAGTTTTGCCACGCGAAGTTGATCTCACAAGCCACTTTACACGCAACATCAAATTAAAAGCTCCAATTGTTTCAGCAGCGATGGATACCGTTACTGAAGCAAGAATGGCTATTGCTATTGCTCAAGATGGTGGAATTGGGGTCCTTCATAAGAATATGACCATCGAGCAGCAGGCGGTGGAAGTGCGTAATGTAAAACGCGCAGAAAGTGGAATGATCCTCGATCCGGTAACCTTGCACGAAACTGCTTTGGTTAGCGATGCTAAGAAAATGATGGCTGATTATAAAATTGGTGGTATTCCTATCGTCAATGAACGCAAAAAGCTGGTCGGTATCATCACCAATCGCGATTTACGCTTTGAGAAAAACGATGATCGTCCCTTGCGCGAAATCATGACCCGCGAAGGATTGGTGACAACCCACGAAAACACTAGTCTTACCGAAGCTGAAGTTATCTTACAACAGCATAAAATCGAAAAATTACCGGTAGTTGATAAAGATGGAATCTTAATTGGTCTGATTACCTATCGAGACATCACCAAAAGCAATATCAAGCCCAATGCTAATAAGGATGACTATGGTCGTTTGCGAGTTGCCGCTGCAGTGGGTGTAACTCCAGATGTATTGGATCGGGTAGGGGCATTGGTCGAATCTAATGTTGATGCTGTTATTATCGATACAGCTCATGGTCACAGCGCAGGGGTTGTAAAGGCTTTAGAAGCCGTTAAAAATAAATTCTCAGGTCTTGATGTGGTTGTTGGTAATGTTGCAACGGCAGATGGCGCTCGATATTTAGCGGATGCTGGGGCTGATGCCATTAAGGTTGGAATCGGTCCTGGTTCAATTTGCACAACTCGTGTTGTTGCAGGTGTTGGAGTTCCTCAGCTAACTGCGGTTATGGAAGCTAAAAAAGGACTTATTGGAACAAATGTTCCTTTAATCGCAGATGGCGGTATTCGATTTACTGGCGATATCGTGAAGGCCATAGCTGCCGGCGCGGATACCGTTATGCTTGGATCTTTGTTAGCCGGTACCAAGGAAGCACCAGGGGAAACGATTATCTACGAAGGACGTCGCTACAAGACGTACCGAGGAATGGGCTCTATCGAAGCTATGCAAAAGGGTTCCAAGGATCGCTATTTCCAAGACGTAGAAGACGATATCAAAAAGCTTGTACCGGAAGGTATTGTGGGTCGTGTGGCCTACAAGGGAGAAGTAGGAGAAGTGATGTACCAATTTATTGGCGGACTGCGTGCTGGTATGGGTTATTGCGGATCCAAGGACATTAAGACCCTTCAGGAAACAGGCAAATTTACCCGCATTACTGCGGCTGGTGTGCACGAAAGTCACCCACATGACGTTCACATTACCCGTGAATCTCCTAATTACAGTAGAAATTAATAAAGCAATTATTGATTGATGAAAAAGACTCTGTTTGTACTTTTCGCATTGGGCCTTATACAGCCCCTAATCGGACAAGAAAAATTAGCCGATAAGGTTTTGTTTACCGTTGCGGACGATACCGTGAAGGCGGAAGAATTCATGGCCGTGTATAATAAGAATCGCGATATTGGAGAAGAGATCGATCCCAAGACTCCAGCCGAATATTTGGACCTTTACATCAATTTCAAGTTAAAAGTACACGAAGCGAAAGTTTTAGGTAGAGACACGCTCCGTTCTTTTGTAAGAGAGTTTCGCAATTACCGTGAGCAATTAGCGAAGCCTTATTTATCTGATAAAGACGTAACTAAAGAGCTTATTAAAGAGGCTTACACGCGTATGAAAACGGATGTGCGTGCTTCGCATATCATGATTTCATTACCCAATAATCCAACTCCGGAAGATACAGCCTTAGCATATAAGGAGGTTATTCAAATTCGCGATCGAATTGTAAATGGTGGAGAATCATTCGATTTGGTTGCAAGAGAGTATTCGGATGATACCTACAGTGCTAAAAATGGTGGTGATCTTGGATACTTTACAGTTTTCGATATGGTATATCCCTTCGAAAATGCAGCCTACAATACTAAGGTAGGAAAGGTCTCAAATCCCGTTCGGAGTCAATATGGCTATCACATCGTGAAGCCAACCGATCGTCGTGACGCCCGTGGTCAAATTAAGGTGGCGCATTTAATGCTCATCGATAATGACAAGACTACTGCTCAACAAAAAGCGAATGTCAAAAAGAAAATCGATGAGATTTACGCCAAATTGAAGGCAGGTGAAAACTTCGTTACGCTTGTAAAACAATACAGTGAGGATAAAACCTCAGTGGTACGAGATGGTCAGCTTGATGTTTTCGGCATCAATAAAATGTATGGCGAGTTTGAAGACGCTGCCTTTGCCTTACAAGATAGCGGTCAATATTCAGAGCCAGTAAAAACACCTATTGGTTGGCACATCATTATGCTCATCGATAAAATCGGAGTGCCCTCATTTGATGATGTAAAAGCAGAAATCCGTAACAAAGTGGAGCGCGACGTTCGTGCTCAGCAGAGCCAGGTATCGGTGAAAAAGCGCATTAAAATGGATTACAATTTCAAGGAGTATCCCAAGCGTTATAATTTGGCCTTTGACCAGGTTGGTGAAGAAATGTTACAATCAGGATTTAAAGTGCCAGCTAAAGTTAAATCAGCGGATAAAGTACTTTTTGAATTTGCGGATAAAAAATATACAGTAGCGGATTTCTTAGCTTACACTGAGGCTAATCAGGCAGGCTATACGCGTAATCCCAAGTTAAAGTCTTCTTTATACCGAATGATGAAGGTATACCAAGAGGAAGAGTTACTGGATTATGAGAAAAGTCGCCTGGCAGAAAAATTCCCAGATTTCCGTCTTTTAGAGCGTGAGTACTATGAAGGTATCTTGTTATTCGATTTAACCGAGGAAAAAGTTTGGAGACAGGCTATGAGCGACACTACAGGCTTAGCTGCATTCTTTGAGGCTAATCGAAGTAAATATACTTTTGATAAGCGCTACCATGCTTTTATAGTAGATGCAGCTTCTAAAAAGCTGGCGAAAAAGGCTATCAAGCTTCTGAAAAAAGGAAATTCTAGAGCCGCAGTTATGAAAGAGCTTAATGTTGATTCCAAACTTAATTTGAATATCGACAGCGCTAAGTATGAATTGGAGGGCTTGGATATCGCATCAGCCTTGAGTGAAATGAAAAAGCCTGGGAAATCAGATCGTATGGAGATAAATGGTCGCTTCAAGCAAGCCTATGTATTAGCTATTGAAGAGCCCCGTAATAAAGAATTAAAAGAGGCCCGTGGAGCGGTTATCTCAGACTATCAGAATTACCTAGAACAAGAGTGGATAAAATCGCTTCGTTCGAATTACGAGGTAAAAGTTAATCAAGCTGTTTTAAAAGAGGTAGAAGCGGAGCTTGACTAGGTTATATCGCCATATAGTCCTTTTTTGTGCTATGCTCACTGTGGGGGCATGCGATTATTTAGGTGGTTTTAATGGTGAAGAGGAGCGGGGACCTATGGTTGCTCGTGTCTATGATTCCTATCTTTTTGAGTCTGACCTCGAGAATGTGCTGCCCTCCGATTTATCGCCTGAGGATAGTGCAAGTTTTGTTCAGAATTACATTAATGTATGGGCGAAAAATCAGCTGATGATCTACAAAGCTGAGTTTAACCTTACGGATGAGGACAAACTTTTTGAAGAGCAAATTCAGAATTACCGTAATGATCTTCTCAAGTTTGCCTTTCTTCAGAAATATGTAGATGATCGCCTGGATACGACCATCACAGACGAACAAATTGAAAGTTATTACCAAGAAAATCAAGATGATTTTCAATTGAAGGAAAACATTCTCCGAATGCGTTATATATCGGTTCCGGCGGATGCTCCTAATATTGATGAGCTAAAAAAGTTGTTTCGGTCTGCTGATAGTTCGAAAAAAGAAGCTTTGATAGATTATGCTTTAAGCTATGCGCGTAACTTCACTTTAGAGGATACTTCTTGGATTAGTTTTAATCAATTTAGAAAGCTAATTCCTGTCCAAGCCTATAACCAGCAAGAGTTTTTAGCTAAAAACAGTTATTTGGAGTTAGAGTCAGCAAACTTATTATACTTAGTTTCGATTGCGGAGTATAAAATCAAGGACAATACTTCTCCTTTGCTTTATGTTCGAAATATTATCCGCAATATTCTGTTGAATAAAAGGCGTCTGGATTTAATTGCAGACCTCGAAAAGAACTTACTTAGTGACGCTATTAAAAAGAAGGAATTTGAAACTTACAATGAATAAATACTACTACGGCATACTATTTTTAATAGCCAGCCTTGGCCTCACTGCTCAGCCAAGACTGGTAGATGGGGTATTGGGTGTCGTCGGTAAAAATATTATTTTAAAAAGCGATTTAGACCAGGCATTAGAAGCTCAGAAAAAGCAAAACCCTGCCATACCTGTTGAGCAATGCAATGTCTTTGAAGATTTGTTATTGGAAAAATTGCTTTTGCATCAAGCCGAGTTAGACTCTGTAGAGGTTAGCGATGAAGAAGTACAAGCCAATATCGACCGCCGAATCAATGTATTTATTCAGCAAATTGGAAGCCAACAGCGATTGGAGCAATACTACGGTAAATCTGTAGTGGAGATTCGCGAGGAAATGACAGATTTAATTCGCAATCAATTGACCGCTCAACGGATGTTACAACAGATTAATGGCGATATAGAAATCACCCCGTCTGAGGTACGCGAGTTTTATAGCTCCATCCCAAAAGATAGTTTGCCACTAATTAATGCTGAAGTGGAATATGCCGAGATTGTCCTTTTTCCAAAGGTGAGTAAAGAAGCTAAGCAAGAAGCAATTGATAAATTAAAAGAAATTAAAGAGCGTATTGAAAATGGATCCTCTTTTAGTACTATGGCAGTTCTTTATTCCGAAGACCCCGGAAGCGCTCGTAATGGCGGGGAATACAAAGGTATTAAGCGAGGGCAATTCGTAAAGGAGTTTGAAGCAGTGGCATTTAATCTTGCTTTAAATGAAATCTCAGATCCATTTGAATCAGAATATGGATACCATATTGTTCAGCTTCAGCGAAAGGTAGGACAGGAATTGGATTTGCGCCATGTTCTCATTAAACCGAAAATTTCTGCGGAGAATTTGCAGGATGCCAAGGAAAAAGCAGATAGTATTCGTCAATTGATTTTGGATGATAAAATCACTTTTGCAGAAGCTGCAAAGGAGTTTTCGGACGACGAGGAAAGTAAATTGAATGGAGGTAAAGCCATGAATCCGCAAACTGGCGATAGTCGCTGGGAGACGGGACAACTCGATAAAGGCGTTTTTTATACTCTTCAGAGTATTGAAGAAGGAACAATTTCCGCGCCGCTCTTTTTCACCACAAGAGATGAAAAGGAAGGTTATAAACTGGTTAAGCTAATTGACCGTACCGAAGCGCATATGGCAGATTTGAAGTCAGATTACCAGCGAATTATGAAGGTGGCCAAAGGTCAGAAACAACAGAAAGAATTGGAAAACTGGGTGAACTCCAAAATTCTGGATACTTACGTTCGGGTGAATAACGAATACCTCAATTGTACTTTTGATCGTAACTGGATAAATCAAGCTCAGTATGCAGAATAGTCAGGATGATGTTGCCGCCGTTAAGGAGCTAGGCCAAAAGTATGAAGCTCTAAAAGCGGAAATAGGGAAAGTTATTATTGGTCAAGATGAAGTGATTCATTTACTGTTGCTTTCCATTTTTTGCAAGGGCCATGCGCTTTTGGTGGGTGTACCAGGATTAGCCAAAACTCTTTTAGTGAATACAGTGGCCCAATCATTAGGTCTTAGTTTTCGCCGAATTCAGTTTACTCCAGACTTGATGCCTTCAGATATAGTTGGAGCTGAAATCTTGGATGAAAATCGTCAATTCAAGTTTGTTAAGGGTCCCTTATTTGCGAATATCATTTTAGCCGATGAAATTAATCGCACCCCTCCTAAAACCCAGGCTGCTTTATTGGAAGCGATGCAGGAACGTTCGGTTACTGCAGCTGGTCATACCTATCAAATGGCCAATCCATTTTTTGTTTTAGCTACGCAAAATCCCATCGAGCAGGAAGGAACCTATCCTTTGCCAGAAGCGCAATTAGACCGATTCATGTTTAATATCGAAGTAGGTTACCCAAGCTTTGAAGAAGAGGTAAATATTGTTAAAAACACCACTGTAGGGGTAGAGGCGGAAGTTCGAGAGGTTCTTACAGTAGAGGAGATTCTTAAATTCCAAAAGCTCGTTCGGAAGATTCCAGTTAGCGATAATGTGTATGAATTTGCGATTAAGTTAGTCCAGGCAACTCGGCCAGGAACTGAGGCCGCAAAGGATGTAACCAAGGAGTATATTTCATGGGGAGCTGGCCCACGTGCTAGCCAGAATTTAATTTTGGCCGCTAAAGCTCACGCCGCTTTGAAAGGTAAGTTTAGTCCGGATAGTGAGGATGTTCTTGCGGTTGCTAAGCCTATCCTACGTCATAGGGTTGTTAAAAATTACCGCGCCGAAGCGGAGGGAATCAGCATTGAAAAGATCATTGAAGGCTTACTTTAAAAGCCCATTTTCCATAATAGAATTAGTAGCTTTGCGCCGTCATTAGCGAAATAGGTCTATACGTCTATGCCATCAACAAAATACATCTTCGTAACTGGCGGGGTAACCTCTTCATTAGGTAAGGGAATTATCTCTGCATCACTCGCCACCTTGTTACAGTCTCGCGGTTACAGTGTAACCATTCAAAAGCTTGACCCCTACATTAATATCGACCCGGGTACACTTAATCCATATGAACATGGTGAGTGTTATGTTACCAATGATGGTGCAGAAACGGATTTGGATTTAGGGCATTATGAACGTTTCTTAAACAGACCAACTTCTCAGGCGAACAATGTTACGACGGGAAGAGTCTACCAAACCGTTATCAATAAGGAGCGAAAAGGCGATTATTTAGGGAAAACGGTTCAAGTTATCCCGCACATAACCGATGAAATCAAACGCCGAATTCAGCTTTTAGGAAA
Source organism: Croceimicrobium sp. (assembly GCA_965658275.1). Lineage (GTDB taxonomy): Bacteria > Bacteroidota > Bacteroidia > Flavobacteriales > Schleiferiaceae > Croceimicrobium. Next base: position 14,976 of record CBFHRN010000022.1, read on the forward strand.
TACTGGCGAATTCGAAATTGTAATAACTGAAATTGGGGGGACAGTTGGTGATATCGAAGCCTTACCCTATATCGAAGCGGTTCGCCAGCTTCGATGGGAATTGGGCGACGATAGTTTAGTGGTGCATTTAACCTTAGTGCCTTACTTGGCGGCTACAGGGGAAATGAAAACGAAGCCCACTCAGCATTCGGTTCAAAAATTACAAGAGAGCGGTATACAGCCGGATATATTAGTTTGCAGAACAGAATACGATCTTGGAGAAGACATCCGTCGCAAACTGGCCTTGTTCTGTAATGTTAAAAAAGAAGCGGTTGTTCAAAGTATAGATGCGGAAACCATTTATGCTGTGCCCATTTTAATGCGTAACCAGCATCTCGATGAAGTGGTTTTGAAGCGCCTTAATCTTCCTATCGAGGATAATCTTGACTTAGTTAACTGGCGCGACTTCCTTTACAAATTGCGTTATCCAAAGACCGAAGTTGAAATTGGTCTAATCGGCAAATATGTGGAATTGCACGATTCGTATAAGTCTATAGTAGAGTCCTTTATCCATGCCGGTGCCAGCAATGAGGCAAAGGTTAAAATACGCTGGATTCATAGCGAAAATCTGACGGTAGACTCCGTAAAGAAAACCATGGAGGGCTTAGATGGAATATTGGTAGCACCAGGTTTTGGAGAACGCGGATTTGATGGTAAGCTTGACGCGATTCGTTATGCTCGGGAAAACGGAGTTCCATTTTTGGGTATCTGCTTGGGAATGCAGGCTGCGGTTATCGAATACGCTCGAAATGTCTTGAATTTGGAAGGTGCTAATTCAACAGAAATGGACCCCAATACCGCTCATCCTGTTATTGATTTAATGGACGAGCAAAAAGAAATTACTGAGAAAGGAGGGACTATGCGCTTGGGTGCCTGTGATTGCGATTTAAAGGAAGGCTCGAAAGCATACGAAGTATATCGAAGGGCACGCATCAGTGAGCGCCATCGTCATCGTTATGAGTTTAATAATAAATATTTAGATGATTTCGAAGCCAAGGGAATGATTGCTACAGGCCAAAATCCTGGTACCAAACTTGTTGAGATTGTTGAGATCCCAAATCACCCTTGGTTTGTTGGGGTTCAGTTCCACCCCGAATATAAGAGTACAGTTTCCAACCCACATCCATTATTTGTGCAGTTTGTAGCTGCCGCTATTCGCTACAGCGAAAGTCAAAACGCGTAAAATGAACAATAAACTCGATATCAATACTATTGTAGGCTTCGTTCTTATTGGTGCAATTCTAATGTACTTTGGAATATTTTCCCCTGATGCGGAAGAACTTCCAGTAATTGAAGGGACCGAGGCGGTTATAGATTCTACGAATGTAGATACATCCAATCTGGCGGTATCTATTCCAGCTGAACCAAAGGCTTTACCTACAATTGATTCAACCAGTGGTGATAGTGCCTCCTTCGCAGTAGCAAAGGCCCTGTATGGTCCTTTTGCAAAACAAATGTTGGAGGAGCAAGAGAAGTTCTACAATTTGGAGAATGAAGTACTTCGATTAAAGATCAGTTCTTTAGGGGCGCAAATTGTAGAAGCGGAGCTTAAGAATTATAAAACTTATGATTCTCTTCCCCTTTACCTTATTAAAGGAAATGCCGATTTCTCCCTTCCAATAAAAGCTGGAAAACTGAGCTCAACCAGTGGTTTAAACTTCAGCTTGGTTTCTGAGTCCAGTAATTCTTTAAGTCTAGCTGTTCAAAGTGATGAAGGAGCCCAATTGGTTTACAATTATACTTTGCCAGAAGATTCCTACATGTTGGATGTGGAATTGCAATCGACTGGAATGTCATCTTTGTTGGCCGAGGTTGATAATTATTTGCGCTTTGAAATGAAAGCCAATCGTCACGAGAAAAACCGTGACAACGAATTAACCCGTTCGGAGTTTGAATATAGGTTGGTTGAAGAAGGTGAAGTCGAAAGCTTCAATACAACAAGTACAGATGAAGAAGTTTCAGAAGAACCGATAGAATGGGTGGCATATCGTCAGCAATTCTTCAGCACGATTCTTCAATCTAAAGGTAAGCCATTTGCCAAGGCAGACATGGCATTAGCCGCCTTGGAAGAAGAAAGTCACACCAAATTCTACGGGTCAAAATTAGTATATCCAAGAACTTCAAATGGTGATCTTGCCTTAGATTTAGGCCTATACTTAGGTCCAAATAAATATGAGATTTTAGAGTCTTATGGTGCCGGCTTTGAAGAATTAGTTCCATTAGGCTGGGGTATCTTAGGGTGGATTAACCGGTACGCGGTTCTTTACATTTTTAACTTTTTGGAAGACTATGGTATCAATTATGGCTTGATAATTTTAATCATTGCCTTGGTCTTTAAAATGGTACTGTTCCCGCTTACCTACAGTTCCTATCGTTCGATGGCTAAGATGAGAGTCTTAAAGCCCGAGATCGATGAACTAAATGAGAAGTACGATGACGCCATGAAAAAGCAACAGGCGCAATTGGAGCTTTATAATAAGGCAGGGGTGAGTCCTCTTGGTGGATGTTTACCTATGCTTTTGCAGTTCCCTATTTTGATTGCCTTGTTCCAATTTTTCCCTGCGGCGATCGAGTTAAGACAGCAATCCTTTCTCTGGGCCAGTGATTTATCGAGCTACGATTCTATCTACAACCTTCCTTTTGAAATTCCATTCTATGGAGATCATGTAAGCTTGTTTACCTTGTTGATGACCATTTCTACGCTCATCTATACCTACATGAACCAACAGCTTACGGGATCCGCTCAGAATCAGCAGTTTCCCCAAATGAAGTACATTATTTATTTGATGCCTGTAATGTTCTTAGGGGTATTTAATAATTATGCCGCAGGTCTTAGCTATTATTATTTTGTTGCCAACATGATCACCTTTGGTCAGCAGTTTGCGATTCGTTCATTTATAGATGAAGATAAGATAAAGGCTAAGATTGCCGAACGTAAGGAGCGCCCGCAAAAGGAGAACCGTTTGATGCGTCGTATGAAGGAAGTTCAAGACCAACAGAATCGCCAGCAGCGAAGAAAGAAGTAGGATAATGAAACATTGGTCCTTTGGTATTCTTGCACTGTTGGTTCTTTCGGCTTGTAAAAGTTTCAATTACAATTCCCTTAAGTCGGGAACTACAAGCTGGGAGTTTAGCGTTCATTCTGGTTCTTGCTACAAGACTTGTCCGGTATATCAGGCGACCATAAATGAAGAGGGACAAATGCGCTTTACGGGCATCGCACAAACAAGTTTCAAAGGGGATACCATTTTGGAACTAGGAAACGAATTCGCCTATAATTTGATGCTTGATTTGGAGGCCATCGATTTCTTAAAAATGGAAGATCAATACGGTATTGACTCTTCTGTTTTTGATGCCCAAACGGTTATTTATGAATTAGGGAGTGAAAGAGAGCTCAAAAGAGTGAGCTGCCAGCTGGAAGAGCCTCAAGATCTCTATATTTTCAGAGCAACGTTTAACCGAAAGCTCAAGGCATTCGGACTTCTTTAAAGTGCCTGAATTTTAAATTCTTGGCTTTGTCCGGATGCGGTTCTAACTTTTAAGATATAGATACCAAAATCTAAATCGCTGAGTTCAATTTGAGCTCTTTTTCCCTGGAGCCTATTTCTAAGGATACTTCGGCCCTGTAAATCCAACAACTCATAAGAATCAAGAGTTGCTTCGCTTTCAAGGAATAGGGGACTTCTGTCTTTTGCAAAGGCCAGCGTGTTATAGAGCTTGATGCTCTTACTCGTAGTTCCGAGTTCATCGATGCTGAAATCTGCCGAAAGGACATTTCTTCGAACGAAAGCATCTTTAATAACTTGGTAATTTTGACCCGCGTTTAAGACTAGGTCCGCTTGAATGACCATATGGGCAAAATCCTCATAGGTACTCGTGTTTAAAAGCGTGAATAATGCTTCTAGCACTAATGCATCAGCAATGGAACGATTCGTATTATCATGAATCTCCAATAGGCAAGAGGCCATTAAGTCTGTATGCTGATAAATATTATTCGAAAAGGTAAGAGTTTGGTAGTCTTTAGTGCTGGACGCCATACGGCCAGGCCAAAAACTATTATGTCCATCCCAATTGAAAACACGATCTCTTTGGTTCGGACTGTATTCTAAGCTATGGCTTACTGCAAAATAATCACAAATGGCTTCTTCCATTCCCGAACGTTCGCTGATACGACCGCTATTGGCTGAAGCCCCAAAAACTAAGCTGTGAACGTACTCATGCACAATAACATCGGCGTCTTCGGCATCGTCTACACCGCCTTCGCCCATGTATATTTTAAGCTCGCTGGGGCTGTAATAACTTTGGTCGGAATTACTTAGGGCATGTACATCTACCGAAATCTTATTTCCAGGCAAGTTGGTGTAACCCAAAGCATTAATATGATTTTTAAAAGTAGTAAGGTGGAAAAAGGCGTTTACATCTTCAAATCCATCTTGACTTCGAGTAAAATTAAAAGTACTGCTACTGCTAGTGGCTGGAGCAACGTTAGGCGCACTAAAGTCATCGATTTTAATATCGGCATTCTCTAAAATAAACTGACCAGAATCGTAGGTGGCAGTAAAACTCATCAGTTTTCTTTCTCCATTGAGGCTGGAATTGTCACCATCATTATTATCCGAAAAGGCACCACCATAATTCACATTAGCCGTAGAAAGAGGATCTGGTAAAAAAATGAAGGTGTAACAGGTCGAATCGCTACCTCTAAAGTGACGACGTTGGTCTTCTAAATAGTGAATTTTACTTCCTGCAATAAAGGTCTTTAGATGTAAGCCTTCAGGGCCGAATAGATTTCCGCTATAACCCGTGAGAATTCCAGACTTAGTACTTAAATAGGCTGGCTCAAATTCGCTTCGGGTGCAATGGAGTTCAGATTTAAGAGCCGCTGTATCTATTTGTAAACTGGAAACAGTTATTGCCTTAGAATTCATTTTGGGGTACTGAATTAGAAGGTTGCCATTTGTAAACAAATGAATGCTTAAGAGTTGATTATCTAGAAACCTTTCGTTTTTTCTTAGCTGATAATGCCAATGGGAACCACCCGGAGAGTTAATCTGCTTTTTCAGAACCAAAGACCAGCCAGGAACTAAAGTTTGTGCTTTAATTAGAGGATTACTATCACCCCAATGGTCTATTCGATACTCCAAATTGCTCTGAGTGTCATCAAAAATTTCCTGCACTGAGGTTCCTTTTTGAGCCTTAGTGTTAAGAGTGAAAAAGGTTAAGAGTAGGAAGGGAAGGAAAACTCTCATAATTCTAGTTCTTTTAATTTTATCTGATAAAGGTCCTTGAGCTCTTCCAAGGCCTGTTTTTCTTTGCTTAAACGTACTTTTAAAATGTAACCGGCATCGCCGGCCATTTTCTCTTCACTTATTTCAAAGGCACTATTGGGTAAAACACGCATCACTGCATCCATGGCTTCATAAGGAAAACGAATTTCAAAATACCTATATAAATATACATCCTTTGAGCTAGCTAGCTCTAAAGCTTCTTCAGCCGCTCCTCTGTAGGCTTTAATCAATCCGGAGACACCGAGCTTTGTGCCTCCAAAATAACGCACCACGACGACTAAAACGTTCCATAAATCGGATGATTGTATGGCATTAAAAATAGGCGTACCCGCAGAATGAGAAGGTTCTCCATCATCATTAAAACGAATTTGCGGATCGGTTGGTTGGCAGCGATAGGCATAACACCAATGACGTGCATCGTAATACTTCTTTTTAACTTGATCCATTAAGCCCTGGAATTCGGATTCATTTTGCATGGGAAGGGCCAAGGCAATGAACTTGGAACCACGGTCTTTGTAAAGACCTTCACTCTTTGACTTAAGGGCCTTATAGTGATCTCCTTGCAGGGCCTCATGAATCATAGAGCAATGGTAATTAACACTATGGATAGAATTGCTAGTAGTATTCCAATGGTATTTATTTTAATCAGCTTTTCCTTGAAAAAGAAAGTTCCAAGTAAGGCGCTAAAAGTTACAATCCCCACATTATTAAGTGCAAAAATGCTTGAGCTTTCCAAGCCTTCAAAACTCAAAGCGCGAAGTAAGAAGTAAATACTTCCATAATTAGGTATTCCCAGAGCGATACCTCCAATCAGTGATTTCCATTCCAATTTGGTATCCGTTCTTATGATTTGATTAAGAACTAAGAAAATTCCAAAAATCGCCGCCATTCCAAAGATACTGGAGGCAAACCAAGCCTGTTGTGATGGAGGAACTAGTTGCGATTCATTGTATTTGAGAAAGGCATCTAGAAAGCCACTGCCCAGAAATAAAAGGATTGGGTACCACAGAAAATGAGCGCTCTTTTTAGTTTTATCGGGCTTATAGGTGGTCATATATACCGCTACTAAGGCCATTATTATGCCAATAAGTTTTAAGGGCCCAAGCGATTCTTTGAAGTACACCACACCAAAACTCACTGGCACTATTACCGACATTTTTACGGCTACGGATACGGTCGCTAAACCAAAGTTCTGGCTTACCCAAGCCATTAAGCGAAAGAGGCTTATAAAGAGTAAGCCCAATAGGAGAATCGAATAAAACCATGCTTGCTCTGGAATTTCGAGCGGAGAATTGGCCCAATCGTTTTGCCAGTTTCCAATGGTAAAGGCAATGAAATAGTTTACCAATATGGCCTGAAGGTTATTTACCTCGTATTGCTTAAAGTATTTGAAGACAATGAAAATAAGTATCGAACAACTTATGCTGAGAAGCAGCCAAATCATTTGCGGTAATGTTTTAATTGGTCCATTCCCAAATTCATTATCTCTGCTTTCTGGGCAAGGCTAGGAGCTAATAAACCTTCCAAAAGATTTTTTTGGGCTTCGATAATATAGGCTTCATCCCAGGCATCAATATCGATAAAAGAACCCAGGGTGTAGGATCCTCCTTCAACCAAAATACTTTGAATATTATGCTCGTAACAGAAGTCTAAAATTTGTTCGATTATATCTTCTCCTTTTAGTAGGAGAACATCATTCGCCCCCTCAGGTTTATAGGTGAAACAGTAATAATTTGAATCGCGAAATACCTTCTTGGTTTTATCCAAGACTCTTTCTGGGTCAATTATAAGACGTAAAGGGTCTCTGCCCGAAAATGCCCTAGTATCTAGGCTAGGGTCGTCCACTTCAACCGTTTTTCGGCCCACTAAAATGGCTTGGTTTTGAGCCCTTAGTTTATGAGCAAATACCTGACTTTCTGGAGCACTTATCCATTGTACGCCTTCAGCATTTTTTTCCCGTTTAGGATCCATAATACCATCGCGAGTTTGTGCCCATTTCAAAGTCACATATGGTTTTTGGGTACGATGGAATTTGAAGAACGGGCTGTTTAATTCTTGAGCTTCCTTTTCAAGAATACCTTCTTCAACATCTATACCTGCACTTTTAAGTTTGGCAATGCCAGCACCATTTACCTGGGTGTTAAAATCACGGGTTGCAATTTTAACCCTTGGGATTTTCGAATCAATGATAAGGTCTGAACAAGGAGCAGTTCGGCCATAGTGGGAGCAGGGTTCTAGGCTAACATAAATGGTGCTATTATTTAATAGCTCTTTATTTTTAACCGATTCGATTGCCATAACCTCCGCATGTGGTCCTCCCGCATGGTGATGAAATCCCTCCCCAATTATTTGACCCTCATGAACCACTATTGAGCCGACCATAGGATTGGGAGCAGCGGTATATCGACCCATCTCTGCTAACGCCAAACACCTTTTCATAAAAGCAATATCCTGCTCCTGCATTTCGCAAATTTAGTTATTGAACCTGAGCTATTTTAGATTCAGTCTACAAAGCCTTTTTCTAAATTAGCTTAATGAGCGATTTAAGTTTAAATGAATATCAATTAAGGCCGAGGTATAAGTTTCGAAATCAACGTTCGGTAAAAGATTTGAGGGCTTCTTTGCGAAATGCTTTGATAGAAGATACTGACCAATGGCCCCTTCAGTATAAAGACACCCATGGCCATTTAATTTTTTCCTACCGTCGTCCTCATAAGCATACCTGGTCTCCCGAGATGGATTTGAATTTGGAAGAGGTCGAAGACGGAACAATTATTCGTGTTCTTATTGGCCCTGCGGCGGGCGTATGGACCTTTTTTATGTTCTTATACAGTATATGCGCTCTTTTGGTAGTGGGAGGTTTCGTTCTTTCCTATTCGCAATATGTGCTTAACAAAGACTTGTGGGGTTTTTGGTTGTTACCGATCGGAGCATTAGGAGCGATTGCTATTTATCTAGCTGGTCTTTATGGTAAAAGCAAGGCAATTCCTCAAATGATTTTTTTAAAGAAGTTCTTTGATGCTAGCTTACCCAAAAGTGAACTTATTGAAGGGGATCTGAGAAAAGTCTAAATTATGAGATCTTTAAAAGGGAACTTATGCATTGTAGTCTTTATTGGATTTTTTCAGGCTTGCATTCCAGGATCATCAAATGGTAAAGAAGTTCAAAAAGAATCAATTGAAAGTGCACATAGCATCCTGACAGAAAGAAGGGCTTATTATCAAAGAGAAATGGCTCAGAAAGGTTTTTTTTTCAAGAAGCCAGTCCATGTTCCTATCCGGATGAACCTGGGAATAGGAGTGGAGGATCTTTGGAGTCTATCCAAAGCTTAGAAAATGGGACCGAAGTTTCATTCTCAAATTATGACGACTGTTGCCAAAAGTTTTTAGGGGAGTATAAAATAAGTGGGGATACACTAAAAATCACCTATGAGTCTATTGGCTTGGAGCTTTGCGAATGCAAATGCCTCTATCACTATAAAATCCGAATCAGAGAAGGAATTGGAGATTCGACTCAGGTCTTATTCGAGAAAGGGTAGTTAACTCAAAAAAAAAGACTCTGATTATCAGAGTCTTTCCTTAAATAGTAGCGAGGACGGGAGTTGAACCCGTGACCTCCGGGTTATGAATCCGACGCTCTAACCAACTGAGCTACCTCGCCGTTTTCGGGCGGCAAATATAAAGACAAATCTTATTTGACAAAGATTAGAAGGTGGGTTTTTCACATTTAGTTTTTTTTATATTGCGCCTCATCTTAGGCTAAACAAAACAAAAATGTCAGATAGAATAAAATTCGAAATTGAATTTCCAGTAAAAGCTTCTCCCTCAATGTTGTTCCCTTATCTATCAACTCCTAGCGGCTTGTCAGAGTGGTTTTCGGATGACGTTAATTCAAGAGGAGAAAAGTTCACTTTTATTTGGGATGGCGACGAAAGAGACGCTTTTCGTATAGCTCGAAAGAAAGACCAGTTTATACGCTTCAGATGGTCCGAAGATGAAGAAGAAGGAAATAAGTACTTTTTTGAATTCCGAATCGAAGTTGATGAACTAACCAATGATACTTCCTTAATTATTGTGGACCATAGCGAGGAAGAGGAGCTAGAAGAAGATAAGTTGCTCTGGGATAGCCAGGTACATCAATTGTTACACACTATTGGATCTTAATTATGGCCTTGGATAAAATTATCCATCGCTGTGCTACTTTTTTAATTTTGACTATGCTCCTTCTTTTAGGAGCATTGTTGCTTATTTCCCAGTATGATCAGTCAAGTCTTCATTTGTGGTCTGACTCACATCATTACCCTTGGTTAGATAAGTTGTTTCCAATGATTACCCACTTGGGTGATGGTTTCGTTTATCTAGCATTAGCCTTATTTAGTATAGCTTTTTCTGAGCGTAGGGCCTTCATGGCGGTACTATTTACTGCGATTTTAACCTTACTAAGCACAGCTTCGCTTAAATCCTATTTTAATGAAGATAGACCTCTTCGATTTTTTGAGAACCAGGGTATTGAATTGAATCAGGTGGAGGGAGTGAAGCCCAGGTACCAGCATAGTTTTCCTAGTGGCCATACTACCACCGCCTTTGCCGCCTGGGGTTTAGCAGCCTTTTATTTGCGCAGAAAACCCTGGCAAGTTTTAGCATTCTTTATTGCTTTTGCCGCAGGGTATTCTCGAATCTATCTAAATATGCATTTTTTACGTGATGTTTGCGCTGGAGCGGCTTTAGGTAGTTTTGTGATGCTGTTATCCTTATTTTTAGCCTATCGATTAAATTCACCTTGGTTTACGAAGCCATGGTTTAGAAAAGAGGGATGAAATACTTTGACCGAAATACTTGGTTCTGGATTATTCTAGCTTGTCTATTTTTCTTGCCCTTTCTAGGAGGTGTTCATCTTTTCGATTGGGATGAAATTAATTTCGCTGAACTCGCACGGGAGATGGTTGAGCGCGGAAACTGGCTTCAAATGACTATCAATTTTGAAACCTTTACCGAAAAGCCACCTTTGTATTTTTGGTTTCAGGCTTTAGCCATGACTCTATTCGGTGTCGGGGAATATGCTGCAAGATTTCCAAATGCATTGCTAGGAATCATTGTACTTCCCTTTTTGTACATAAGTGGTAAGTTTTTGGTTGATCGGAAGTTTGGTTTTCTATGGGCCCTTAGCTGGTTTGGTTCAACCTTACCATTTTTATATTTTAAATCAGGGATTATAGACCCCTATTTTAACTTCTTTATTTTCAATGGCTTATTCTTCTTGATTCACTTCTTGTGGAAGCGTAATCAGGCTAGCTTTATTTTTCTTTCAAAATCTGCCACCTTTTATCTAATGATTGGCGGAGTCTTTATAGGCTTAGGGGTACTTACAAAGGGGCCTGTGGCTTACCTTATTTGGTTTTTAACGGTTTTAGTTTACGCTGTCTTACATTCCTTTAAATTTGGAATGCGCTTAAAGGACTTCTTTATATTCTCATTTACCGCACTAGGGGTTTTTCTGCTTTGGTTTGCAGTTGAGTACAGTGTAAATGGCCCCGATTTTATAGTTGAATTCACGATAAGGCAGTGGGAGCTATTAACCACCAATGATGCGGGTCACGCTGGATTTCCGGGATATCATTTTGTGGTTTTATTAATTGGTTGTTTTCCGGCGTCCGTTTTTGCGATCCGAGGATTAGGTAAGATACAAGGCTTGCATCCACAAGTCGCTGACTTTCAAAGGTGGATGATAATTCTGTTAGCGGTGATCTTAGTTTTATTCTCTCTTGTTGGCACTAAAATCATTCACTACAGCTCCATGGCTTATTATCCGATAAGCTTTTTAGCAGCTTTAACCTTATGGCAAGCGAGTGAATTCCCAAGAAACAAAAGGGAATGGGTACCCCTGGTTATTCTAATTTTAGGAAGTATTGCTTTACTCGTTTCCATTGCACTTCCTTGGGCGGGAATGAACCTTGAAAGTATTAAACCTTTGTTTGAAAAGGATGCTTTTGCCATGGCCAATCTTGAGGCAGATGTGCCATGGTCTGCTTGGGATTATATCCCTGCCATAGTTTTAGGCCTTAGTCTAATTACCTATATTCTTTATCAAAGAAAGCATCCAATTTTTTCTACGCGCGTTCTTTTCTTTGGTAATGCGGCATGGGTTTTTCTGGCCCTTATCTTTTTCATTGGTAAGGTTGAAAGGATTTCCCAAAGGGCAGCTGTAGAGTTTTTTGAGGAGCAGGTAGGAAAGGAGGTCTATGTAGTTAATTATGGTTACAAGTCTTATGTGCCCTGGTTCTACGCTAAGGTAAAAGCGCATGATAACAGTCAGGCATATCAAAGAGAATGGCTTTATCATGGATCTATCGACAAGCCCGTATTAATCTCAACGAAGGTTACTAAAAGGGAGCGTTTAGAGGAAGAAATCCCCGATGCAGAATTGATATATGCTAAAAACGGATTTTACTTTTACCAGCGATTGCCTCAATAAATTAGGCCAAGTAGCTAGGTTTAATAAGCCCCCATTTAGCCAAACGATATTCAACACTAACCTTTAGGACTCCTAAGCCATATATAGCAGAGCGCTTAAAGTTAATCGAGCTGGCTTCTTCAAAGTATTTGGTTGGACACGTGATTTCAGCTATTTCAAAACCTTTAAAGAAGATTTGTGCTAACATTTGATTGTCAAACACGAAATCGTCCGAATTGCTATTGAAGGAAGTGTTTTCCAATACTTCGCGTGAAAAGGCACGGTACCCGGTATGGTACTCCGAAAGCTTTTGATTCATCAAAATATTCTGGCTTAAGGTCAGAATACGGTTGGCAACATACTTATACCATGGCATTCCTCCCTTTAAAGCTCCTTTACCTAATATCCGACTACCCAATACAACCGGATAGACATCATTTGCAATTAGGTAAGCCATTGACTCGATCAGTTTCGGGGTATATTGATAGTCGGGGTGAAGCATGATAACTATATCACCACCAAGCTCTAAAGCTTTATTGTAACAAGACTTTTGGTTTCCTCCATATCCTTTATTCTGCTCATGCGGAATAATGTGTTTAATACCAAGTCGCTTTCCTTCATCAATGGTGTTATCGGTAGAATTATCATCTACCAAAACAACTTCATCCACAATATCCATTGGAATCTCGTGGAAGGTACGTTCGAGGGTTTTTTCAGCATTGTATGCCGGTAAAACCACTATGATTTTTTTCTTGTCGATCATGCAGTGCAAAAATAGAATTTTAGACCGCTCAGAAAAGCTGGATTTTAAAGAAGAATTATCTTAGATTGCTAAGCACTACTAATACACAGGACAAGTGAGGAAACTACTATTACTAGCAGTCTTAGGGCTGATTGGGCAAACTCTTGTTGCTCAGGAGATTAGTGGAAGGGTAATCGACAATAAAACCGGAGAATCGGTGATAATGGCGAATGTGTTAATTAAGGGCACAACACAAGGGACTTCCACTGATATTGACGGAAATTTCACAATTAAACTAGGGAAATCCACTTTTCCCGTCACCTTAGAGGTTTCATTTATCGGCTATAAAGTCACAGATTACACGGTAAAAGGCCCAAAACAAGAGGTAGTAATTCGCCTTACCGAGGACAGTCAAATGCTCGATGCAGTTGAAGTGATCGAACAGCGTTTAAGTAAAAAACAGCGGGAATCTGCCCTTACGGTGGAGGCGCTGGATAATTTGGCGATTAAGGAAACACCGGCTGCCAATTTTTATGAAGCATTAGGTAATTTAAAGGGGGTTGACCTTACTTCAGCTAGTATAGGGTTTAAGATTATTAACACTCGAGGTTTTAACTCTACCTCTCCGGTTCGAAGTTTACAATTAATAGATGGTGTGGATAATCAAGCCCCAGGATTAAACTTTTCATTAGGTAACTTTTTGGGGGCTAATGAGCTTGATATCATGAATGTGGATATCATTGCCGGAGCTTCTACCGCCTTTTACGGACCTGGAGCATTTAATGGGGTAATCTCCATGACAACCAAGGATCCTTTTCTATTTGAAGGATTATCCTTTTCACAGAAAGTAGGAGAGCGTGCCTTATCGGAAACCTCTTTTCGCTATGCAGAGGCCTTTAAACTTTTTAGCGATGACTACGAGGACTTTGCCTTCAAGCTTAACTTATTTTACTTAAGAGCGGATGATTGGGAAGCGGATAATTACGATCCAGTAGATGGTTCTCCAGTAGGTGCAGATAACCCGGGTCGCTATGATGCCGTTAATATATACGGCGACGAGAGTTTAGCCAGCAATAATGAAAGAAACAGTTTTACGGATGTGAAATTTAACGATGTACCTGGCCTAGGAATCTTTTACCGTCCGGGCTATCGTGAACCTGATTTAGTAAACTATGATACCCGTAACTTCAAGGCTAACGCTGGTTTATTCTACAAGGATAAAAACGACGTTCAGTACTCGTACACATTAAATTACGGAACGGGAACCACTGTTTATCAAGGTGAGAATCGCTTTAGCTTACAGGGTATTCAATTTATGCAGAACATCTTTGAAGTGAAGAAGAAAGACAAGTTCTTCGTTCGCGCCTACAGCACCGTAGAGGATGCAGGTGACAGTTATGATGCGGTACTCACTGCCTTTAAGATGAATGATCAGGTTTTAGGGGATGAGTCGACTTGGAATCAAAATTATGCTTCGGCATGGAAAAGACCTTTCCGATTTAACCAAGCTTTTCAAAGCGCAGCGGGTTTTAGTGTAGGTATGCCGAGCTTTGATTCTGCATTTTTTGAAAATGAGTACCAAGATATTTTACGGGAATACAATGAGTTATTGCGGGATTTCCATGACTCGCTTTTAAATATTACCTCCGGAAATCGACCACTTCCCGGAAGTCCAGAGTACGATGCCTTATTCGATGAAATTACCGGAAAGACTTTTACGGAAGGAGGTTCCAAATTTTACGACCGTTCGGCATTATATCATATTATGGGCGAATATCAATTTGATTTGTTCGACGATTATAAGATGCGGGTAGGGGGTAATTATCGAATGTACCGTCCCAATTCGCGTGGTAATATTTTTGATGAAGTCATTCCATCTTCCATTATTACGGATAGCGTAGGTAATATTATATCCCAAGAATACCGGATTATTACCAACCAAGAATTCGGAGCCTACCTAGGAGCGGAAAAGAAATTCCTCGGTGAAATGTTAAAGGCGAGCTTCACCCTGAGAATGGATAAAAATCAAAACTTTGATTACTTGTTCTCGCCCGCTTTCTCTTTGGTGTATACCATAGATGAAAAGAATACTGTTCGCGCTT
>CBFHRN010000023.1:0-27508 GCA_965658275.1 Croceimicrobium sp.
TTCTCGTACCGCGACTATGTGAAAGACAGCAAGGAATTTTCAGACCGTAGTTCCTTCTTTGAAGGTGGTGTAATTAACATTTATCCAGATACTTTATGCTGGATTCATGACTTCACCTACAGCTATAATGATCCGATGCACGATAAATATTTCTGGCATCCCGCCTTTGATGACTATCCTGTAGTTGGTGTGAATTGGAACCAAGCACGGGCTTTTGCCAACTGGAGAACAAAATACCGCAACGAGTACTTAAAACGTTCCGGTTATTTCTCAGAGCAAGAATTCCGTTTACCTACAGAGTCGGAGTGGGAATATGCGGCTCGTGGTGGGAAAGAATTAACGACCTACCCTTGGGGTGGACCTTATGCACTGAATAGCTCAGGTTGTTACTTGGGCAACTTCAAACCCTTACGCGGTAATTTAGTGGCAGACGGAGGGTTCTACCCTGTTAAAGTTACGGCTTACGCACCGAACGAATACGACCTTTACAATATGGCAGGAAACGTGGCCGAATGGACCAATACTGCCTTTGACGCGGCAAGTTATTACTATGTCTCGGACATTAGTCCTAACTTCGAGTACAATGCTAACCCTGACGACGATCCCACTCTTACCCGCAAAGTAGTTCGCGGTGGAAGCTGGAAGGATGTCGCCTACTACATGCAAGTGAGCACCCGTGACTACGAATATTCGGATACGGCCAAATCTTATGTTGGCTTCCGTACAGTTCAAAGCTTTATGGGTCGTGATCTAGCAGACTTTTAATCTCTCTCAACAACTACTAATTAATTATTTACAATGGCGTTAATTGATGTAAACAGCAAGCGTTTTAAAAACTTCATGGCAAAACTTTACGGATGGGGTGCCGCCGTAGTTATCCTTGGAGCGATGTTTAAAATTCTTCACCTTCCTGGTGCAGATTATATGCTTGTTATCGGTCTTACTACTGAAGCTGTGATTTTCTTCTTCTCTGCATTTGAAAAACCACACGAAGAATACGATTGGACCTTAGTTTATCCAGAACTAGCTGGTATGACCGACGAAGAGGACGATTACAGTTCTCAAAAAGGACTTAGTGCTACGCAGGAATTAGATCGCATGCTTGAAGACGCCAAGATTGATTCCGAGTTAATCGAAAGCTTAGGTAGTGGTCTTCGTCGCTTTGGTGATGCAGCTACCAAATTATCGGAGACTAGTGAAGCTGCTGCAGCTACAGGCGCTTACAATGAGCAATTGTCTCTTGCTTCCAAAAACATGGAATCCTTGAACGCTTTATATGCCGTTCAACTGGAGAGCTCTGCTAACCACATGGAAGCTCAAAATAACCTAATGGAAAAATTAAGTGCCTCAATTAACGATTCAGAGCGTTTAGGTACAGAAGTTAGCTCCCTGGTAAATAACATGACTCAGCTTAACAGTGTGTATGGCGGTATGTTATCTGCAATGAACGTTAACAACAAGTAATTAACCAATACAAGCTAACCTTATAAAAAAGAATTCATGGCTGGAGGAAAATTATCGCCGAGGCAAAAAATGATCAACATGATGTATCTCGTGTTGACTGCAATGTTGGCATTGAACGTTTCCAAAGACATTTTGAAGGCTCTTACTAAGCTAGATGATAGTTTAACTGAGACTATCTCTACCGTTGAGGCTAAAAACCAGGATGTTTATAGTGCCTTTGTAAAGGCTGCTGCAGAGAATCCTGAAAAAGCGCTTGAGTGGAAGAATAAAGCTGACGAAGTAAAAGAGATTTCACAAGAACTATTCGCCTACATCTCTACCATGAAAGATACGCTTGTTGCAGTATCTGGCGGTGTAGATGAAGAAACTGGTGCCCCCAAGGCTCTTGATGCGAAATCAGACCCTCTAAACTATTTAGTTGCGGAGCAAGGTCCTAAGAAAGCAAGTGAACTAAAAACTAAGATTGAGGCCTATCGCGCTGAAATGGTTAAGCTGGCAGGAAATGATGCAGATATCAAAGCGAATATAGAGTCCGTATTTGATACGAAAGATCAGAGGGAAGGAGACAAGGAAGTTAGTTGGGAACAGGCCTCTTTTGGCGAATACCCATTAGGTGCTATACTTCCTTTCTTAACGGACATTCAGGCCCGTGTTCGTAACTCTGAGTCTGAAGTCCTAAGCTATTTAAGCGCTAAAATCGGTGAAGGTGATGTAACCTTTACAACGGTGGAGCCGATGGTTATGGCCAAAACTAACTACATTACTCAAGGTGATGTGTACGAAGCCGAAGTATTTTTGGCGGCGTATGACGACACTCAAGAGCCTACCATCGTTATTAATGGCGAGCAGTTACCGGTTGAAAACATTCAAAACGGAAAAGGTATCGTTCGCATCCCTGCTAATAGCGTAGGTGAGCAAAAATGGGGCGGTCAAATTACGATCAAACAAATTGGGAAAGGCGATATGAACTTCACTATTCCGGAGCAAAGCTTTACAGTTGCACCTCCTAGTGTTGTTATCTCTCCAACCAAAATGAATGTTCTTTATCGCGGTGTAGACAACCCCATCGAAATTGGTGTTCCAGGCGTGGATCCATCTAAAATCCGTGTTTCTGGTCCAGGAATTAGCGGATCGAATGGCTCCTACATGGCCAATGTTACCAGTTTGAAAGGAAAAGAAGTAACCATCTCTGTTTCTGTTGAAGAGACGGATAATGAAGGAAATAAAACTACTCGCCCTGCAGGATCCAAGCAGTTCCGTATTAAAGGTCTTCCTCCTGCAGTAGGTACTATTTACAAGCGAAGTGAAGGTCTACTTTCTAAAAGTGCCGTTGCTAACGCCACAGTAGAAGCTGGCTTTGAAGACTTTGCCTTTGACTTAAGCCTACGCGTAACTTCTTTTGAAGTAGCTATTCCAGGATCGCCACCCGAGCGTATTAATGGAAATAAAATGAATTCATCTGCACGTACTAAAATCGAAAGATTAAAACCAGGATCCACAGTATCTATCCGTAACATCAAGGCGGTAGGTCCTAAAGGAGTAAAGGTGAATCGTGTAGGTAATATTTCGATCGACGTTAACTAATAAAGACCCCGGTCTATGAAACGTATTCTTTTTTGTCTAGGAATTGTGAGTTTGTACTTATTGCCCAGTACAAGCAGCGCACAGGTAATTAGCCCATCTGATGATGGTATAATCCCTGATTCCCCTAAGCACTATCACAACAATCAGGTATTCCCTTACCCCTATTTGCGTGAAGCGGATATGCTTTGGAGTACACGCCACTGGGAGCGAATTGACCTACGCCAGAAAATGAATTTACATTTGTACTATCCAGTACAGGCTATCCCAGACCGTAAAAGTCTTTATGATGTTGTGGTTGACGGTATACTAGATGAAGGAACCATTATCGAAGTTTTTGCTGATGATCGATTTGAAATTCCTTTGACCCCAGACCAAGTTCGTAATTACGTTCAAATGGTAGATACCTTAAGGGATCCAGATGATCCTTCTATCATTCTTTTGGTAGATACTATTAAGATTACTTCCAAAGATGTCAATTTTTGGGAGGTTAAATCGGATTGGTATTTTGACAAGCAGCGTGGTGAAATGAAAAATCGTATCCTTGGAATCTCTCCTAAGGTTACGAATCCTAAGACAGGTGACTCCTATAATTTATTCTGGGTTTGGTTTCCTGATGCTCGTTACGCATTGGCTACACATACTGCCTTTAATGGACACAACAATAGTTCTCGTTTAACTTATGACCAGGTGTTCCACTTGCGTTACTTTGATTCCGTTATTTTCAAAGAGGACAATGTATACGATCGTCAAATTGAAGAGTACAAACGAAGTTCGACTTTAGATCAGCTTCTCGAAGCTGAGCGGATTAAAAATAATCTGCGAAACCTAGAAGCAGAACTCTGGGAATACTAATTCCAAATAGCATTCAAAAAACCCTGACCTTTGCGTCAGGGTTTTTTATTTCCAATGAGCTCAGAAATTTACATACTCGGTTGTGGGATTGCTGGTACAACTCTAAGCATTTGCCTAAACAAAGCTGGTATTGACCACTATGTTTATGACGAACCAAGGTTCTCGCGCTCCTCTCGAATTGCTGCAGGCCTAGCGAATCCAGTGGTGCTCAAAAGACAAAAATGGGTGAACCGCGCTGAAATTTTTATGCCCTCTTCCAATAGATTTTTTAAAAACTTTGAAGATCAGCATAAAATTAAAGTGCGATTTGAAAGTGAAATAGAGCACATCTTTCACAAAGTTGGAGAGCTTAACGATTGGTTGGCCAATAGCACAAAACCTCATTTAAACGAGTATCTCGGCCAAATAGTGAAAGACGAAATTCCCAATATTAATAGCCCCTATGGCAGAGGCGTTTTAAAGAACATCTTTTGGCTCGATACCCAAGCCTATATCAACACTTATAAAGACCACCTCAGAGCTAAAAAGCGCCTCCTGGAAACCGAATGGCCAGGTATCGATGGTTTAGCGGATTCAGTCAAAATAATTTATTGCAACGGACATCTTCTAAGGGAAAGCCATCCCAGCTTGGCCAAGGCATTTAGTCCAACGAAAGGAGAGTTGATAATTATTGAGGAAACTCAATTACCCGATGATCGAATTTTACACGCAGGAGTATTTACATTACCTCTTGGTGAGGGTAAATTTAAAGTAGGCGCTAGTTATGCCCATCAAAACATTAATGATGCGCCTTCAGCAAAAGGACTTAGTTTCTTGGAAGAAAAATTACAAGCCTTTTACAAAGGCCCTTATAAGATCGTTGAACAGGTAGCAGGAGTTAGGCCTAACATAAAGGATAGAAAGCCACTCTTAGGACGTCTAAACGAGCAGGAATTCATCTTTAATGGCATGGGATCAAGGGGTGTACTTATGGCACCCTATCTTGCCGAGCATTTCATTGAGTTTATGTTTCAAGGTAAACCCCTCGATAAAGACTGGGATATCAATCGCTTTATTTAAGACCAGGGCCTCTTTTTTTAGGATTGTACTTCACAAATAAATTGAGCCATGTTATCCTCGATAGCCTTAAAACGAGAGGCGCCAGAACAAATACAATTAATCCCAATGCGATTATTATATCTCGAATAGGAGGATCATAAACCAAGTTCATAATAATGTAGGTTGCCACAAATAAAGCGACCGAATAGCCATAACTCACGTACATCGCACCATAAAAGAAGCTTGGCTCAACCTCATAACGCAATTCACATTGGGGACAATTTTCATGCATGCTAAAAAGCTTACCAAGCTTATAGGGGTTTTTCTCTTCAAAAACCTCCCCTTCATGGCAGCGCGGGCAACGAAAATTTAAAATACTGTACAACTTGGTACCCTTAGAAAATAGTGGCATTCGCTTAAAATTTATTTTTGCCCCATGCTTGGGATCAACAAACTAGTATTACAACTAAACGACCGCATGTTATTCAATGGGATTTCCTTTTTGGTAAACCCCGGTGAAAAACTCGGTTTAGTAGGAAGTAACGGCGCAGGAAAATCTACCCTGCTAAAGACAATTGCTGGAGAAGCCTCCGTCGACAGAGGGGACATTTCCAAGCCGAAAGACTTTAACGTAGGTTACCTCCCTCAGGAATTACCGCTACATGATGGCAACACCGTGTGGGAAGAAGCCGAATCTTCACTCAGCGAAATTAAGGAACTTCAGAAGGCTATTGATGACATAAATCACCAACTCACATCTCGAGAAGACTATGAAAGTGATTCCTACTTAAAACTCATTGAAGACCTAAATCATTTCACGGATCGATTTAATCTAGTTGGAGGTTACACTTATCACGCCGACCTTGAGAAAATATTGATGGGCCTTGGCTTTAAACCCGAAGACTTTCATCGACAAACTCGCGAGTTTAGTGGCGGCTGGCGTATGCGTATTGAGTTGGCAAAACTACTACTAGCCAAGCATGATGTGTTGCTGTTGGATGAACCGACCAACCATCTTGATATCACCTCCATTATTTGGCTTGAGTCCTTCCTAAAAGATTTTGAAGGAGCCATCCTCATGGTTTCGCATGACCGTACTTTCTTAGATAACATCACCAAACGCACGGTTGAAATTGTAAATGGTAAGGTGTATGACTATCCTGTTCCCTATACCAAATTCGTAGCCCTACGGGAAGAGCGCCGAACCCTGCAAATGCAAGAGCAAAAGAATCAGGAAAAGGAAATAAAACATACCGAAGAATTAATTGAAAAGTTTCGTTACAAAGCTTCCAAAGCAGCCTTTGCCCAGAATCTCATTAAGAAACTGGACAAAATGGAACGCATTGAAATTGATGATGACGATAGCCGAAAAATTAACTTCCGATTTCCGCCAGCTCCACGGTCCGGAAAAGTAGTTGTAAAAGCCGAAAACCTTGCTAAATACTACGGAGAGAAGAAAATTTTTAAATCGGTTAACCTAGAAGTTAACCGAGGAGAGCGAATTGCCTTTGTCGGTCAAAACGGACAGGGTAAATCAACGCTGGTTAAAATTATAGCTGAAGCGCTTGCCCACGAAGGGAAGCTCGAGTTGGGTCATAATGTAGAATTAGGGTACTATGCCCAGGAGCAGGCCAAAACCCTAGATGGTGATAAGACTCTTTTAAATACCATCGAAGACGCTGCACCTGAGGATTTGCGTAAGAAGGCGCGGGACTTCCTAGGAGCCTTTCTATTTAGCGGAGAAGATGTAGATAAAAAAGTTAAGGTTCTAAGTGGCGGCGAAAAAGGTCGTTTGGCGCTATGTAAGTTGCTTCTATTCCCGCACAACCTATTGGTGATGGATGAGCCCACGAATCACTTAGATTTGAAAAGCAAGGATATGCTAAAACAAGCCTTACTGAATTATGATGGCACCTTGATAGTCGTTTCACATGATCGTCATTTCCTTCAAAACCTCGCCGATAAAATATTTGAATTTAAGGATGGCAAAGTCCGTCCATTTTTAGGCAATATTGACGAATACCTGGAAGCGCGAAAACTAGAGGATTTTAGACAATTGGAAAAAGGCGAAGCCAAAGAGAAACCAAAAGCGGAGCTCAAGGAAAACACAGAAAGTAAACTTTCCTATGCCGAAAGAAAACAATTAGATAAAGATCTACGAAAAGCCGAAAAAGAAGTCCAAAAACTAGAAAACCAAATAGAAGACTTAGAGGGCCGTTTAGAAGAGTGGGATAATAAGTTACAAGATCCGGTGCAATTCCAAGAGTTATCCAAGGAAGCTAATTTTTACGAACGCTACGAATCTGAAAAAGCAAAGCTCGAAAGCCTCATGGAAAAATGGGAAAAAGAGCAACAGGTGCACAACCAATTATTGAAAAAGAAACAATCTTTAGATAGCTAAAAAAAAGCCCGAGAATCTCGGGCTTTTTTGATTTTCTAATAGGACCTAATAACCAGCTTATCCCGGTATAGCAGACCTTCAGACTCAATTTCTATAAAGTAAATTCCAGAGCTTAGTTGATTGATCTGAACACTTTCCGCATGTCCAACTTCTTTTAAAATCTGAAGACGTCCATTCATATCGGTTATTTGAAGCCTTCCCTTAGAAGCGCCTTTCAATTCAATGACAATTTCCCCATGGGCTGGATTTGGGAAAAAGCTCATGCTAATTGGATTTTGCTCGGAAAGACTCACAAAAGAACTGCATCCCGAACTTAAGCTATCAAAGAAAGCAACTGCCCCCGTAATACTTGGGGCCACGCAACCACCGTGATTTAATGGACCTCCATTTCTACTTTGTACGTCAACAGCTCCTAGTGCATTCATGGCGGCCACGGCGTCTAAACTATTTTCAAACGACACTTGCTCGTCATTCGTGCAATAAAATAAGCGCATTTTTGTGTCAGGTCGCCAATTGTAATTATTCTGGTCATTTAATACCTGCCATAACCAATGATTCTGAGCCACGGTATCCGCAACAAATGCTTGCAGTACTGAATCCTCCATATAGCCACTTACACGGGCCGGAAGTTTAGGATTGACGCTATCCATAGGGAAGTTTCCATCAAAATAAGGTGGAATCAAAGTATCATAGGGTGCCTTTAATATTTCCGAAGGATTATTAAATAGGGTGCCATTATAAGCTGCATTCATACCTAGAAGAAGATAAACAACGTAGCCAGGGTTACTGTAGGGCAAATCTTGGACAAACACTTCCGACTGAGAACCCGAAAGATTATAGGGCCCGCTAGCTGGGGCCGCTCCTACCACGTTAAATTCCGTGTCTAAATTATTGTCTTGAATGTATTTGGCGGTCGCCATGGCAGCATGCCCGCCTTGAGAATATCCCGTTAAAAATACTTCTCCATTTAAATTGTAGCCTGGAATACTATCCGCTAAAGCTTGTCGAGCGGCCCTCATCATATCCACAGTCGCAGTTGCTTGAGTTTGGGCATGAACATAGGGATGTGTTCCTGGGCTATCACCCAAACCTAAATAATCAGGCATGGTAGTTACATAACCTCTACTGGCGAAAACCTTTCCTATAATCGACTCAAAATTATTGCGAGAAGGAACATCGTTTCTTCTTAAAACTGTCCCGTGGTTGTAGTTGACCATGCTAAAGTCAGTGCAATTCTTTAGAGGAATGCTTAGCATACCACTAGCTGTACTGGGATTACCTGCTGAATCAGGCGTTGTGTACAGAAGCTTATAATTGGCAACATTGTAACGTGCCAATCCGTTGGCTACGAAGTTAATGGTAAAAGTAAAGGTCGTATCTATAGGAACAACCCGCACCAAGTTCTGGGATTTCAGGGGCATTACAAATGCCAATAGAGCTAACAGTAGTAATCTTCTCATACCTTTAAATTGATGATTTCATGTAAATATACACTACCTGCCTGGTAAAAATTAAAGTTTTTGGGGAACAAGCCGTCCAATTAAGCTAAGTCCAAATGAAAAATGATTAGTAACTCTAGTTCACCTTTGTCCTAGGCTTGTTACTTTTGCCCATTCAATTGGCTCCGTAGTACAATGGATAGTATGCAAGTTTCCGGAGCTTGAGATGCAGGTTCGATTCCTGCCGGGGCTACCAATTGAATTTCTAGTGATGGCCATTCGCTATCCCGGCCCCATAGTTCAATGGATAGAATACGAGTTTCCTAAACTTTAGATGTAGGTTCGATTCCTACTGGGGCTACTATTCCATTCATTCTTCGCTCCTTTTTACAGTAGAAACTTTACCTTAGATAAAAATTCATCACTATGCGTAAAGCAATCGTCTGGATATCAATAATTGTTGTTCTTGGCTTTTTAGGAGGGATGACCTTCCTGTACTATGGCGTTTATTCAGAAGGGGTTCGTGCTGGAACCGTTATTAAACTATCCCGAAAAGGGGTGGTTTTTAAAACTTGGGAAGGTCAATTGAACATCCGTTCCTTCGGAGCCGTACGCAGTGAAAACAACTTGTCTGAGGTATTTGAATTCTCCATCGAAAGCGATGCAGAAGAGGTTATTCATCAACTTGAAGAAGTGTCTTTGAGTGGCGAAAGAGTGAATTTACACTATGTAGAGCGATACCGAGCGCTACCTTGGCGCGGCAGCACCAGGTATTTCGTCACCAAAGTGGTTCGAACCAATAAAACCGAAGAAGAAGCAGAAAGAGCGGTAGAGAGAGCGCCCTTTGACTAAGTAGATGTTTAGCTCCTTAATCCATAGCATCGTAGGTTCGGAAGAAGAATTAACTTTACAAGAGCAAATTTTCCATCGAGTTTTAGCCTTAGTGGTGGGGCTTTATTAGCCTCCCTTGCTTTAACGGTCTACCTGAAAATTGAAGAAGTCACCTTAATGCTTCTTTCTATTTTTATGGTTTTAACGCTTTGCTATTACTTATCTAGGGTTGTAAAAAAGAATGCGATTGCCTTTTGGATATTTATTTTTGCTGCCTATGCTTTGATTGCTGCCAATTTCTTTCTTAACAGTGGAATTGAAGGTTCAACAGCCATTGTATGTTTATTGGTGACTAGTATCGTATTCTCAGTTGCCAGTGATCTTAATAAGCTAGTCCTTACTTTAATCCAGGCATTACTTTTTGGTGGCTTATTATACCATCAATACGATAGAGGGAATACTTATATTTTAGAGTACCCTGATCGCTTATCAGAGTATCTGGATCAGTATATGACTTATGTGATTTCCACGGCATTCCTATATGTTGTCTTTGAAGTAATCACTCGTAAGTATGAAAAGCAAAGGCAGAGCCTACTTGAAAAAGAGCAAAAAATTCAAGAGTAAAATGAGGCCTTGTCTAAATCTAACGAAGAACTCTATGAACTTTTAAGCATAATAGCACATGACGTGCGAAATCCACTGGCATCTATTGAAAGTTATTTGGACCCCGATACCCAGGCAATTTTAAATGACAATGACCGAAATGAATTCAATACTGAATTGGTTTCCTTGGTACGAAATACCAGTCATATGCTGGATGAGACGCTCCACTGGTCTAGGAATAAAATCAATAAAACAGCAAAAATTAGCTTGCAGCCACAAGCCATCGGCACTTGGCTAAACAGTACCATTGACCACCTTAAGAGCATGGCCAAATCCAAAGGTGTTCTGCTATTGGATGGCTACGACGGCTCTAATCACTTGAACTGCGATCCAAATTTAATGACGGTAGTGATTCGCAATATCCTTCAAAACGCCATTAAGTTCACCGACGCGGGCCGCTGTATTAATTTCAAGGTTGAAGACGATACAGATACCTTTATTTTTAGTGTTCAAGATGAAGGTGTGGGGATGAGCGAAGCTCAAATTGAGGGGATTTTAGAGGGGCATCAAAACTCTACCTTAGGCACAAATGATGAAAAAGGAACGGGCTTTGGTTTGCAAATTACGAGGGAATACATCGACCTGCACGGGGGGGGGATGGAATGTGGAAAGCAGCCTTGGAAAGGGTAGCACCTTCTATGTCCATATACCTAAAAATCCATTTTCTGAAGCAAAGCCCGTTTAGCTTCTTGCGGCCTCAATGGCTTGGTCTAGAAATTCCATAAATGGAACGGCTGCCTCAAATGCTTCCTGAACCACCATAATTCCCTTATCCGACAAGAGTGTCTTAGCGTCGATATTTTTCATGACAATCATATCCTTATGACGCAAAAAGTCAATGTAGGGATGATCAACATCAAAACCCTTGGGAGCCTTTTTCAACATCTCTCCTTGAAAGCTGCCATATACCTTTTTAAAAGCTGGGGCTAAGGCGATTTCTTGTAAGACTTCACCTTGATGATCAATAAGATCCCGAAGGGCATTTAAAAGTTCCCTTTGAGGATGATAAAGGCCAGTAGCAAGCATTATGTTATCGGGCTCGATATGGATGTAAAAGTCACCATAACCAGGCCCTCGGTAACGTACCATAAGGGCAAAGTGAGTCTTGTATGGAGGCTTGTCTGGGTGGAATCGACGGTTATTATTAATTCGAGCTAGATACTTCTTGGGATCCACCAAGGCCATAGGGTACACTTCAGCAAAACTCGCTTGTATTACCTCCGCATAAGCAATCAGAGATTCACGCATCCTCTTATACCAGGCGCGATTCTTATCCATCCACTCTTTACTGTTGTTTGCGGCAAGAGCCTTTAAAAATTCAAATATTTCGGGATCCAGTGGATTTTTCATCAGCGCACAATCGAACCATTAGGCATTTCTGCCGGAGGAGAAGTAAAGCTAAGTTTTCCATTCGAATCTTCTGCCATCAATATCATTCCCGCACTAAGCACTCCTCTTAATTTGCGAGGAGCCAAATTAGCAACTACCGTCACTTTAGTACCTGGCAAATCCTCGGGTTTAAAGTGCTCCGCAATACCACTAACAATACTACGCTTCTCAAAACCAAGGTCTACTTCTAAATGCAAAAGCTTATCCGCCTTTTTAACCTTTTCGGCTTTAAGGATCTCCCCTACCCGCAGGTCTAATTTGCCAAAATCTTCAAATTGGATTTCCTCCTTAATCGGCTCGTACTCTGCCTCCTTACCCCCTTTACTGGCTTCTAACTTCTGAACTTGAGCTTCTATCGTTTGATCCTCAATTTTTTGAAATAGGTGTCCAGCTGTCTCAATCTTAGCACCGGGCTGCAGGAATATCTCTTTTCCACAATCATCCCAGTTCATAACTTGAAGACCTAAAGCATCGCGTAACTTTTGCGCTGTAAAGGGCATAAAAGGCTCCATCATTTGCGCCAATTGTGCGCTAATTTGGGCAGCCACAAAAAGGATTTGGGCACTGCGATTTGGATCAGTCTTTATTTTTTTCCAGGGCTCCTCATCTGCTAGGTATTTATTTCCTAGTCGAGCAATTCCCATAAGTTTATTTAGAGCTTCGCGGAAACGGTACTTCTCAATCGACTCTGCAATATCGGTTGGGGCCGACTTTAACTGTTCAAGAATTTCCAAATCAGAGTCTGGTAATTGTCCATATTCGGGTAAATCACCTTCGTAATACTTTTGAATAAGCACTAAAACCCGATTTACGAAATTGCCTAGAATGGCAACGAGCTCACTATTGTTACGTGTTTGGAAATCCTTCCAAGTAAAATCATTGTCTTTTGATTCTGGTGCGGTGGCGGTTAAAACATAACGTAAAACATCCTCCTGACCTTCAAAGTCTTGAAGATATTCATGCAGCCAAACCGCCCAATTTCGACTTGTTGAAATTTTCTTTCCTTCTAAATTCAAGAATTCATTGGCCGGCACTTCATCCGCTAAGTGGTATTCACCGTGCTCCATAAGCATCGCCGGGAAAATAATACAGTGAAAAACAATATTATCCTTACCGATAAAGTGAACCAATTTGGTATCCTCTTTTAACCAGTAATCCTCCCACTTATCTCCTAATAATTCCTTCGTTGCCGAAATGTAACCGATAGGAGCATCGAACCAGACATAGAGCACCTTTCCCTCGGCATCCTCCAAGGGCACAGGAATTCCCCAATCAAGGTCCCTCGTCATAGAACGTGCCTGTAATCCTTCCCCTGCATCGAGCCAGGACATACATTGACCATAAACATTGGGTTTCCAATCTTTATGCTCCTGGATATAGTTCTTTATTTTGGAGGATAAATGATCCAAGGGCAAGAACCAATGTTTGGTTTCCTTTAAAATTGGGGTGCTTCCACTCAGCTTAGATTTGGGATTAATTAATTCCGTGGGGCTTAAGGACCGTCCGCAGTTTTCGCATTGATCACCATAAGCCTCCTCGTAATGGCAATTAGGACACTCCCCAATTATATAGCGGTCCGCAATAAATTGCTTCGCCTCTTCATCAAAATATTGCTCGGTAACCTTCTCTTCTAAGGAGCCTTTATCATAGAGCTTCTTAAAAAATGCTTGGGCCGTTTCGTGATGGGTGGAATTCGAGGTCCGGGAGAAAATATCAAAGCTCACACCTATCTTCTCAAAGGAATCTTTAATAATGGTGTGGTACTTATCTACAATTGCGCGTGGACTCGTGCCATCTGCCTGGGCCTTCATATTAATAGCAGCACCATGCTCATCAGTTCCGCAAACAAAAACAACATCCTCACCTTTCTTACGAAGATATCGGGCGTAGATATCGGATGGAATATAGCAACCTGCTAAATGACCAATGTGCACCGGGCCATTAGCATAAGGCAAAGCGGCAGTAACTGTATATCGAGAAGGACTCTGAGGCATATTTCGCGTTTAAGCCACAAAAGTAATAATTGCAAAGCCGCAGTCTACATTATTCTGTCTTGTGCACAATATCTTGGCGCAATAAAACTAGGATTGCGACCTTTGCGCAAATTAATATTAGAATGAAGCTATTTTCTCAAGTCCAAGGAGAAGGAGAAGTTTTAATGATCATGCACGGCCTTTTTGGCATGAGCGATAATTGGCAAAGCTTAGGCCGACAATGGTCGGAACACTATCAGGTACACCTTCTGGATATGAGAAATCATGGTCGAAGTCCCCATAGCGACGACTTCTCCTACGACCTAATGGCCGATGATCTTCTGGAATACTTAGACGACCATAACATCAATCAAGCTACTATTTTAGGGCACAGCATGGGAGGAAAGGTGGCGATGCTTTTTGCGGTTCTAAATCCAGAACGAACTAAGCGCCTCATCATCGCAGATATTGCCCCCAAACCCTATAAGCCACATCACCAAGAAATCATTGCAGCATTGGAGGAGCTTGAGCTTTCAAAAATCGAAAGGCGAAGCGATGCCAATGAACTATTTGATCCTTCCCTACCTCCAGGGGTGCGTCAATTTCTCCTAAAAAACCTGTATTGGGCCGAAAAGGATCGCATGGACTGGCGCTTCAATCTTCCAGTTATCGCACGTGAAATTCAAAAGGTGGGCGAAGGACTAGCACCAAATGCCTACTATGATGGTCCTTGCCTTTTCCTAAGAGGTGGGAACTCGTGGTATATTAAGGATGAGGACCTCGATTTAATTTTAGAACACTATCCTAAAGCCGAATTGGCCACCATAGATAATGCGGGTCACTGGCTCCATGCAGAACAACCAAAAGCATTTTACAAGAGGGTAAATGATTTTTTAAGAGCGTAAAAACTTCTCCTTTAGGCTTATTTCTTCGCCGAAAAACATGCGCGCTATCTTCGAGAATGCTGCGGTTTTCTCGGATACATAAAAGGCTTGTTCTCCCTTAGATGTACTCTGGTTTAAAAGATTATTTCGCTTTAATAAATCTTCTAAAGCAAGGGCCACCAAATGTGCTGAATCCAAAACCTTAACTTTTGGTCCAAAGTAGTTTTCTACTTCTCCTTTTAACAGGGGATAATGGGTACAGCCTAAAACGAGGTGGCTTAATGACTTAAGACTACTATGACCCAAATAGAACTCTAAAGCACCTTTTGATACATCAGATCCTGAAAAACCTTCCTCGACTAATGGAGCAAGTAAGGGAGTCGCTTTTTGCACCACCGGTAAATTTGGGGAAAGGTTCTTAATCTTTTTGGTATAAACAGAAGAACGTACCGTAGCTCGTGTAGCAATTATGCCCACCTTTTGGGCGCCCTCCGCAGCCAAAAATTCAACGGTAGGATCCACTACATTTAGAATTGGAATCCTAGGAAAAGCTTTGGTAAGAGCTTCATATGCAGATGCAGAAGCGCTATTACAAGCTATAACAATGGCTTTGCAATCCTTCGATTCTAAAAAACGGGCAATTCTACTAGAATACTCGATAATGGTAGTCTTGGACTTATCTCCATAAGGCGCATGTCGGCTATCGCCAAAATAAATGAAGTTCTCTTTAGGCAGATGTTTGTGAATCGCCGAGGCCACAGTTAAACCACCTACACCGGAGTCGAATATTCCTATTGGTCGCGTGTCAGACATAAAAAAACCCTGATAATCATTAAGATCATCAGGGTGCTAAAATACGTTTATTGCTTTGCTTATTGAATACCCAATTTTGCTTTTACTAAAGGCATTATATCTTCTCCTTTCTCTTGGAAAATAACCACTGCCTTTGATGGAGAGCTATCAAGGATATAAGAAAACCCTTTTTCGCGTGCTACATCTTGAACGGCTTTAGTTGCTTTTTCAATAACTGGAGTCAGTAACTCAACTTGCTTGTTCTGAAGGTCCTGCTGCGCGCGTTGTGAATACTCTTGGATACGACCTTGTAACTCTTGAAGTTCTTTGGTCTTCATCTCGCGTGTTGGCGTAGTCATCATCTTTTCATTTGCACGAAAAGCTTCGATCTTAGACTTCAACTCCGTTTCCATATCGGTTAAGTCCTTTTCCAACTGCTGACCGTATTTCTCTAATTCCGATTGCGCCGCTTTAGTTTCAGGCATTAAAGCCAGTAATTCGTCTGCATTAATATGGCCTACTTTCTGTTGAGCAGCTGCGGTAAAGCTCAATCCAAGGAATAGGGCGGCTAGTGCTAGGATCTTTTTCATCTTTCTTGATTTAATCTGTTTGTTTAGTCTTCTAATTTTTCAATTACTTCATCGCTGATATCTACTTTCTCGCTTACATAAAGGGTAATCAGCTCGGACCCTTTATCAAAAACCACATCTAAATTTCTTCGACGGGCTACATCTTGCACGGCATTGTAGATCTTGTCCTGAATCGGCTTAATCAACTCTTGCCTTTTGGTGTACAATTTTCCTTCTACTCCGAAGTACAATTGCTGCTTTGTTTTGCCTTCATCATACTTCGCCTTGATTTCGGCTAAGCGCTGCTCCTTCATTTCTTCGGTAAGCAACACTTTTTCGGCGTCAAAGGCTTTTTGTAAGGCATCTGCTTCACTAATGAGACTTTCAATCTCACCTTCCCAGGTTCTACTTAATTGATCTAATTGCTGTTGAGCTTTTCCATAATCGGAAATCTGACTCATTATGTAATCAGAATCAACGATTCCAAAACGCTGTGCTGAAAGTCCTAGCCCAAAAACCAGACCAAAAATTAAGAAGACGACTTTTTTACTCATACTAATTAGCCTCCTGCCTTTCGCCAAGCCTTGTGCTTCAGAGCTTTAATGAAGCGCGGCGAAAATAGCTTATTTAAAATTGCTGTCCAATAATAAAGTGGGTATTCCAACCACTTGCGCCGATCTGCCCGGGGATATTATCGAAACCATAGCCAAAGTCAACTCCAAGGAGTCCAAACATAGGCATGAAGATACGTACCCCAAAACCAGCCGATCGCTTCATACTAAACGGCTCATAGTTCCTAAAAGTATCGTAGTTATTACCTGCTTCTAAAAAGGATAAGGCAAAAATTTGAGCACTTGGGTTTTCGGTAATTAAATAACGAAGTTCCAAGGTAAACTTATTGTACAAGGCACCACCCTGGGTGCGAACACTTACGGGAACAATACTATTGTTTGGATAACCTCTCAAACCTATTATTTCGCGGCCATCTAGCACAAAGTTTTGAAGACCATCACCACCCACAAAGAAACGTTCGAAAGGAGGAAGGCCTACTTCATTATTATAGGTTCCTAAGAATCCGAATTCTCCTGCCGCCTTGATTACTGTCTTAGGTAGGATTTCGGTAAACCATGAGCTATTCAACTTAATCTTATAGTACTCTAAAAGCTCGTAGCGTTGAGCTGCGCTTAAACTTCCGTAATCACGTCCGTTGATAAGAGAATAAGGCGGTGTAAACTCACCACTTAAGTTAAATAGATTACCCTTGCGCGGATAAATGGGATAATCCACAGAGTTACGACCTAAAGTAACTTTATAGTTGATGTTGTTTACTCGACCATCATTGAAGTTAATACCTCCTAATGGATATTGAATTAAACTATAGCGCTGAAAGTCTACCGCTTGATAAAGGGTGAAGTAATCATCAGGCCACTTTAATCGACGTCCCAACCCAACGGTAACACCGGTAATAGATAAACCACTATAACTAGGGTCATCACGAGGAACCCCTCTAAGATTCTGAATATTGTGATAGAAAGAAACCGTTAAGGCATTGGGGCGTTTCCCCCCTAACCAAGGCTCCGTGAAGGAAGCGCTATAGGATTGAAAGAAGAGCCCATTACTCTGAGCCCTTAAATTAATAGTCTGACCATCACCCGCTGGTAAGGGTTGCCAAGCTCCTTTCTTAAAGATATTACGAGCCGAGAAATTATTAAAATTCAATCCTAAAGTACCTACGATACGACCGGCTCCCCAGCCTCCTTGAAGCTCCAATTGGCTTGTCGATTGTTCCTTTACGATGTACTTAATGTCTACTGTACCAGTCTCTGCATTTGGTGTTGGCTGAACATCCATGCTTTGTGGGTCAAAAAAGCCCAATTGCTGAAGCTCACGCATGGAACGCTGAATATCACTTCTACGAAACAACTCACCCGGCTTAGTGCGGAGCTCCCGAAGAATTACATGATCATTGGTTCGGTCATTACCTTCCACCACTACTTTATTGATCGTTGCCTGACGACCTTCTTGAATCCGAATCTCTAAGTCGATGGTATCATTTAATACACTCACCTCTACTGGGTTCATGTAAAAAAAGAGGTACCCATTGTCTAAGTAAAGTGATGAAACATCCCCCCCGGAAGGATCAGCAAAAAGCCTTTCGTTAAGGAAAGAAGCATCGTAAACATCTCCCTTCTTAATCCCTAATACTTGGTTTAAGGTTTCGGTGGGGTACTTTGAATTTCCTAGCCAGGTGATATCACCAAAATAATACTTGGGTCCTTCTTGAACGTAAATATCAATGTTAATACGATCATCCTCAACCGCATAAATGCTATCCTTAATTATTCGAGCATCTCGGTAACCTTCTGCATTATACTTTTCGATGATGAGCTTCTTGTCTTCTTTATAGGTCTCGGCGATATATTTAGAAGACTTAAAGATGTTCCACCAGCGACTGCGTACGGTCTCATCCATCGCTTTGCGAAGCTTACTTTCTTTGATGTTGTCGTTTCCAATAAAATTGATATCACGGATTTTTACCCGCTCTCCTCGATCAACGATAATGTCTAGAATTACCGAATTACTCCGAGTAGTATCTGGTCTCTTCAGCACCTTAACCTCAGCGTTTAAGTAACCATCCTCAACAAAGAAGTCGCGTGCCTTATTTCGGGTATTAACAATCAGGTTTTCCGTTACAATAACTCCAGAGCTTAGATCAAGCTCATCCCTCAAATTATCGCGCTTCGCCTTTTTTAAACCCTTAATACCGTACTTGGATAGTTTAGGTAGCTCCTTTAAACGAATCTCTAAAAAGACTAAGTTTCCTTTTACTTCGGTAATAAAAATGCCAATATCATCGAATAGCTTTTGGCGCCATAAATTTTCAATGGCTCTGGTGGTTTCATCTCCAGGCAAGGTGATTTTCTCACCGACCTCCAAACCTGAAATTAGAGTGATTACTTGCTTGTCCAAATTTTCGGAACCCGTAATTCGAATACCTCCAATTTCGTATTCCACTCCGGGCAATACATCTGTTCCTCCAACCTCTTGGGCAAAATATTTTGAAGGGCTCAGCAAAAGCACTAAGAGCCCTAAGCGAATCCAATTTCGCATTATGATACTTCCGTATTTAATTGCTCACTTGTTTTTCCAAATCTCCTTTCCCTACCTAAATAATCAGCAATGGCTTCATACAAATCCTCCGCCCCAAAATCAGGCCATAACTTTGGTGTAAAGTAGAGTTCCGAATAGGCGATTTGCCATAATAAGTAATTACTAATTCGGAATTCGTTGCTAGTGCGGATTAATAAGTCTGGGTCTGGCATCTCATGAGTGTAGAGGGCCTTTGCGAAAGCCTTTTCGTCGATACTCTCTACACTGCGCTTCCCTTCTGCCACCTCTTGCGCTAAATTACGAGCCGCTCGAGTCAGTTCTTCTCTCGAACCATAACTTAAGGCTAGGGTAAGCGTCATGTGTTTGTGATCTTTTGTTAAATCGATCACTTCCGCCAATTCCTTTTGGGCATTTTTTGGCAAGGCCGTAGCGTCACCTATAGCCTTAAGGCGGATGTCATTTTTACGTAATGTCTTTAACTCTTTCCGCAAGTGGGTCACCAAAAGACCCATTAAAGCTTTCACTTCTTTCGGTGGGCGACTCCAGTTCTCACTGCTAAAAGCGTAAACCGTAAGATATTTGATATTAGCCTCAGCCGCAGCAGTTGCTACGTTTCGAAGTGCATCCACACCATTTTCATGACCAATTGCTCTAAGGAAGCCTTTCCTTTTCGCCCAACGTCCATTACCATCCATAATGATAGCTACATGCTGAGGTCGGTTCTTGGCGGATTTTATTTGTTCCTTAAGGCTTGACATTACTACTTTTTACCCACGAAACTGGCGCACTTTTCATAAAGTTCGCCAAATTTAAACTGAATGGTAACACCTGTAAAGATGTACCAATCTCTATTTGCGGGATTACCGCGCAAGGTATTCTCTTTATCGCTAGCACTCAAACTTCTGTCGGCTAAAGTTTCGGAAAGCGGTGAAACTTCTTCTCTTAAGACTTGTGGATCGGCATAATATCCGCTCACGTCATCTAGATAGTCGGTGTAGGTGGTTCTAAAAGAAGATTCCAGTGCAATAGAAGACCAACGCGCTAAAGACCACTTGTAGCCCATGCTAAAAATAAAGAAGCTGGAAGCCGTGGCATAGGGAGCCCCTCTATTTAAGGACGTTCCTTGCCCTTCGGTGCGCAAAGATCGGAGATCATGCCAAGTGCCTTCAAAATAGGCCTCAGGGCTAAAACTGAAAACACCAAAGCCCCCATTGATATAAGGGGTATGTGACATTTTCTTTCGACCCGGTTCAAAAGGAAAAAAGTTAAACTCTGCTACTAAGTAAGCCTCTCTAATTTCGGAACGAAAAGATAAATTTCGCTCTTTCCTTTCCGCTAATGAAGACCAAGAATCGCGAGCTTCAACCTCGCCATAGTTTGCATTTAATCGAACAGACCAATGCTCATTGAAATTATAGCGAATTAATCCTCCGGCATGAAAGCCTCTAGGGATGTCAAAACCATAATTTCCAACATCGCCTAAAAAATTGGAGCCTCCACCATTAACACCTACTTCTAGATACTGCCCTTTCAAGAAGAGTGGCAGGCAAAGCACCAGGATATTGATTATGAAACGATTATAATTCATTTTGGGGGCGCAAATATAAATAAATCGCGAGGATAGAAATGCTTTTAATTTCTTTTATCCATTCCCCACATCATCTTATTCCGCAAGGTTTGGGCAAATGTGTGATCTGGGGTTTCAACCAGGGCGATGGTAAAGCTTGCTAAACCGATCTTCAGACTTTCACCATTGGCAATCGAATAAATCCTAGAGTCCAATGAAATCAAGTTTTGCTCTTCCCTGCTACGCACCGTTAATTCTACCTCACAAGTGTTGGGAATAACGAAGGGGCGTGCCGTTAGATTGTGTGGAGCGATGGGAGTTATAACAAAGGTCTCCGAACCGGGCATAATAATAGGGCCATTACAGCTTAAGGAATAACCGGTACTACCTGTTGGGGTAGCTACAATCAAGCCATCCGCCCAATAATTATTAAAGAACTCACCGTTAATCTTTACCTCTACCGTTACCATCGCTGTGGTATCTTTTCGACTGACAGTAATTTCGTTTAAGGCAAAGGGCATTTCCAATTTTAGACTGGGACAGTCCAAACTCAACAACCGCCTTTGGTTTAAGCGGTAGTTTTTATTTAATAGGGCTTTAATGCTATCCTCAATATTCTTTCGGTTTACATTCGACAAAAAGCCCAATCGACCGGTATTTATTCCCAAAATAGGTATACCGCTGTCTCTCACTAAGGTGGTAGCATCCAAAATAGTACCGTCCCCTCCAATGGTAATTAAAAAATCAGGGGCGTAGTTTAATAGGTCTTCATGACTGCGATACTCCTGTAAATCCAGACCAAGGTCGCAATGCTCTTTTATGAAGGTATTGAGCCTATGAAAGACCTTAAAGTTGATATTATGGTCCAACAAGACCCGATGCAGCTTTTCAATATCCTCGCGTGCCTCAGCACTGATTTTCTTACCAAAAACCGCTATCCTCATGATCAGATATTGAGGTATTTCATCAAACCTTCGTAGCGGTCTCTGCCCGTATCATCAAATAAACTTTGATGATACACCTCCAAAATATCATAGGAATAGCGCTCGAAGGACTTTATAATTCGACTTAGGTCTAACTGATTAATCTTCAGGGCTACTCGGGCAAAGTCCGGACCCTCACTGCGTAGTTGCAACCCTAAAATAAGCGCATCCTCAGATTCAACAATTTGAGCAATTTGCGAAATATGATAATCGCGGAGCGCTACGCGTAATACAATCACCGAACCTGGCTCTACAAAACCTAATTGTTGACCTAAATCCCACATCAACTCATTAGGCGCTACATAACCCAGGTACTTTTCTTCATCATTAACCACGGGCAAAACGGTCAAATCGCCAGAGCCTATAACTTTCATCGCATCGTAAATATGCTGCTCGGGATTTATGTAATAGGGCTTAATAACTTTGATATGATTGTTTAATAAATCATCTTCATTTTCAATATCCAATAAATCGTCTTCCGAAATAAGCCCTAAGTATTTCCCTTCGTGTACGATAGGTAAATGATTGCACTTTAACTCTTCCATTAAAGGCAATAAATCGCCAACTCTCTCATTGAGGCTGAGGGCTTTAAAGTCATTTAAAATATGATCTCCTACACGCATATAAGAAGCAAACTTAAGGCTTTATCTTTGTGCCGATGACAAAGCTATCTGTTAATATTAATAAAATTGCCACCCTTCGCAATGCACGTGGAGGCAATGTACCCGATGTGGTGGAGGCCGCTTTAAACTGCGAACGTTTCGGCGCTGAAGGAATCACCGTTCATCCTCGTCCGGATGAAAGGCACATCCGTTATGATGACGTGCGAAAACTCACAAAGGTTCTCTCAACCGAATTTAATATTGAAGGCTATCCTTCGCCCGACTTTAATGAACTAGTTCTTGAAGCGGCACCTGCCCAAGTTACTTTAGTGCCTGATCCTCCTGGAGTACTTACCTCTAATGCCGGTTGGAATGCGATTGACCATCAGAAGTTTTTACGCGATACCATTGAAAGCTTCCAAAAGGCCAATATTCGTGTTTCTATTTTCATGGAATGCGACTTAGATCAAATTAAAGCCGCACAGCAAACCGGCACGGATCGAATCGAACTATATACCGAAGGTTTTGCAACCGGGTTTTCCGCAGATCCAATCAAGGCCATAGAGCCTTACAAAAAAGCCGCAGAGGAAGCCGATAAGTTAAGTTTAGGTCTCAACGCAGGCCATGATTTAAGCCTCGAAAATCTGCGCTTTTTCTGTTCGGAAATCCCGACATTACTCGAAGTTTCCATCGGCCATGCCTTGATTAGTGATGCCCTTTACTTGGGATTAGAAAATACCATTCAACGCTATTTACGTGAAATTGAAATGGCAAGATGAAACGGCCAAGTTCACTTAAAGCAGGCGATCGAATACGGATTGTAGCGCCAGCTCGCAAAATCAGTAAAAAAGAACTCGAGCCCGCGCTAGCACAAATCAGAAAATGGGGCTTTGAGCCTTATTTCACCGAAAAACTTTGGGCTGAATCGCATCAATTTGCCGGCGATGATTCTACTCGAATAGCGGATTTCCAAGAGGCCTTGGATGACCCTGAGTGCAGGGCCATTCTATGCGCACGCGGAGGATACGGCTCGGTTCGGCTTATTGATAGTCTAAACTTTAGGGCCTTCCAAAAGTCACCTAAATGGTTGATCGGGTTTAGTGATATTACGGTTTTTCATTCGGCACTTCACAATTTAGGTTGGTGCACTTTACACGCCTCCATGCCAATCAATTTTGCCGCAAACACTTCCCAAAGCTTAACTACCATTTATAAAGCATTAACTGGAGAAGACTATCAGATAACCGCGCCGCATCATCGCTATAACAGAACTGGCCTAATGCAAGGTGAAATTGTCGGTGGAAACCTAAGTATGATTTATTCCCTCCTCGGCTCACCTTCTTCTATAGATCCAAAGGGTAAAATCTTGTTCTTTGAAGACCTTGATGAGTACCTATATCACGTAGACCGAATGATGTGGAATCTCAAGCGAAATGCTTACTTCGAAGCCATTGAAGGGGTTCTTATTGGGACCTTAACAGACATGAATGACAATAACATTCCGTTTGGAGAAAGTGCTTCTGAGATCGTAGCGCGCCACTTTTCGGATTATTCTTTCCCAGTGGCCTTCGGTATTCCCGCGGGGCATCAATCAGACAACCAATGCCTTATTTTTGGACAGCAAGTTCGAGTATCAGTAGACTCGAGTCAAACCTTAATCCGCTTCCAAAATGAGTCACAACCAAAAACAGGGTCGTAAAGGAGAAGACCAAGCGCTGCAATACCTGCTGCAAAAAGGTTATAAACTTCTCGCGCGAAATTGGCGTTTTCGAAAAAAGGAAATAGACCTTATCCTATCCGATAAAAAAGTCCTGGTAATCGCCGAGGTAAAAGCTAGAGAAACGGACTTCTACGGCTATCCGCAGGACTTCGTCTCTAAAATGAAACAAGGCTTTTTAATCCAGGCAGCCAATGCATACTCCGGCTTAATCAACTGGCACGGGGAAATCCGATTCGATATTGTGGCTATAACCTTTCAACCAGAATATCGAATTGAACATATTGAAGATGCATTTTACCCATAAAAAAAAGGGCTCCCAACGGGAACCCTTTCTGATATTCTTAAGCTGTTTGACTAGAATTTTCCGGTAAGGATATTCACTAGGTCTACAATAGCCCAGATTCCAAAACCACCTCCAGTTAAGATGTAAAGGATGTTCCAACCAACTGGTTTCTTCTTGTACCAACGGTGAGCAGCAGCCCAACCTAAGAAGAACCATAATAAAACGGTAATCAACATTTCCTCCTCTTTACTAGACATGCGATCCTCGTCGTCGTCAGAAGATTCGTCAGCAAAGCTTGCAAGATCTGCATTACTTAACTCTTGTGACAATTCTAAATCTTGGGCGTCAATGATTAATTCGGATTTAACTTCGGTTTGGGCTTTCTCCTTTGAAATCGGGAACGAAGCATAAATTGGACTAGCCAATAAGGATAAGCTCAATACCAAAAAGAATAGATTCTTTTTCATGTAGTCGATTGTTTTGAATTTGTTTCGCTCAAATGTAAAAAAATACATCTTTGCACTATGTTAAAAAATCAAATCTGTCTCTTTTCCTTCGTGCTACTGAGCTTTAACAGCGCTCTTTATGCTCAGAAACAAGAGTTTATGGGAACCCTTAAAGCCGATGGCATTGAGGCTTATACCATCAAGTTGATTTTCGAAATAGCGGAAGATGGAACCATTGAAGGAAAATCCATAACCGACTTCAATGGAACCGACGAAACGACCTCTAGCCTAATTGGAAAATTAAATCGGAACCAAAAAACCCTTCAATTTAGAGAGATCGCCAACCTAAGTACACGAGCGGATACCGCGGAAGCTGACTTCTGCTACATCTCGGCTCAAACGCTAGAAATCACACGCATCGAGGATAAGAACATGATCATTGGTCCCTTTAAAGGAGCATTCGCCAATGGGGAGTTTTGTGCCGAAGGCGAAATTCACATCGTTGGGCCCAATATTTTAGAATACGACAAAGCACCGCAGGAAAAACCCAAGTCCAATTTAGATTTAGACTCCAACAGAATGGAAGGTGATCCAATCGCCACGGTTGACCTATCCCAACCCATTGGAGATGGGACCAAGGTTCCATTAAAATGGGAAACCGATAGTATTCGCTTGGATTTATGGGACACTTTTGAAGAAGACAATGATCAAGTATCTATTTACCACAACGGACTGCTAATCAAGAAGAACTTGGCTATAAAAAAGTACCGCCAAAGTTTTTATTTTCCTGTCGGCGAAGCTTGCATTATTCGCATAAAAGCCGATAACGAAGGTTCTAACCCTCCCAACACGGTTAATGCGATACTCAGTGGAGGCACACAAAAACAAGCACTGGTTACCAAATTAAAAGCAGGTGAATCGGTGGAACTTGAAATTTCCAAAAATGCTCAGTAAGTTAATTCATCGAATTCCTTCCAAACAAAGAGCTCTGATTTCTTTGGGCCTCAGTTTAATAGCTTTAGCCTTTCTTCTTTACTTGCCTGCTGATCATTTTGATGAGGGCCAAAGTATGTGCCTATCTGTATTGATTTTTGACATGGAGTGCTATGCCTGTGGGATGACACGCGGCATCCAGCACCTTTTGCATTTTGACTTCCAAGAAGCATGGGAGTTTAATAAACTTTCTTTCGTCGTTCTTCCTTTGGGAATATTTATGGTGGCTTCGCAAATCTATAAAATGTATCGAGCGGGCAACTCATAAGTCTTTTTCCTAGTAATCAGTCATTTAATAGGCTTCGAGTCTTGCTAGACAAATAAATTCGAACTACTTTTGCCGCCCGAAATAAGCCTGAAGCGTTCCCGGTGCGAACCGGCAGAGGCGATAAGGGCTGTGCAAAAATTAAAAGCATGAGCCGTAAAGATTCTAGAAAGCCCAACCCTAGGGCGAAATTTGGTGCAAGTGGGGACAACAAGCCTGCTCGCAAAACGGGAGGAAAAGGTCCTAAAAGACCCGTAAAACCTCAAAATGAAAAAAACTTCAACATTAAGGCCAATACGGAAGGTTCTAAGGACGCCACCCGTTTGAATAAATTCTTAGCCAATGCTGGCCTCGCTAGTCGACGTGAAGCCGATAAATTAATTGCTGCCGGGCTAGTAGAGATCAATGGAAAGGTTATCCAAGAAATGGGCTATAAAGTTGGTCCTCGCGATACGGTTAAATTTAATGGCAGCATTGTTCGTCGCGAAAAGAAAGTTTATTACGTGCTTAATAAACCCAAAGGTTATATCACAACCACAGATGATCCCAAAGCGCGTAAGACTGTTATGGAATTGATGGCCAATACCGGGCAAGAGCGTATTTACCCAGTGGGTCGACTTGATCGACAAACTATGGGTGTTCTACTTTTTACTAATGATGGTGACTTTGCTAAAAAGCTTACCCACCCTTCACACGGCGCTCGGAAAATCTACGATGTAACCCTAGACAAGAAATTGACTTTAGCGGATTTCCACGCGATTTCCGAGGGACTAGAACTTAATGATGGTCCCATCAAAGTAGATGAAATTAGCTTTATTGATGGAAAGGAGAAAAACCAAGTTGGTGTGGTTCTTCATTCTGGGCGTAATCGAATTGTTCGGAGAATCTTCCAGCATTTGGGCTACGAAGTGGTAAAATTAGACCGAACTGTTTTCGCTGGAATCACCAAAAAGAACCTTCGAAGAGGACAATGGCGCAGTCTTAGTCCAAAAGAAGTGGATCTTTTAATGATACACTAATCAGAAAAATTGCTTTTTTCGCGTTTAGGATTTTAGGATGAGAAAACGAATTTTCAAAACATTCGCCTGGATCCTAGGAACTCTACTCTTATTGCTTGGATTATGCATTGGCTTTCTTTTTTGGAAGCAGG
The DNA here is from genome assembly GCA_965658275.1 of Croceimicrobium sp. Lineage (GTDB taxonomy): Bacteria > Bacteroidota > Bacteroidia > Flavobacteriales > Schleiferiaceae > Croceimicrobium. Next base: position 27,000 of record CBFHRN010000023.1, read on the forward strand.
ATCAAATCAAAGCAATGGTTATTGACTCGCTCAATGAGAACCTCAACGGCGAAATATCAGTTGCGCAGGCTTCAATCAGCTTGCGTAAGTTTCCAATGGCCGCCATTGAACTCGAGCAGGTATTAGCCAAAGGCTCCAATGACTTAAATGACACGCTTTTTCAAGTTGAGTCTCTCTTTCTTGAATTTAAGATGTGGGATGTTTTTGGAGATCAAATTCCCCTTCAGGCTTTAAGCCTTGAAAATGGGGACTTGCACCTTGTTCAACTAGGAAGGGTCAATAATTGGTCTATTTTCAAATCCGGCGAAAGCGAAAATGGCGATTTTGAATTAAGTATCGCTGCACTCCATTTTGTAGACATACGCTTCGATTACCGGAAAGACAATGACCTTTATGTGAAGGCTTACGCCACCGAAGCCAGCGCCAAAGGGCAATTTAGCTCGAACAATTGGGGTCTATTGCTTTCAATTGACGGGTACGCCGATGCGGTGGAAATGGAAAATGTGGCC
>CBFHRN010000024.1:0-21168 GCA_965658275.1 Croceimicrobium sp.
TCAAAAATTAGAATAGGCCGGCATTTAGCCGGCCTCTTTTTTGACCAGAGTCACTAATAATGCAGCATTAATAGTGTACATTAGAAGTAAATCTGATGTCATGCAAATCAAGAAGAACCCTAAAATCGACCTCGAGAAATACCGAACGCATTTCTTTTTAATTGGCTTAGCTCTATCTATTCTTGCCATGATTGGCTTGTTTAATATCAACTTTTCGGAAGACAAGCCAGAGCCCAAACCCGTAGTTATTGTAGATAGCGATGATATTGTAATTCCTATAACTACCAGGCCTCCGCAAAAAACAAAACAAGAAACTCCAAAGGAACTTCCATCCCAGCTCGATATCATAGACGATCATATTGAAGTAGATAATGAATTGGATATGAGAGCCACGGAAACTGATGAAAGCGAGTTTATTATAAGTGATGATCAAGACGTCCGATATGTAGACGGGGATGTTGAAGTTATAGAAGAAGAAGCTGAAGTCTTGGAAGAATTAGAAGACCCTATACCCTTTGCTGTGGTAGAATCTGTACCCATCTTTCCGGGATGCGATAAAAACAGCAGCAACGAGGAGAAAAAGAAATGCTTCCAAGAAAAATTACTGCAATATGTAGGTCAGAATTTCGAGTACAGTGATGCCGCTCGAGAATTGAAAATTCAGGGCCGAGTTATTATCCAATTTGTAGTGGAAAAAGATGGACACATCTCGAATGTAAAATTACTGAGAAAGGTTGACCCCTGGTTAGATGACGAAGCCATTCGGGTTATAAGCTCCTTACCTCAGATCACACCGGCCAGCCAAAGAGGAAAACCGGTACGAATGAGCTTTGTGGTTCCTATTAAAATTGAACTGAAGGAATAGCTATATTTGAAACTTAAACCATGCCATGAAAAAAGCACTAGTACTGCCATTCCTGATCTTCCTTTTTTCGCTAGCGCTTGACAGTAATGCTCAAACCGGCCTAAATTTCGACGGCACCAATGACTATATATCAAGCTCCTACACTGGTATCATCGGAAATGCCGATCGTACGATTGAAGCTTGGATTCGAACCACCGCCAATTCCATTCCTGGCCAAGGCGGACAAAAGGTAATAGCGAATTGGGGCACCATGTCTACCGGGACCCGTTTTACATTTAATGTGTTATGGGGGAACGCCATTCGGCTGGAAATTGGTGGTTCCGGAATAAGCGGCAACACTCCTGTTAATGATGGCAATTGGCACCATGTTGCTGTAAGTTACACGGGGGGCTTAGTAAGCTTATATGTTGATGGAATTTTGGATACTACCGGTCGCTTAACTGGCACTAACACAAGCTCAGGCGGCTTTGCAATTGGACGCCGCGTAGACGGAATCAATTATTTTGAAGGTGATATTGATGAAATACGAATTTGGAACACTGCCTTAAGTGCGAGTCAGCTTTCGATTAACGATAGTAATGAAATCTGCGTTCCCCCAGCCAATCTGGTCGCCTATTACAAATTTAACGAAGGTCTAGCTGCAGGAAATAACACTTCCATCAATTCCGTAATTGACGAGGCCGGAACCAACAACGGTACCCTCCATAATTTTGCCCTAAATGGCAACGGATCTAATTACGTCAGCAGCCCATTAATGGGAAGCGATTTACAGCTAAGTCAGACCATTACTTCCTGCGGACCCTATACAGCTATTAACGGGCAGACTTACTTAATAAGTGGATTATACCAAGATACCTTGGCCAACTCAGGTCCTTGTGATACAATCCTTAGCCTTAACCTAACGATTGTTAATTTAGACTCTTCCGCTAGCCGTATTGCCTCGAATCAGCTTCAAGCTAATGAAACCGATACGAATGCAAGCTTCCAATGGCTAGATTGTAATGATGGCTTAAAAGCAATACAAGGCGTTCGAAATCGCACCTTCAATTTAGTCCAAAATGGAAGTTATGCAGTGGAGGTTACTCTGAATGGATGCAGGGATACCTCTGCATGTATTGATGTTACCAATTTGGGAGAAATAGAACGGACAACAACTACCTTGGAAATTTTCCCGAATCCTACAAATGGAAGTACACAAATGACCTACCCTATTGGGATATTCAAGTATTATGAAATCTATAATGTAAATGGAAAATTGTTGCGCCGCAACGATCTCGACCAAAGCAGTATCACTACTCTAGATCTAAAAACTTTCCCCAGAGGAGTTTACCTTGTCAAGGTAAAAGGAAAAGCTGCCCAGAGTTCACAAAAAATAATTTTGGAATGAAAAAAGGCTGACAAAACTGTCAGCCTTTTTTTTCTTAGTGCGGGCGGAGAGACTCGAACTCTCACACCTCGCGGCACTAGATCCTAAGTCTAGCGTGTCTACCAATTCCACCACGCCCGCATAAGGGCGGCAAATATATAACAAAACCTAAATTCTATAAAGAGATTAGGTTTTTTTTAGCACCACCTATGAGAAACATTTGTCACCCGTTTGAAAGTGAAAAGGCAGGTCTAAATCCTTATTTTTGCTTCACATCAGAAAAGGAATGAAATCAATAAATTTAAACGAGCTACCAGGTAAAGAGGCGCATGCCCATTTACTTGCGGCGGTGGGTCCCCGCCCAATCGCTTTTGCCAGTACAATAGATGAAGACGGCAATCCTAACCTCAGCCCCTTCAGTTACTTTAACGTATTTAGCACTCGTCCTCCCGTTTTAATATTTTCTCCCAACCGGAGAGTTCGAAACAACACTAATAAAGATACTCTACACAACATTGAAAAAACCCGTGAAGTGGTTATCAATGTGGTAAATTTTGATATCGTAGAACAGATGTCGCTTTCGTCAACGGAATACCCGTCGGGAGTAAATGAGTTTCTAAAAGCAGGTCTTAGTCCAATCGAGTCGGAGCTAGTGAAGCCTTTTAGGGTTAAAGAGTCGCCCGTACAGTTTGAATGTAAAGTAAATGACATCATTTACTTAGGCGAGGAAGGAGGAGCAGGTAATTTGATTATCTGCGAAGTCCTTAAAATGCATGTGGATGAATCGGTTCTAAATGAAAACGGCATTACCGATTGCACCAAATTGGATTTGGTAGCTCGAATGGGGGCAAACTGGTACACCCGTGCCACCGGTGAGTCAATGTTTGAAGTGGAGAAGCCTTTGATGACCTTAGGTATTGGCATCGACCAGATACCTCCTCGTATTCGGAACAGCGTTTTTCTTTCTGGGAATGATCTTGGAAAGCTCGGAAATGTAGAACGGATGCCTAATGATGAAGAAATTACTGAAATTGCAAATCATCCAAGAATCAAGGATATCTTAGCCAACTCGGCAGATGGCATGGAAGCTCGTGAGCAACTACATGAATACGCCAAAGAACTTTTAGCTAAAAATAAGGTCCAAAAAGCATGGAAAGTGCTTCTAAGTGACCGACTAAATCGCAACTAAATCAAATGGAAGTAAGCGGAACGGTAAAACGCATTAGTGACACCCAACAAGTAAGTGCGAATTTTCGCAAACGTGAAATCGTAGTTACCACAGAAGAACAGTACCCACAGCATTTAAGTATAGAGTTTGTTCAAGATAAAACAGACCTTTTGGACGCCTATCGCGAAGGTGAAAAAGTTACCATAGGTATTAACTTGAGAGGACGTGAATGGACCTCTCCTCAAGGAGAGGTTAAATACTTTAATTCTATCCAAGGCTGGCGGATTGAAAAGTCAGGCGGCGCTAGTGCCCCAGCTCAAAGTGCGCCAAGCGATGATGGTAATTTTGCCAATGGAAATACTCAGGGAAATGATTTTTCAAAACCTCCTAGTATGACACCCTATGAGGAGGATGATGACGATCTCCCCTTCTAGGCAATGAGTTTCGCAAGGAAATTCGAAAAAACTTTTCGCTTTATGCTGCCATCGCCCTTTGCGATTGCCATATTGCTAAGTTTATTCAGTTTCCTCTTGTATTGGATCTATGCGGAGGGTGAACTAAGTCAGCGACTCGAAAAATCACTCATAGACTGGCAGAAGGGGCTATGGAATGGCCCCTTATTGGTTTTTATGGTGCAAATGATGTTGATCCTAGTGTTGGGTCATAGTCTTGCCCTAGCACCTGCCATTAAACGCTTTGTGGAGAAGGCGCTCCAGTTTAGTGATGATCCTGCCAGTAGTACGGCCTTAGTAGCCTTTTTTACGCTTGTGCTAGCCTATTTTAATTGGGGATTAGCCTTGGTTTTCGGAGCAGTTATGGCTCGCAAGGCCGCCGAAGAATTTAGCCGTAAAGGAATTGCCTTTAACTACGGCATTCTAGGCGCAGCGGGCTATGCTGGCTTAATGGTTTGGCATGGTGGTCTCAGTGGCAGCGCGCCCATTAAAGTTGCGGAGAAAGGACACCTAGCGTCCTTAAGTCCAAATACCAGCAACTTACCTGAGCGCTTAGATTTTACGCAGACGATTCTAAGCAGCCTTAATTTATGGCCGAATCTTATACTTCTATTTCTACTTCCTTTCTGTCTTTTCTTACTGGCTAAAAAGGCTCCAAGAAAACTTCTAAAAATAGAAGCTACTGCTGCAAAACCGATAGAAGAATCTCATACTGGAGCAGAGAAAATTGATCACTCCACTTTATTTGGATTAGCCATTGGGCTGTCAATCATTGCCATTGGAATAATCGAAGCAAGCAAAGCCAGTGACTCTAGCTTTATAAACCCAAATTTCATTAATCTCATGCTTTTGGGTTTAGCACTTAGCTTTCACCGCAGCATCCATTCATTTCTAAAATCCATTGATGAAGCTATTCAAGGGGCCGCAGGAATCTTACTACAATTCCCACTTTACTTTGGAATTATGGGCTTAATGAAAGATGGAGGCTTGATTCAAGGGCTAAGCGAATACTTTAGTACCAATAGTACGGCCTTTAGCTTTCCATTATATACCTTTCTATCTGCTGGAATTATAAATGTATTTGTTCCTAGCGGTGGTGGTCAGTGGGCAATTCAGGGACCTGTAATTATTGAAACAGCCAGCCAACTCAATATTCCTTTAAGCAAGGCTATTATGGCAATGGCATACGGAGATCAATTAACCAATATGCTTCAACCCTTTTGGGCACTTCCCCTACTCGGAATCACTGGTTTAAAGGCTCGAGAAATTGTTCCGTATACCTTAATTCTACTCTTCATTGGTCTCCTTATATTTGGAGGAGCGCTAATTATCTTTTAATTGCCTATTTACGAATTACAAAAGGATTCTCTTTGGTTTCCAGAACCCGAACTTTGGCCCATCGACAATGATATTGTTGCGATTGGTGGAGATTTAAATCCGGATCGACTGCTGGTAGCTTACCAACTAGGCATTTTTCCATGGAATGAGCCTGAAGGAGTTTTACTCTGGTGGAATCCAATAGAAAGGGCGATTCTAAGTCCTAAGCAAGTTAGAATTTCACGAAGCAGCAGAAACATAATTAATCAGCAAAAATTCACCATAACTTTCAATCGAGCTTTTTCGGAGGTAATTCGCACTTGTATGGATATTCAGAGGCCTGGCCAAGATGGTACCTGGATTACAGATGAACATGTTCAATCATTCATAGCCCTGCATAGTCAAGGTGTAGCCCACAGCGTGGAAGCTTGGCAAGATGGCAAATTGGTGGGTGGACTTTATGGATTAAGTATTGGAGGCGCTTTTTTTGGAGAATCTATGTTTTCAAAAGTGAGTAATGCTAGCAAAATTTGTTTCATCATACTATGTCAACGCTTGGAGGCTTTCGGTTACGAGATGATTGATTGCCAAATTTACAATCCCTATTTAGGGAGTTTGGGAGCATTTACTATTCAAAGGGAGGCCTTTTCCGAAAAGCTAAAATCTGCTTTGCACAAACCTACCGATGCCAGCTTAGTCTTTGATTCGAGCGAACAATTTTAAAAAGCTTTCCTTATCCCATAATGCCACGAAAGATAAATTGGACCTTCCTATTACTTGTAATTACCTGCTGCAGCTTACCGGCGCAAGAAGAAATGCCCTGGCTTCAGAATTTTAACATCGAAAGGCAATCTATCAATGAGCAAGGAATGCTTCTATTGGGTTCATGGTCTATTTCCAATATAGCATGGAGTACCTTTCATCTTAGTAACAGCAATGGCCTGAAGCAGTCTTACCACCAAATGAACCTAGGTTGGAACGCCGTTAATCTTGCAATTGCAGGTTTCGGTTATTACCAAAGTCAAAATTTGGAAAGCTTAAGCCTACTGGATTCATGGGAGGCCCAAGAAAGTATCAAGCGGATATTAGCGGTAAATGCTGCATTAGACATCGCTTACATGGCCGGTGGTTTTTACCTCCGAGAAAGAGCTAAGAATAGGCCAACAGAATACAATCGATGGGAAGGCTTCGGTCGTGCTTTGATAGTTAATGGAGCCTTTTTATTCACCTTCGATCTCATTCTTTATTGGGTGCATCAGCAACATGGGAGCTCAGATTTGATGCCCTATTTGGAAAATTTGCACGTGAGTCCAAATGGACTTGGAATAAACATTAAGCTTTAGGACCCTTTTACATCCAAAGTATCTCGCAAGGCATTGCCTACGAACATAAAAGATAGAACCAAGAGCATAATGGCTAATCCTGGGATAACTGCTAAGTAGGCTTTATCCATTATCAGATAGGCATAATGATCCTTAATCATTGTTCCCCAAGTTGGATTTGGAGGTTGTGCCCCTAAACCTAAGAAGCTTAAACCGCTTTCTACCAAAATAGCCGCTGCAAAATTAGCCGCAGAAATCACAATTAAAGGTGCAACTGCATTGGGTAAAATGTGCTTAAAGATGATGCGGAAATCGGAGAAACCAAGTACTCTAGCCGCTTGGACATATTCTTTCTCACGTATACTCATTATCTGGCCACGAATAACACGAGCAACCTCCACCCACATGGTAAAACCAATGGCAATAAAAACCTGCCATAAACCCTTACCTAATGCAAGAGTAATAGCAATCACCAATAAAAGTCCCGGTATAGACCAAACCACGTTGATCAACCATAAGATCACTTTATCTACCCATCCACCATAATAGGCGGCTAAAGAACCAATTGGAATGCCTATGATTAAAGAAATTAAAACTGCTAAAAAACCTACTGAAAAGGAAACTCTAGCACCAAGAATCAAGCGACTTAGAAGATCACGCCCATAGCGATCTGTACCTAATAAAAATGACCTCCTTTCAAGAAAGTAACCGTTTGTGATTTCCTCTCTTGAAAAATACTTATCGAGGAATAACACTTTAGCTTGAGCATCAGAACTACTGCCATATTCGAGGTAATGGATTTCATCATTCTCAAGGCTAAATTGCTGAATTGGAATACGCTCAAAACTGGACGGACGGCCATTCCAGAAAGCATCCCAGCCCGATACCTCAACCGACCCTTTAGGAACTCTCAAGAAATCAATTTCGGTTCCCGGAGCTTTATTACTTATAGCCAAATGCATTTCATTGGCATTTGGAGTATCGTCTGTAATAAATGAGTAAGCGAAAAGGGCCAAGAAAGCACTAAAAGCTATAATTGCAAGCCCTGCTGCGCCTAAAGGATCACTCCAAATTCCCTTAATAATCTTCAATGTTAGCCATTTTTAGACATATCGAGGGCCACTCGATAGGCTTCCGAAAGGTATAAGTCTTTTCGTAAGGCTTTATGCCAATTTTCGTTTTTCTCGATATTCTCCTCGCTGGAATTAATTTCTTCGAGATCCGCTTTGTTATTTTTAACGCTTAACTCTGCGCGACTCTTACGCATGCCTTTATACTTATCAGCTTCCGTCCGATAGGCATTTTGATTTGCATGAAACTTCTCCCACTGCAATGAGAACTTGGTGTCTTCACGCTCCTCTCTAATCCATTTGGCGTAATCCTCGATTAAACTGAATTTCTGATTACTATCGATACGATATTTACTTTGCTTAATCACATCTTCGTAAGCTTGAACTCCCTTGGACCAGGCCTCGTATTTTGCCGACTCAATTTCATCATAGGGAAGGGCAAAATCCTGTTCCTTTTCACCGTAAGGAATAAACATATAATTATCTGGAAGCACGATATCCGACTGAACGCCTTTCAGTTGAGGGGTTCCTCCATTGATACGATAGTATTTTTGGATGGTAAGCTTAAGTGCCCCTAATGGTTTCATATCACTGTATGCCATGCTAACCGCACGGTCCATATCTACCACATTTTGTACGGTACCTTTACCAAAAGTAGATTGAGAGCCGATTATAATTCCCCTTTGGTAATCTTGGATGGCCGCTGCGAATATCTCTGATGCTGAAGCGCTAAACTGATTTACCATTACTACCAAAGGACCATCATAAACTACCCCAGATTTACTGTCCGATAAAACTTTTGGCTTTCTCCCTGGGGCTTTCACCTGAACGACAGGACCTTTATCTATGAATAGACCGACAATGTCAATTACTCCTTGTAAGCTTCCCCCTCCATTATTTCGGAGATCTAGGACCACACTACTTACCCCTTCTGACTTCAGTTTTTCAAGCTCTTTTGCTACATCTTCGGCGCAATCACGGTTATCATCTCCATAGAAATTCACATAAAACTTAGGTAAACGTATATAGCCCACTTTGTTCTCTCCCTCGCCTAAAACACTAGATTTAGCAAAAGTAGACTCCAATTCAACTATATCGCGAGTAATAGGAATATCCATTTTGGAACCATCTAGCTTACGAACTGTTAATTTTACTACAGTTCCCTTTGGTCCTCTGATGTGCTTTACGGCCTTTCGAACACTCATTCCGACCAAATCCACAACTTCACCGTCTTCCTGCTCTACGCGAATAATCTTGTCACCCACTTCTAGGTCGCCCTGCTTCCAGCAAGGGCTGCCGATCATAACTTTTGTAATCGTTACATAATCCCCTTTCTGTCCTAGTTGAGCGCCAATACCCTGTAATTGGCCGGTCATATTGATTTCAAAATCTTCCTTCCTTTCTGGTGGGAAATACTGTGTATGAGGGTCATAAATAGCTGTTATTGCGTTCAAATAAGTAGCCATCCAGTCAAATCGATCCATGTCATCTAAAGACTTAAACCAGTCGTCGTGGACCTCCATTTCTTTTTCCCTAGCCTTCGCCTCCATTTCGGCCAATGTTAACACTTCAGCATTCGTAGTATCGCTTTCCGCATCCAGTTGCATTTCATCCATGCGTAACAAAATGCGGTATTTTAGGTATTTCCGCCAACGATCTTTTAATTCTGATTGATCTTTGGCAAAGTCCAATTTCTCTTCATCGGTTTCGATAAACTCTTTTCGCTCTAGGTTAAAAGGCTGAGCCAAAATCTCTTTATAGTAGGTTTTACTTTCCTCATAACGTTTGATATAAACATCAAAAGCGGTATTAAAAAAGGAGAGCTGTGCATCCCGAATCTGATCATCAATATCCAATCGATGCTCTTCTAGTCGGGCTATATCCGTCTCTAAAAGAAACCGTTTATTGAAGTCAATATTCTCTAAAAAGGCCGAATATACCTTAGCCGAGAAATCATCGTTTAGATCTTGCGGTGAAAAGTGATTGGTTCGTAGAATTTGATAAATCAAATTCATAACCAATTGATCTTTCTTCTCCTCTTTTGGAGTAGGGTTATAAAAAGCGAAGCCGAAGCCAATCGCCGCTAAAAGAATTACAAAACGAAATTTATTTACCATATGAATGAAAGCCATTGATCTTTATGCTTAAATCTGTGTTAAATAGCGCAAATAGTAAAATGATGATGGCCTTAGGCAATACTTTTGCGCCAATAAAACTAACATGAATCTCCAGTAAAAATAAGTTCTTTTTAATAAGACTTGTTCGCACGAAAACTAATTTAAAGTTAAAATGAAAAAAGCGCTGCTCGCCCTATTTCTTTTAGCAGCTTCCTATCTCAAAGGTCAAAACGACCAATACACCCTTAGTGGCTATATACGCGATGCTAAAAATGGTGAAGAATTAATTGGAGTTAACATTTATCTACCTCAATTGGAAAAAGGAAGTTCAACCAATGTATACGGTTATTATTCCATCAGTCTGCCGCCGGGCCGCTACCAAGTGCAAATCCAATATATAGGCTACGAAACACAGTCTAAAGAAATAGAATTGAGTAGTGACCTCAAGCTCAATTGGGAGCTCAAAGAATCCACTACTCAACTCCAGGAAGTAATCGTGAGTAGTGAAAAAATTGATCGCAATGTAAGCAGCATTGAGATGAGCGTAGTTCAGGTGGATGTGAAGGACGTTAAGAAAATGCCCGCCTTATTAGGCGAAGTAGATATTATCCGAAGCCTCACCCTATTACCTGGCATTAGCACCGTTGGTGAAGCTTCTAATGGCTTCAATGTTAGAGGAGGAAATACCGATCAAAACTTAATTATCCTAGACGAAGCTCCCGTTTACAATAGCTCTCATCTTTTTGGCTTCTTTTCCATTTTCAATGCAGATGCTGTTAAGGACGTAAAGTTGTACAAAGGGGGCATCCCTGCTCGCTACGGAGGTCGATTAAGTTCGGTTGTTGATGTGCGGCAAAAAGATGGTAATAACCGAGAGTTTTCAGGAACAGGGGGACTCGGTTTATTATCGAGTCGTTTATTGTTGGAAGGACCTTTGCAAAAGGAAAAGTCCGCCTTTATGATTGCCGGACGCCGCTCCTATGCCGATATATTTTTGGGTTTAAGCCCCGATGAAACCATTTCTCAGAATACACTTTATTTCTACGACTTTAATGCTAAGCTGAACTACATCTTCAGTGACAAGGACCGGGTGTATTTATCCGGTTATTTTGGGAGAGACGTTTTTGAAATCAATGATTTGTTTGGATTTGAATGGGGCAATGCCACTGTAACCGGTCGTTGGAACCATTTATTTAGTGACAAGCTTTTTTCAAATCTCTCCTTGATTTTCAGTGATTACACTTATGCACTTGGAACACCTGAAGACGATGAGTTCAATTTTAGACTGCAGTCCACTATACAGGATTACCATTTAAAGAATCAGTACACCTATTATGCGGATGCTAACAGCGAGTTCGAGTTTGGCCTGGAAGCAATTTACTACCGTTTTAAGCCAGGGACTATAACTGGTGTTGTGGATCTCACCCTTCAAAGGGAGTACGCCCTAGAGCCTTCTCTCTACTTTTCCCATGAATACAAATTCAGTCCTTTATTTAGTATTCAATATGGAGTGCGGTATTCGTCCTTTTACAATCTTGGACCTCAGACCAAAAACATCTATCAAAACCAAGAATTACCCGATCTTGACGAAGTCATTGAAAGGGTCGAGTACGGTCAAAATGATATCATTAAAGCCTACAATGGCTTAGATGGCCTGGAGCCTCGTTTAGCGCTTAACTACCGATTAGATGATGAAAAAAGTTTGAAGGCTAGTTACAATCGTACGCGCCAATATATTCATCTTATAAGTAATACTACGGCCCCTACTCCTGTTGACCTATACAGACCCGCAGGAATGCACATCAAGCCGGCTACCGTAAATCAAGTTGCACTCGGCTATTTCCAGAACTTCGCAGACAATGCCTACGAGTTTTCAATCGAATCTTATTACAAGGATTTCAGAAATATTGTGGATTACCGCAATGGCGCCGACCTTATCTTTAATGAAGCCATCGAAACAGAAATCGTAAGCGGGATCGGTCGCTCTTATGGATTGGAACTCTACCTGAGAAAGCAAAGTGGGCGACTCTCAGGCTGGATAAGCTACACCCTTTCGAAAACGGAGTTAAAGGTTGAAAGTACAGACCCTAGTTTGGCAATTAATGCAGGAGAATGCTATGCCGCAAACTATGATAAACGCCACGACATTTCCGTGGTCCTAAGCTATCAACTCAGCAAAAATTGGGATCTAGGCATGAACTTTACTTACCAAAGCGGACGGCCCATCACGCCTCCGGAAGGGAAATTCCAATTCGAAGATTTTGTGGTTCCCATTTATAGAAATCGGAATTCGTACCGCATTCCAGACTACCATCGCTTGGACTTATCAGCTAACTACAGCCCTGAAAAGAAAGAAGGAAAGAAATTCTACAGCTCCTGGTCATTTAGTTTGTACAATGTTTATGCACGCCGAAATGCCTATTCGATATACTTTGAACAAGCACCTAACAGCAACGGGTCTACCGTTCAAAATCTAAATACTCAAGCTCAGCAGCTTTCCATTTTTGGAACCATCATCCCTTCGGTAACCTGGAACTTTAATTTCTGATCATGAAAAATCTTCCCTATATACTACTCGGCCTATTCTTGATCACCTTCACATCGTGCCGTGATGTCGTTGAACTTGATGTTGAAGCGGCCGAACCAGAGTTGGTAGTCAACGGTATGTTGACTAATAATGCCGACGTTTACGTTGACCTTCAGAGCACGGCGCCCTACTTCGACAACCAAGGGTTTAAGGCAATTTCAAATGCCAGGGTAAGCATCTTTGAAAACGGACAAGAAGTAGTGGTTCTGGATGAGTCAAATAGCCTCCCAGGACATTATGAAGCCAATTTCCGAGCTAGCTTCAACAAACAATATCAATTGAGGGTTGAAGTTGTAGGCACAAATTATCCGGAAAAAATTCAGGGAGTCTGGTTAACCAAATTAGACACCTTACGACCTGTTCCTCCGATTGACTCGATGAAGCAAGCTACCCTAAACCGCAGCACTACGCCTCAAGCCTTTTTTGAAGGGGAATATGCCTTAATGTATTTTGGTGATTTTCCTGGCAAGGGAAATTACTACCGCATCAAGCGAAAGCTAAATGATTCCCTTTTTGCGCAAGAGAATATTATCATTAATGATGAAAATGTTGATGGTATTTACTTTGGGCAAGGACTCTTCCCTCCCATCGCTATATACGGCCCATTTGAAGAACCGGAAGATGGAAATGAACCAGATAGTTTGACCGTTTTTATTCAATCTGTTTCCGCTGATTTTGAGGACTACCTCAATGTATTACAGAGTCAAGTTCAAACCGGCTCACCCTTCGACGCTCCGCCAGCAATGGTTGTTGGAAATATCCACAAAGAAGGAAATGAAAAAACATCCGCTTTCGGTTACTTCCAAACCGTGGGCGTTCGACATAATGGCCTGCGATATACACCTTAAATTGTAGCTTTGTTTTCTATCACTTAGAATTAGCATATGCAGATTAATCATTGGGCCAATGAATGGCTAAGTTCTTCAGGCTTAAGTGAAATTTGGGTTGATCGTATCACCTTTGGAATCGATTTGGCTTTGGTCTTGCTGCTCAGTCTAGTCGTCGATTTCATTGCAAGGAAATTGATCTTAAGGCTTGTCACTCGCTATGTTAAGCGCTCTAAGAACAACTACGATGATGTCCTTTTAGAAAAGCGCGTTTTCCGATCACTTTCGCACTTGGTGCCTGCTATCGTAGTATACTATGCTTTACCTGACTTATTTGAGAAGTCCGATCTATTGGTAGAGATTCTCCGGAAATTGGTTGTTACTTATGTGATAATCAATGTGATTAATGTCTGCCATAAATTCCTGAAAGCGCTTGAATATATCGGGCTTAATTCCAAACGTTTTGAAGGAAAGCCGCTAAGCAGCTACGTTCAGGTGGCCTTAATCATCATTTATATTTCCGGAGGTGTTTTCATTTTATCCAATCTATTGGATAAGAGCGCAACGGCTATTCTAACCACCTTTGGAGCGGCCACAGCGGTAATATTATTGATCTTTCGAGATACGATTTTAGGATTAGTTGCCAGTATCCAGATATCAGGTAATGATATGGTCCGTATTGGCGACTGGGTAAGTATGCCCAAATACGGAGCCGATGGCGATGTTACGGAAATTAACCTAACCACAGTAAAAGTTCGAAACTGGGACAAAACCATTTCCACGGTTCCCACCTATGCTTTTATCAGCGATAGCTTTGTTAACTGGCGGGGAATGACCAACATGGGGGTTCGTCGGATTAAACGAAGTATAAATATTGACATCCATTCTATAAAGTTTGTAAACGAGGAAATGCTCACTCGCTTTCGGAAATTTCAAAGAATAGAAAGCTTTGTGAATCAGCGTCAGGCGGAAATTGAAGAAGCGAACCGAACCTCTAAAGCGGACAAAACCGAACTGATAAATGGTCGACAGATGACCAATATTGGGGTCTTTCGTCGATACATTGAAAACTATCTGATGGAGCATCCCAAAATTGCCTCTAATGAAGTTTTGATGGTTCGTCAATTACAGCCAACGGAAACAGGTATTCCCCTGGAAATTTACTGCTTCAGTAACGACATTGCTTGGATTAACTATGAAAGCATCCAAAGCGATATTATGGATCACTTACTGGCAGCGGTCGAAAACTTTGACCTTAAGGTATTCCAGAATCCTACGGGTGGAGATTTTCAGCGTATAATCCAAAAAGACTAAGCTTTCAGCCATCGCTGCTTTGGCGCAAAAGGAATCAACATAACCACAAGGCTGATGTAAAATGGGTAAGCAAGTGCTTTAAGAGGGTAGCCTTTCAATAGGTCTATCTCTCCTGTCCTCTGAGCATACGCTCTTAACAAATGGTAATCACCCCATGCTTTAAGAACCCAAAAAAACGCCAGAAAAAAAACGTTCATCGAACCGGTCAAAGTAGCAAGGGTCCCAAAAATCAAATAGCCGTTTATAAAAGCAACAATCAGGGCTATAATCTTGGCTTTAGACGAGGGATAAGCCGGAGTCTTTGCACCCCAGCGTAGTCTTTGCTTTATAAAAGCTTTAAAACTAGTTGGTGCCATGGTGGTAGAAAATGCCATCGGATTATATGAAATAGCATTAGCATCGTCTTTTGCTAGAGCTTGCGCAAAAAAAGTGTCATCACCACTTTGCCAATTTTCTCCTATTCTCGAATACTTAAGAAATGAATTCTTTTGGTAAAGCATGCATGCCCCACTCGCCATAATGGGTGTATGATTGGCAGCACTAGCGAAAGTACTCAATTGCAATGCGAGGTGGTCCAAAGCCGCTAGTTCTGACCAAAAATTGGATACGGGTTTCATGCGAATAGCAGCAATCGTTAACTGCGTAGAATTGGTCCAAACTTTAGATAATTCATGGAATAAGTTGTCAGCTGGAACTACATCTGCATCCAGTTGCAAAATATTCTGCTCGTTGATTTGCTCTAAAGCAAAGGCTATGGCTCCTTTCTTTCCGGGGTTTGCTTCATTCGAAATCAGTTTTATCGGATAAGACTCTGCTAGACCGCGCAAGGTTTCTGCATTGGAAGGATCGGAATAATCATCCACTATATAAACTGAAAGACCATGATCTATCTTGTCTAAACAATCTAACAATTGGGGAAGGACCGCTGTATCATTCTTATGAGGGATCAGAACCGCCAAGTCTTTGAGATCACCTTTAGATTCTAAGACCACTTGCCCATTTACATTATTAAGTCCGGTTTGTAGAAACCGCCACAGGTAGCCATAGGCCAAAAGAGCCAGGAAAAGCAAGACGAAATTGGCAATCATTAGAACAAAGTAAAGCATTAAATTTGGTCCAATGGCGAAAGAAAAAATCATCCTCGGTGTGGATCCTGGAACTCAAATTATGGGCTACGGCCTGATTGAAACTTCTGGGAAAAACTTCAAGCTCATCCATTTAGATAGTATAAAGTTTAAACCCGCAGATTCTCCAATTCTTCGATTAAAACAAATCTTTGAAAGTACACTGGATGTAATTGAAAACTACTTACCCGATGAAATGGCTGTTGAGGCCCCTTTCTTTGGTAAAAATGTCCAATCCATGTTAAAGCTGGGGCGAGCACAGGGTGTGATAATGGCCGCTGCCCTTTTCAAAGATATTCCGGTGGAAGAATATTCGCCAAGAAAAATCAAACAGAGTATCACCGGTAAAGGGAGTGCTAGTAAAGAACAGGTTTATGCCATGCTCGAAAAAAGCTTTGGTCATAAAATTGAAACTAAATACCTAGATGCTTCGGATGGTTTGGCGGTAGCTCTGTGTCATCACTATCAAGATAGTCATCCGCTTGGCTCCCTCGCTAAAACGAAATCCTGGGATAAATTTTTAAAGGATAACCCCGATCGCTTAGCTTAAATTAGCTCGAATTTTTGCCGCATATTGCTCCATCTCTTCCTCACTAAATTTCAATTTAGGCCTGGAAAAATCGATATCGCTTACCTGATCTATAGGAATGAGATGAATATGAGCATGTGGCACTTCAAGGCCTATAACAGCTAGGCCTACACGCTTGCAAGGAATAGCTTTCCCTACCGCATGGGCCACTTTTTTTGAAAAGGCCATCAAATCCTGGTAATCCTCCTCTGGAAGATCAAAAAGGTAATCAACTTCCTTTTTGGGGACTACTAAAGTATGACCCGAGTGAAGTGGGAAAATATCCAGGAAAGCGCAGCTTTTCTCTGTCTCTCCTATTTTATAAGCCGGGATCTCGCCTGCAATAATTTTGGAAAAAATAGAAGCCATGATTAGTCAAACTGAATGTCGATAACCTCAAACTCCATTTTACCTGCTGGTGTTTGGATTTCAGCAATCTCACCAACTTTTTTCCCAGTAAGACCTTTACCAATTGGACTGCTAACTGAAATTTTTCCAGCTTTCAAATCCGCCTCACTTTCACTTACTAGCTTGTACTTCACCTCCATACCATTCTTTAAGTTCTTGATTTTAACCGTAGCTAAAACCATCACTTTACTGGTATCAATTTTGGAGCTGTCCATCAATCGAGCATTAGCAAGGGTATCCTCCAATTTGCTGATCTTCATCTCTAACAAACCCTGTGCTTCCTTCGCTGCATCGTATTCAGCATTCTCAGAAAGGTCACCCTTATCTCTAGCTTCAGCGATCTGTCCTGAAATTTTTGGACGCTCAATATGCTTAAGTTGATCTAGCTCTTTTTTCAGCTTCTCTAGACCTTCTTTAGTGTAATAACTTACTCCCATTTTGTAGAAATATTAAACGAGAAAAGACCTCAATGAGGCCTTTTCCACGTTGCAAAGATATTAAATATTCTTCCTACTAGTTCTTTTAGAGGAGAATAGAAACTCCGATACTATGCACTCCTGAGAAGAAGGACGTTGACCGGAATGAATAATCTAATTGAAAGGTGTTGTCATTGTCTTTAGACATTGGTATATCAAAAGACACCCCAGCGTTAAAGCCGGAGAACACGGTGGTATTTACAGCATAGTCGCGGTTATCAAAGAAGGTATAACCTGCACGTAGCATTGCTATTTCCTTAAATGAGTATTCCACCCCAGCGGTATACAAATCCTTTTCGAATGAATTCGACTGGAATGCAGCCGCAATGGTTAGACGTTGCTGAGAGAACTCGAAATCATAACTACCACCAATTGAAAGGGTCGCCGGTAATTCGAAAGATTGGCTACGCTCATTAAATTCCTGAGCATATCCACCTTGTGGAACCACTAAAGTGATAGACTGACCTTCTCCTTCGTATTGGGCTGAGGGACCAATATTACGTAGAGTAATACCGAACTTCATTTGGTCTCTCGCACCAGTTACATACTGTACACCCGCATCTACGCTCGCAGAAGTAACTGTCATATCCACCATGCTTGTTGTGTAAATTTTAAGGTTTACACCACCGCGAATAGACTCGGTAAATTTCTGAGCATATCCCAATCCTATAATTGCGGTAGATGGACTAATACTTCCAATTCCCCCATCTGGGTTTTCCACTGTAGTTCGTTCCCAAGAACCGTAGTCAAAGGAAACAAAACTCGCAGCCAAAACTCCATTATCGCCAACGGATTGGTTAAAGCCTGCGGCATTAATACCGATCCCAGCTCCAACTAACCATTGCGTGTTGGTGAAGGAAACTTCAGTACCCTGTGTATTTGCAATACCTGCAATATTCACGAAGGTAGACTGCACCCCTGTTACGCCAGCGACGTTCACACCTCCCCAGCCCGCCGAACGAGCCCAAGGGTTAATTAATAGTTCTGGAGCACCAGCCTGACCGGCACGTTGAGGGTTACCAGCCTGCGCAGTGTTCATGAAACCTAGAACACAAAGGGCTAGGGCTATTTTCTGAAAATATCTCATGGATTTCTTCACTTAATTCGTTCTTAGAATGCGTTAAGGTCAACCGGACGTAGACTACCCATCCATTTAACCACCTTCTGACCTGCTGGTCCGGCGTCAATATGGATTAGATAAATACCACTTGCAATCGGTACGTTAAACTCGTTTTTCAAATCCCACTCTACGTATGTGAGTGAATTATCTTTATTAATAGTACGGATTAAGGTACCATTCGGCATAAAGATGTTGATCTCACAACGTGGAGGTAGGTTAGTAATCTTTACGATATTATCCAACTGACCATCCTCGTAGCCTGAAGAACCATAGTAAGGGTTAGGTACTACGCGAATATTATCAAGTGCATC
Organism: Croceimicrobium sp.; assembly: GCA_965658275.1. Taxonomy (GTDB): domain Bacteria; phylum Bacteroidota; class Bacteroidia; order Flavobacteriales; family Schleiferiaceae; genus Croceimicrobium. The sequence goes on from CBFHRN010000024.1 coordinate 18,413, forward strand.
CGTAGCTACTTGTAAGTCATTAAAGACAGCTTTATATCCATCTAGGCTAAACTCGTATAATGGATTGCCATCATTCTCGCTAGTAGCGGTTTGTCCATAAGGACTTTGAACACGTAATTCTACTTTTACCGCACTTGGGATATCACGATAGTCCTCGAACTCATATTCGTTGCTCGTTAGCATACCGATGGTACACCAGGTCATAGAACCCCAAACATCGGTACGAGTTAAGGCACTTTGCATGTTCTCCAACTCTTCTTTGATTGGATAATCGTCGATATTATCCCCTTGGTAGGTTAAATCCTTCATGGTTCCTCGGAAGGCTGAAGAATCGGCAAGCACATACAGTACGTGCATACCACCCAAGGCTATTGTACCTAATTTCTGAGTGAAATTAGCGGTTGGGTTCCAAAGCATATCAGATCCGTTTTCCGAACGCAACCATGAGTTCTCAGCAATTACTAAGTTCAGACGGTTGCCAGTCTCCACGTTGTAAGCGTATCCTGGGAAATATGACCAACCTTTAGAGTTCGGATCTTCAACCAAACTTCCATCAGAGTTTTTATTCAAACTAGTACCTTCTCTCAAGCGGAAAGTAAGCGCGCTTCCTTCATTTGATTCTGGATAATTTCCTAATTCCAATACTGGAACGCGAGACCATTTGGTATGATCTGGAGTAATTACCACATCAATGTTTGGTAATTTTGAAACCGGATACATACGATTATAGTTCGTTCCATCTCTCAATGGATATCCAGGACTACGGCGGAAAGCCGGTTCTGAAGATGGTGTGCCTGCTAGAGGAACATTACTAGCTAAAGATACAGGACCCCAGGTTCCTCCTAGAATAGTCTCAAATTGTCCTAAAGGATCCACATTATTATCTCCCGCCGTGTAATCATTATAATATACCGATGGTAAGTTATCATTATCCGAAATATTGTTAGATCCGGCTAAAATCCAGTTCGTTGGATTCTCGGCATCCGAATCTGGAACACCGGATAACCAAGGCTTAGTAGGGTCCTCATAAGTAATGGAACCACCAATAACACCATTGTTAACGGAGCCTACTAATTCGAAGCCAGGAGCTACCGCCTCATCTACACGAATTGAGAAACCGAGTGGTGTTTCTTCACCAGAAATGGTATCACGCGCAACAATAATTTGCTCAGCGCTGTAATCGATGTCTTCTTCGCTTTCAGCAACCATTTGTCCTTGCTCATTATATAGTTCCCAAGTACGGGTGCTATTTAAATCCGTGAAACGCAATTGGTAGGTTCCCTCTCCGATTTCATAAGGATCAACTACCTTAATTTCAACAGGACTAAAGCCTGGCTGGTATTCAACCTCTTGGAAACCATTATTAGCAATAATTGCATTCTCCGTTTCTTCAGAAACTCTTAGGTAGGTGTTACCATTACCCTTTCCACTAATACGAGTTACCTCGATTTGATCTCCCCAGCTAGCATTTAAGCGAGTACCATTATTACGGTTCTCTACTTTACTAGGAATTCCAAGATATGGTTTAGAGTTCAAACCGATATTCAAACGACCGGCTAAGTATGGTGTCTTCTGAGCATTCTCATTATCACCAGTATTTCCTGGATTGAAGACACGGTAGTTATTCTGAGCGTAGGCAAGTACGTAGAAATAGTACTCTTTGTTATTTACCAATCGACGATCACCTTCCGCAAAGGCATCCTCGATAACGCGGTAACTTAATTCAACTCCTTCATCATTAGCCTCAAGAGTCATGTCTTGTGGCGTCAATGGGTTACCTAAAAGGTCTGGAGATTCGAAGTAATTCACCAATTGACCGATACCGTTCTTAAGGTCAGACTGAGCAATTAAACGTGATTGACTCACATTATAAAGGTCATCCACACCAACATCCGCATTCGCAACTTGGAATACTTGAAATCCTTCGAATACATATGAGAAGTAATTTTCTTTATCCGCTGAATCGATTTGAGCAGGAGTCCAGGTTGGTACTGGTGGAATACGAGGATCTCTTTGCTGATATCCCATGGTACGCTCGTCGTATGGATTGATGAAGTTGATAATTAACTCTCTATCCAATTCTACGATTTCCAAATCTGGAGCACGTGGACCATCTAACACTTGGAAACAGTTGTCAAACAATTGCTGCGCCTTATCATCGGCAACAATCACATCATTTACGGAAGCAAAAAGGTCTTGAGACGCGAAATTACGTGCCCAAACTGCTCCTGTTGTAATAAAGTTCAAAGCACCTGGTGCCAATGAGAAAGGACCAGCACAGTGAAGACCACGCTTATCCGCTTGGTTGTTCGGAGACTCGTACCAGTTAATCGGAGTAAATGGCTCGTAAGCACCGGTAGTATCAATTGTGTTACCAGGATAGGCAAATTTAGTTTGAACTAGAGATGGATCTAAAGAATAGCCATCACCATTGGATGTATTACCGCGACCAGAAGGAGTTTCGATCACAAGTGGGCGGCCATCTTTCCAAATAGACTGTAACAAGTTGTAGAATTCCTGGGCATTTGCTGGATCAGTGGTACCTGAAGGTCCGCTAAAGTTTGAGCGGTTATTATAGTACATGAAACCAGACATAATAATACGCTCATTACGTCCGATAGTTGGATCTTCTGGTTGACATAAACCATCAATTCGGATACCATCTACACAACCGTCACGATCATCATCAATGCCGTTAAAATAATCTGCAAAAGGACCTTGGAAGAAGTCAAACCCTACTGCGGGAGGATTGCTAC
>CBFHRN010000024.1:21178-27040 GCA_965658275.1 Croceimicrobium sp.
TAACCAAGGGCACCCTCGTCATCATTATCACCATTGTATACGTAACCTAAACCACGGGCAATGTCAGATCCGATAATATCGTCATAAGGGTTTCCTAAATCCGCGTCAAACCAAGTACCGAAATAGGTGTCACGTAAACGGAAAGTAGAACGGTTGATGATACGGTAGTTGTTAAAGGTCATGTTATTCACCTCATCATTCGCAGTAAAAGCAAAGGCTTGAGCACGAATTTCAAAACCTAAAGCAGAAGCATTGGTTTCGGTGTGAATATTTCCTTTATCATTATAAACCCACCAAATGGTTTGGTCACCATAAAGAAGGTCTACTTCTTTAGCCTGACAGTCGGCTTCACGAGTAAAGTCATAACCAGGGTAATCCCACTCAGGCTCATAAAACCCTGGGATACCATTAGTATCAGATTCTACGAAGGGTGCTAATTTGTAAGGTAATTCACCTTCCACCCCATTACCTGGCCATTCCATAATACTTTGTGGAATATTACCAGCATAACCTGGGAAACGTAATTCCGGGTTACAAGTAGGATCTTCTTTACATTCAATCCAAGACTTATGCGTTTCTACCTCACTGCGGAATACCGTCCAATGGCGGTCGTACTCCTGACAGGTAGCTTCCGTAATCGAGGCATTATCGTCTAGTGGACCAGGCCAATAGTCAACTCCTCTTTGGCGATAAGTCATGGCAGCTAGCTTTAGCTGATCGGCATCATCGATACCTCCTAACCAAAGAGCTCCCGCAAACATAGAGTGCTTGTTTGAACCTTTTGGCACCTCATACTGGGCGTCATTAAGATCCCACCACATATCCCCTCCACCGAGGATACGGGCTCTTACGTTATTAATATTTAAGTCGGTCTGAGCGGTAGCCGGGGCACAACCTTCGGCTAAAGCCTCGAGAGCGGACTTCTTGTTGTTGTTTATCGCTGGTGTTTCCTTAGCATTCAATCCGGTAAAAACCGCAAGAACCAGCGAGAGTGTTAAAAAGCTTCTGATCTTCATACAGCTATTTAATTAATTCTTTCTTAGAAGTTATAGGCAATTCCCAAACGGAAACGACGTGGTAATGAGAAGTTGAATGGGCTAACCATTCTACGATTATACATGTCGATAAATGATTGCTCACTTACCTGACCATTGATCTGGGCTTGACCAGCTGTAGAAGCTAAGAAGCCATCATCATCTGCAGAACCAGTAAATGGATATACATTCACAACATTCTGAGTGTTCAACATATTAAGAATTTGTAGATAAACATCTAAACTCTTAGTACCTCGTTTGTTCAACATAAAGCTCTTGTTGATACGTGCGTCAAAAGTTACTTGCCATGGCAAGCGAGATCCATTAATTTGACCTTCAGTTTGAGCAGCAGCTGAAGCTGAAGCGCTCACTGCGTAAGCACGGTCACGACGAGTGTAAGGACGACCTGAAAGCGCATTACAAGTAATGTTTACACCGAAGTTTTCAAGGATGTTCTTACCATTGATCTTCGGACCATTGTAATTCATTCCTTTACCATATCTCCAGTCCAAACGAACTAAGATTTGGTGACGGTTATCGTAATCAAATGGTAAAAGTGTACGTAATGAAGCGGCTCCTACACGCGCTAAGTTCGCACCAGTGGTAGCACTTGATCCAGTACCACTTGCAAACTGCAGGGTATAGTTCGCGTCAATCTTAATGTTATTCGTACGACGTAGTTCGTATTCTAAGGTGAAACCTTTTACCGTACCAAAGTCACGGTTACCGTAAGCTACATAAGTGATAGGGTAAGCCTCTGGGAAGGCAACGGCCTGCAATAAATCACGTAACTCACGATAGAATGCTGCAATTTTTAATGCTGACTTCTTAGATAGAAGCTGCTTAAACGCTAATTCATATTCAGTGGTACGCTGAGGTAACAAGTTAGGATTATTCAAAATCGCACCATTACGAAGGTTGGTTAAATCCAAGTAATCGAATGGATCTAGACGGGAGAAACCTGTGGTTGGCCGTTGCGCTAATACATCGTAATGCGCAATAAAGATGGCCTCATCCGTAATAGGGAAGTTGAAGGCCACACGAGGCATTACAACGGTCTGTGGCTCATAATCTACGAATGACTCACTAGGAATATCACGACCAACTGTTTCTTCACTTCCTGGAGGAGTAACAAGGAATGGCTTAATACCACCACCTGCTGCATCCGAAAGAATACCTGGGTCAGTGATAGGCTCACCATTCGAGTTGTAGAACTGGTCACCGTTACGGAAGCCTACGATAGAAGCCGATCCATAGTCGAAGCTACTTACATAAACCGCGTAATCTTGGCCAATACCAGCAGGTACATTTGCATAAGCTTCAGGCGAAAGTGGAGAATTACTTAAGTCTGAAACGGAGTAAGCTGGGTAAAGGATATAGGGATCACGAAGAACACTTTGGTTCAAATCGAAACGGTCCACACGAACACCTACGTTAAAGGTTAGGTCACGGAAAGTGAACTGATCCTGAATGTAACCCGCGATGTAAATAGGCTGGAAAGCAGCCACGGGACGCGTATAACGACCTCTCTCATCACGAGCTTGGAAGAACTCAGAAATGCTTGGGTTCCCACCTTGGATATTCCCTAAGTAATCGTAACCGTAATAAGAAACTCCACGAGCACCATTCGGGTTGATGATCTCATCTGCAGAGAACATATCCAAACGGAACATGGAAGGATCCAAATTATCAATATTAATTTGCTCTACGCCGAATGGATCTAAACCAAGGGCGCGACGAATCTCCTCTGAGAACTGTGAGGCATCCTGCGCCACATATTGGTAGTTATAGTTGATGGTATCTTGATAATTACCAAACTGATCATATACGGGAATTGGGTTATCTAAATCTAACTGTGAGTTAGGCTGGTTTTGAAGAAGACGCATGCGGGTCCAAAGGCCTTGCGCTCCTAGACCATAAGCACGGTCAATACGCTGCTCGTACTCGAAGCCCATAATTAAGGAGTGATCCTTAAGGTCAAAGTTAGTAGAAGCAGTAACACGGAACTGACTGTTACGACTCACATTGTAACCTCCCAATTGAGTACCAGTGTTCGTCCATAAACCAAATACGTTACGTGGGTTGAAACCATTAATTGGCATTCCATAACCCAATACATCATCAAGAGTACGGGCGTTAATACCTGGATTGTCCGCCGCGATATTGAAGAAGTCGCGGATATAGTTTTCACGAATAGGGTTATAACCTCCTGGTGTCCAGGAAATACCTTGATCGAAGTCACCTACATATAACCAACCATCAATCGGCTGACCATTTACTGAGTCGGTTCCGAATACATAAGCAGGAGTGGTTGATACGTCGTATTTACCTGTGTAGCCGTAGCGGAAGAAATCCTTTCCATGCTCCACATCTTGAGTCTCATTAAAGTCACGCGTATAATCCACCTGAACGGTGTAGTAGGCATTCTTAATTAAGCTGTTTCCATCAGGATCATTGTCGAAAGTTTGTTGGAAACGAACGTAAGTCTGCCAGTCATTGTTGATGGTCCGCATGTTATTCTGGAAGTTGAAGATATGACTCCCATAATTTGCTCCACGGTCATCCGAATAAACCCAGCGACCACCAACGGTAAGGTTAGTGTTTTTAGAAGGTTTGATTTGAATGTTACCATTGAAACGCATATCATTTGCGTAGGAGTTTGGACGTTGCCAGACATTAGTCATATCATCCTCAGTAACAAACTCTGAGTTAAGGATGATTGCACGACCAGAAGGATCCACTTGCAATGGGTTTTGTTCTAAGCTTGCCAAAACATCATCCTTCAAAGCGATGTATGGAATATTAGCTGGAACGGGACGAGGCTCTTCAATGTATAAGAACTCTGAACTGAATAAGAAGCCTACTATAGACTGACCTTGATCGTTCTTATAAAGAGGCCCACCAATTGTGAATGCTCCTAAGTTATAGTTCTGGCCATCTAGGATTGGGCTGCCATCGGAGGCAGTCATATACTTGAAAGGCATAGAAGTCAAAACTTCTGCGGTTCCAAACCATTGACCTGAAGGCCCGCGCGTGGTGGTATTAATTACACCACCAATAGCATCTCCATATTGAGCCGGTAAGCCACCGGTGATTACTTCGGTTTGCGCAATGGCAGCCTGAGGTATGTTCACACTACCACGAACCTTTACACCATCAATGAAGTAAACAGTTCCCTCTCCACGAGCACCACGAATGTTGGTATTACCATTGGCATCCTGAGTTACACCCGCAGTTTGACCCGCTACTGAGGTAATATCCCGAACCGCCATATTCTGAATATCCTCGGCAGTTGTAACCTTGGAACTTTTAGTTTTATCGATTAGAGGCGCCTCATAAGTAATGGTTACTTCGGTAAGCATCGCAGATTCTTCCTGCAATTTGAAATCTTGCAGAGTAGCAGAGTTACCTGAAACAAGAACACCGCTAATCTTTACCGTGGCATAACCTGTAAAGGATGCTTCTACAATGTAGGTTCCAGCATTTACTGGGTTAATATTATACTTACCATCAAGGTCAGTGGTTCCACCTGTAACGGTAGCTCCCGACGCATCTTTGATAACGATGTTGGCAAACGGCACGGTTTCACCAGTTTTAGCATCAGTCACCACACCCCGCAGAGAACCAGGGCGTTGCTGAGCATAACTCAGTGTACTTAAAGTGACGAATAGCAGTAAGAGTAGTTTCTTTCCCATACTATTTATTAGGTTATAGAGATCCCTCCTGAAATTTAAAGGCCGTAAATATAACTTAAAACAAGCTTCACAACAAAAGCTAAATTCCGAGGAATCACAGAGTTTCTCAATAATTTCTTGAAAATGAACCGTTAAGTGTTAACATAATTTTAAGAATAAGTTCATAAGCGTTATAATTTTAACATTATTAGCCCGTTTTTCTTGAAAATGCACATCTTGCATAGCTCAATTATGGCGCGACATTCACTCATATTGACTTTCTTTTTTTTGATAGTTGCCTCCGCTTGCGAAAAAAGTCAGCAGCGCGACTTCCCGATTGTGAGCGTGGACGAGTACATTTATCTAAATAACCCACAAAATCTTGAACTTTTAAATCCAGGAGGAGCCATTACTTATGGTGGAGGCTATCGAGGATTAATCATTTACCGTAGGTTTAGCAATAACGATATCAACGATTTTGGTGCCTTCGACAGAGCCTGTCCAGAGCATTACCGGGAAGACTGTAGTGCACTTGAATTAGACGATGACAGGCTCTATGCGGTTTGCTCCTGCCATGGTGAGAAGTATGTTTTATTTGACGGTGCCCCCGCTGAAAATGCCAAAACAAGCATGGTCGAATACCGCTGCACCTTCGATGGAGCTATTATTCGGGTTACGAACTAGAAAAATAAGGGCAAAAAAAAGCCTCGATAAATCGAGGCTTTTAATAATTTTAGTAGCGCTTTAGACTAGTCTGCTAACAAAATTACTTTGTTCTGCTGTACTTCTACCACTCCGCCTTTCACATTCAAACGAAGAACTTTGTCGTTGCTTTTATCCGAAACAATACTTCCGTGCAAGCCCTCAATAGTCTTCGAGGAATTAGGAATATCGATTTTCACCTCGCCTTCGGTAAGGGTACTGATTAAAGGGGCATGTCCATTCAAAATTTGAAAGCGACCATCTTTGCCGGGCAGTTGCACGGCATCCGCTGGACCTTCAAAAATTCTGGCTTCCGGGGTGATAATTTCTAAGTTCATAATTCTACTTTAAAAAAAGGTGTGTTTGCTTAAGCCTGAGCTTCTGCTAACATTTTCTCACCTGCTTCACGTACTTCCTCGATGGTTCCTTTCAAGTTAAAAGCAGCTTCTGGA
>CBFHRN010000025.1:0-26245 GCA_965658275.1 Croceimicrobium sp.
AAGCTATCGATGCGTTTACCTGCTTTGTAAACCAAATCGTTAATAGCTTTAATGCGCTGGCTTTCGTCATTCGCTTTAATGTCATAGCTGCGATCTACATCGCCAGTAAGAGGAGCGATTTCGATTAAAACTTGCTCATTTCCTCTTGAGAAGAAAGGAACTCGAATGCCTTCATTGGAAATCATGTAAAAGTTGGCGGTATCTACCTGCATCACATAATCGAAGTTTCCGTCCGAAGAGCGTAAAGTATCGATCGTCGTAACTCCGTTCGGTGCTAGTTTACTGAGAACTAACTCAGTGGTTCCTTTGGAACTAACCATTACCGCTGTTTTGCCAACACCAGGCTCGGTGTTACAGGCTTGAAGAAGGAAGAGGCTTAAAAGTGCTAAACTTAGCTTTTTCATTGAATCTTATTTTTCTAATGTTTCTTGAACCAATTTGCTGGCCAATTTAGGATCGGCTTTGCCACGGGAAAGCTTCATTACTTCTCCCATAAAGAGGCCTGTTAGACCTTTTTTCCCGGCTTTATATTCTTCTACCTTATCGGGATATTTAGCTAAGGCAGCATCTACCCAAGATTGCAATTCATCGGTATTACTTTCTTGAATCAGATTTAATTTTTCGGCTAATTCAGCGGCTTTACTTTCTGGGGATTCTAGTAGGGCCTTGAATAATTCACCATTAGCGGCGGTATTCGACACTTTGCCTTCATCCACCAAATTTATGAGCTCTGCTATTTGGGCCGCTTGCAGGGGGAATTCACTAATGTGAATCGCTTTTTCATTTAGGTAAGATTTAAGACTACCCATCATCCAGTTAGCGGCCGCCTTAAAGTTGGTGGTGTGCTCGATAATAGCTTCGTAATACAGCGCAATTTCCTTGCTGTCGGTGATTAGGGAAGCGTCGTATTCGCTCAGACCCAAGTCGCGGTATTTTGCAAATAATTCTTTTGGAAGAGGGGGTAGGGCCGCTTTAATGCCTTGGATGTAATCTTCTTTAACTTCAATGGGTTGCAAATCAGGTTCATTGAAGTAGCGGTAGTCATGCGCGTCCTCCTTGTCCCGAAGAAGTTGTGTTTTACCGCGCGCTGCATCAAAGGTGAAAGTTTGCTGAACCACCGTTCCACCATCTTCAATTAAAGCGATTTGACGGTTTATTTCATAGTCGATGGCCTTTTGGACATTTCTAAAAGAGTTCAGGTTTTTCACCTCTACTTTGGTTCCAAATTTTTCTCGACCTACGGGACGCACCGAAATATTAACATCACAACGAAGGCTACCTTCCTCCATATTACCATCGCTAATATCGAGGTAGCGCACTAGGCGTCGCATTTCAGTTAAATATTGATAAGCTTCGTCCCCTGACCGGAATTCGGGCTCGGAAACGATTTCCAGTAGAGGTACGCCCGCACGATTTAAGTCAATCAAACTATTGAAAGGATCGATGTCATGTGAGCTTTTACCCGAATCTTCCTCCATATGAATACGCGTCAGGTTTAATCGCTTTGGATTTCCATCATCGTCCTTTATTTCAATGTAGCCACCATTACAGATGGGTGTTAAATCTTGGGTAATTTGATAGCCTTTCGGTAAATCTGCGTAGAAGTAATTTTTGCGGGCAAATTCATTGTGCTCGCGAATATCAGCCTGAACTGCGATGCCCAATTTTACGGCTGCTTCAAGCACAGACTCGTTAAACATTGGGAGCGTCCCAGGATGTCCCAAGCTAATAGGACTAATCTGCGAATTGGGACTGGCGCCATATTCAGTAGCATCGCTTGAATAGGCCTTACTTAATGTATTGAGCTGTACGTGTATTTCGATACCGATCACCGGTTCGTACTTTGCTCTAATATCTGGAGAAACAGTAGTATTTGCCATGCTGCAAAGATGCGAAATGAATTTGGCTCTCTCTAATCCTTTATAATCGAAAAACGTTCTTCCATTAAGCTTTTAAAAGAGTCTAGATCTCCATTTAAAAAATGATGCTCTACCGGCAGGTAGAAAAGTTGATCGAGTTTATGCTGAGTCCGAAAAAGAGGGGCGAGTTTCACATAGTCCTTTTCACTGCAAACCCAAGTCCTATCTTCCCTTTGTTCCTTGGCCCAAATAGCTTTTAAATCTTCTAAACGAAAGAGATGATGGTCCTTAAAAGTCCATTGTCCCTTTAAATGGTAATGAGCTTTGATTTCAGCTATAAATGGCTCTGGTTTTGCGATAGCGGTAATAATTTCCACGGAAGAAGCCTTTGGAGATTGGGCTTCATGATTTCGAAGCTCACCATAGGAAAGGCGCGCAAAAAAGACGGGCGCATTGCTGTAAAGAGCGATTTTAGATCGAATTAGATTTTGTTCTTTTTCGGATAAATGAGAAGGACATTTGCTTAGGATTATTGCGTCTGCCCGTTTCGCACCTCGTCTCAGCTCACGGAGCCTACCGGCGGGTAAAACGTAGTCTAGATAAAACGGGCGATCATAGGAGCTAAGAAGAATTTGGAAGTGACCTTTAACATAGCGATGTTGGAAAGCATCGTCGTAAATAATTCCATCGCAGTTCTCGGCTTCTGCCTCCAGGGCGCCCAACTTTCTTTCTTCGCTAACCCAAAGTTGGCATTCGGGAAATTTTTGAGCGATTTGCAAGGACTCGTCCCCATATTGGGAAGCGTCGCCTTGTGGCTTTACTTTTAGCAAGCCTCTGCTTTTTCTGCCATAACCGCGACTCACAACGGCAGGCTTCTCGAAAATTTGAAGTCTTAAAAGTAATTCAACCATAGGTGTTTTGCCCGTTCCGCCAACGCTTAAATTGCCTACCACAATACTGGGCACTTTCGATTGGTAAGAAGGGAGCCATGCCCGATCAAATGCGAGGTTACGAAGCGCCATAATAAGGCTGTATATGGCTGCAAAGGGTGCAAGAATGAGACTAAACTTATTCACCTTTTATAAGCTTAAGAATTCCTGATTTATCGCTACGGTGAAACCATTGCATTTCTTCAATGCGCCTAAACCAAGTGATTTGTCTTTTAGCATAACGACGACTGTTCTTTTTAATTTCCTCGACACATTGGTCATAAGACCATTCACCGCGGAAATAAGCAAAAAATTCTTTGTAACCAACCGTTTGAAGACTGCTTAGTTGTTGTTGACCCTCTAACAAACGAGCCTCATTCTCAAGGCCAGCCTCCAGCATAAGATCGACTCTTTTGTTGATGCGTTCGTAAAGCAGGCTTCGCTCTTCTTCTAAACCAATAAGCAATACTTGATAGGGGAGTTTATTCTTGGATTTCTGTCGGAATGACGAAAAGGTCTTTCCCGTGCTACGGATAACTTCCAGCGCTCGAATTAAACGTTGTGGATTATGGATATCTACTTCTCGATAATAGTTGGGGTCCTTGTCAAGCAGCTCCGCTTGCAAAGATTCAATCCCTTCATTTAGTAATTGAGTGTTAAGCTTTTCTCTTTCTTGGTCTTTTACTTTAGGGATTTCATCAAATCCTTCAATAATGCCTTTGAGATAGAGTCCACTGCCACCCACCAGGACTAAGTGATCAAAATCCTGAAATAGTACAGCCATCCGACCGATGGCCTCCTGGGCAAAGCTGGCGGCATTTAATTCTTCCGTGACACTGCGGTCCAATATGAAGTGATGCTTTACCTGCTTAAGTTCTTCCGCGCTAGGCGGAGCACTACCAATACTAAGTTCCCGGTAAAATTGCCGAGAATCAAAAGAGATGATTTCACATTCCAATTCTTGAGCGATTTCAATAGCCATGGAAGTTTTGCCAACCGCCGTCGGTCCAGCAATGCAAATCAGCTTTTTAGTTGAGGCTCTCTCCACAGAATTGACAGTATTCAGCTTTTTCACTCATTCCATGGGCACCACATACCGAGCAATTCTGGTGCTTTACTTCCTTTGAATCGTGGTTGCTTTTGCTGAGTTCAGAGGTAACAATACCCGTGGGTACAGCGATAATACCGTATCCCAAAATCATGATGATGGATGCTAAAAATTGACCCAATGGGCTATGCGGAGAAATATCGCCATAACCAACCGTAGTTAGGGTTACAATACACCAATAAATGGAAACGGGAATGCTGGTAAAACCATTTTCAGGACCTTCAATGAGGTACATAGCGGTACCCATTATGAAAGTCATACAGACCACCGCAATAAGAAATACCGCAATTTTATGCCGGGAAGCTCTAAGTGCACTGCTTAGCACCGTTGCTTCACCGATAAAGCGAACCATTTTCAGTACTCTAAAAACACGTAGTAATCGCAAACTGCGGATGACAATGAAATATTGAGCTCCGCCTAAAATAATGGCTAGGTAAGCAGGTAAAACGGAAACTAAATCGATGATGCCATAAAAACTCAAGGCATAGCTAAGCGGCCTCCTCACAATAGCCAAGCGAATGATATATTCGATGGAAAATAAGATGGTGAAAATCCATTCTAAGGCCACAAACCATCCTTTGTAGGACTGCTGCAAGCTAGGTACGCTTTCCAGCATAATTACAATCAGACTCGTTAGGATGGCAAATAAAAGGATAACATCAAATCGTCGACCAGAAGGACTATCTGATTCGAAAATGATGGTATACCATTTTTGTTGCCAGGGTTTGCGCTTAGCTTCGATCATATATCTCTCTTCCGCAGTATTAATAGACCACTGCCTGCAAAGATAAAACTGTAAAGCAGGCTTAGGCTAAAGAGTTTCCAATTAACCGTGTCGGGCGATTCTACATTGAGAAAAGATTGAATGTTGAATAGTCGGCTAAAGGGTTCTTCTATCATATCTCTGGAAGGACGAGTGGGCAAGTATTCTTTGATAGGCTCGCCTAAATAATAACCGAGTGCAGGTTCCATCACGTAGTAAATCATCATAACAATAATTGCTATGGCGCTTTTGCGCACTACGATTCCAAGGAAGAAGGCGAAGGTTAATAAAAAGAACACTTCAGCAAAATAGGCGATTAAGAAGCTACTTTGTTCCAGCAGGTCCGAAATAGGACCATCATTATGAATGAAACCTAGGAGCATTACTGTAAGTCCAACGGCGATTGTCGCCAAGAGTGAAAAGAAGAGGACCGTACTAAATTTGGAAAGGAAGAATTGGTTGACCGATAGTCCATCCATGATGTTCTGGCGATAGGTTCGGTACTCAAATTCTGAGCTCATGAAAAAGAGCAGTAAGAAGGCGGGAATGAACTTAAAGAAGCTCGCGATAAAGGTGGTGTTTTGCCAGATGTAAGGCACCTTGTAAAATCCTGCTTCCTCAAGATTAGCGGGAATCATCATGGTAACCATGTTCATGTCCTCCGGGTCGGGTTGTTGTCCGGTACCAAAAAGGCTGAGCTGCCCAAAATAGCCTAAAGTGGTGATCACCAAGACTGTGAAAAGGCCCATACCAATCCAAAAGAAACGATGGTTCTTAATTTTAAACCATTCGATAGACAGTAGGCGAATCATGGGTCAATAAGTTTTAAGAAGCCTTCTTCAAGACTATTGGGTTTGAGGTAAAGGTGAGACAGGTAAATTCCTTTTTCACTGAGAAATTGGTTCAGCTCACTGGCTTGATGGCCTTCAAGAAGGCTTAGTTCGAGGTGGTCATTAACCTTTTCCAAACTCAATTTATGAGGGAATTGGTCCAAGGCCGCATGCAATTCATCCATATCGGAAGCCTTTAATTCGACCCTTCCTTCGCTGCCGCTCAGTTCTGTAACCGAGCCTTCAAAAAGTAGATTTCCCTTCTGGAGAACGGCAACATGATCACATATTTTTTCGACCTCTGCGAGAATATGGCTGGCGATAATTACGGTAATGCCTCTTTTCCCGATTTCGAGGATAAGATTTCGGACTTCAGCAATCCCTTGCGGGTCTAGGCCGTTGGTCGGTTCATCTAAAACCAAGATTTCGGGTTCGCCCAATAAGGTGGCGGCGATAGCCAAACGTTGCTTCATCCCCAGAGAATAGGTTTTAAATTTATGCTCCGCTCTTTCTTCGAGCTTAACCATTTTTAATACCTGATCAATGTTTGGCTCCTTGAGGCCTTTTATCTTCGAAACGAGTTCTAAGTTTTTGCGTGCCGATAGGTAAGGATAGAAATTAGGCGTCTCTAAGAGTGCCCCAATTTTCTTTTTTGCGCTTTGTAAAGAAGCAGAATTGAACCATTCAAAACTTCCCGAACTGGCTTTGGTAATTCCCAGGACAATACCAAGGGTAGTGGTTTTCCCACTTCCATTAGGGCCCAGTATGCCGTAGATACTACCGCTCGGAATATCTAGGTCTAAGCTTTTTAGGGCTTCAACGCGACCGTAATTCTTGCTTAGGGAACGGATTTTTAATAAGGATGTCAAGTCTAGATTTAGCTAAAATTTCGTAAATTGAGAACTGTAATATATTGATGTTTATGGAAACTAGTACTCGTAATTTTGAAAGAATTGCGAAGGAAGAGTTAAATCTTTTGGAGTTTCCATCCGATGATATACTGAACAATAGAGAAGAGCTGGAAATTAGAAGGCGAATGCTGCACCGCGCTACCAGCTTGGGGAACTTGCAAAAGCATAAGGTTTTAATCCGCTTTGCGGATCAAAATGGACTCAAAGAGGTTTACACTACCATCTGGGCAGTAACCGATAATAAAGTCTTACTGAAGGCAGGTCAATTGATTCCAGTTCATCGGATTCACTCCGTAGAGGTCGCTTATTCTTCGTAGTCGTCTAGATCTTCAAATTCTGAAAGGTCTAAATCTAAATCACCGAATAAGTCGGAGGGCTCTGTATTTCCTTTTTTCTCGGGTGCCTGCTCGGGACGTAGGCCTTTTATTTGGGTTACCTTAATTCCTTCGGGCTCTTCATCCAGAATAGTAATTAGTTCAAGGTAAAAGGTCCACATCGACATGAAGTCGTACACATATAGAAGTTTACTTCCTTTTTTTACAAATAAGTCACCCACCTTAAAGTCTTCCATGGTAGCTTGCTTATCGTCAAAAGCCATCATTGGAATTTCCTCACCTTGCTCCCAGTCGTCATTCGAACGGTAATAACTGGCCATTTCGCCGCTTTCCAGCTGAAAGGATTTAATTACGGCATCATGTAATTCATAAAGGTCGGTTTCGGCTGGAACTAGTAAGTCTCTAAATACATCTTCTTCTTCCCAGTCAAGGATAACACGAATACTTAAACTCATATCAATTAGTATTGATCAGGCCCATTTGAGCCGCTTTGTTTTTTAGGAAGGCCAATGCCTCCTCGTAATCATTTTGAATTTCACCGTCGAGAATAGCGTCTTTCACGGCGGTTTTTAATTGTCCAATTTCTGGACCTGGTTTCAAGGCGAAGAGATTCATTATTTCCTGACCGTCGACAGGAGGTTGAAAGTTCCGAATGCGATCTTTTTCTTCTACTTCTTTGATGCGTTCCCGAACTTCTTGGTAGTTTTTTAGAAAACGTCTTTTCTTCTTTTCATTGCGTGTAGTGATATCCGATTCGCAAAGAAGCATCAATTCGTCTACATCCTCTCCAGCATCGAAGAGAAGGCGACGAGCGGCAGAATCAGTAGCATGATCTTCAGCTACAGCTTGTGGTCTCGATGACAGCTCTACCATTTTCTTCACGTAGCGCATGGGCTCACCTAAAGGAAGACGTAAACGCTTAAAGATACGAGGTACTATTTTAGCCCCAACAAATTCATGTGAATGAAAGGTCCAACCAGTTCCTTCTACATACTTTTTGGTAATGGGTTTGCCAATGTCATGGAATAAGGCCGCGTAGCGCAACCATATATTATCGCTTCTTTCCGCTAAATTATCAACTACTATGGCGGTATGGTAGAAATTGTCTTTATGGCTTTGCCCTTCGATTTCTTCCACACCGGCAAGGGCAACGACTTCAGGTAAAAAATGCTGCATCAGACCGGTGCGGTACAGCAGTATTAGTCCTTTCGAGGGCTTCGGGGAAGCCATTATTTTATGGAGTTCCTCCACTATGCGCTCCATGCTAATGATCTTCAGTCGCTCGTGCTGTGAGCTGATAGCCCTCAAGCAGGTTTCTTCAATGAAGAAGTCCAGCTGAGTAGCAAATCGAATCGCCCTCATCATTCGTAGGGGATCATCGCTAAAGGTTATTACTGGATCTAAAGGTGTACGGATAATTCCATTTTGCAGATCTGCTTGTCCCTCAAAGGGGTCCAAGAGTTCACCGAAGTTTTCTTGGTTTAAAGAAAGGGCTAAAGCATTTATGGTGAAGTCCCTTCTTTTTTGATCATCTTCACGACTCCCGTCTTCTACAATAGGCTTGCGACTGTCTCTTTGGTAGGATTCTTTCCGAGCCCCAACGAATTCCAATTCAATATCGCCGTATTTTATTTGAGCGGTTCCAAAGTTTTTAAAGATGTTCACTTTAAGACCACCAAGTCTTTTCGCCACTTCTTCAGCCAGTGAAATTCCGCTGCCAACAGCCACAATATCAAGGTCTTTAGGCTCTTTTCGGTTTAGGATTTTATCGCGTACAAAACCTCCGATCACGTAAGCTTCGAGACCTAAATCATCGGCAGCAGAGCCAATGGTTTCGAATATTTCTTGATTTAAAAATTCTTTCAAAATCAATTATGCTGGGAACACCTTTTCGGAGTAAATGCTCAGAATTATGAAAATGATAATACCGAGGTAAATACCAACGTGACTTCTTTTGATCTGCCGTTTTAAGGCCAACAGATCTTCTCGATCATCATCTAGAATAATCGGGTACAGCATCGGGAAAAGTAGAAAAGCCTCCCATCGCAGGCTTCTTTTTTTCTCGTCTGCCCATTCGAAAAGCAGAAATTTGGAAACAGGCTCTACCTCTTTTTTCTGTTTGAGTTGGAGGTATTGCATTTGCAAGCCTAATTTGATGTAAAAGAGACCCGAAATAAATAAAATGATTGCTCCAACAAATAAAATGTAGATCAGTTCCATAAGCCAATTTGCACTGCAAAAGTACGCTTTAATTAGGACCTTAGAAAACCTTTGAACCTAGTTTAGATAATGCTTTACCGTTTTTTCAGCCATCTGTTTAGGTAAAAATTCTTGAAGCTTTTGGTAAGCATTTTCACTTAGGCTTCGTCCTAAATTACCATCATTTTTAAGGCGTTTTACCGAATTGGCCAAGGCATCTACATCTTTAACCGCATTTAGCAGTCCTGTTTGTTGATCGATAACCATTTCTGGAATACCTCCCGCTGCGGTAGCAACCACGGGTATCTTGGCCGCAAAGGCATCGAGCACACTGGTGCCTAGGCCTTCCATCTCAGAGGTGAAAAGGAAGCAATCGCAGTCTTTTAGAATAGCTGGCACATCTTCACGAAAGCCCAGAAAGCTAATTTGTTCTTGAAGGCCAAGATCTTTAGTTAGCTGCTTCAATTCCATTTCCATTTTCCCACTTCCGGCAATGAAAAAGTGAAATTGAGGGTCATCCTCTAGTAATTTGGAGGCGGTTTTTATAAAGGTAGCTTGGTCTTTATGCCCAGCCAATGCCGCTACATTTAGGACCCAAAATTTGTCCGCATGGGCGGGGAATTCTTCACGAAAACTCCCGGGTTCCAAACCTTCAAATTTGCTGATATCAATAGAGGAATGCACCGTGAACACCTTTTCCGGTTCCTTTATGGAGTCTTTTAAAATCTTGGCAATGGCCTTGCTAACGGCTAAGTAACGGCTAACACCTGGGTGATTGTATTTAAAGTGACTTAGGATGGATCGAGCTACGGGGAAGTCTACCCGACGAGAAACGATCAATTTAGCTTTTGCGCCGAAAAGGGCCTTGGCATATACCGCAAAGCCATGAGCATGGGCATCATGAGCATGCCATACCTTTATAGCATGCTGTTCGCTGTATTTCTTTAGTTTTCGAGAAAACCCAAGGTCCAGGGAGCTACGCTTTTTTAGGGGAAGAGCCTCAATACCTTCCCTTACAGTCCACTGGTGTAATGGGCTGTCTTTAATGCAAGCAATGTGTTGAGGCCAGTTTAAAGCTTTTAGCTCTGATGCTAAATAGGCAATTTGCTGTTCACCCCCTCGCCAAGAACGAGCGGTTGAAATATGTAAGACCTTAGGCTTTTCCACCTTTTTGCAATTTTAGGAGTTTGCGGTATTTTAAAAAGGTGGCATAAGCGGACCATCGGGCAATCATCCAGCCTTCTTTTCCATCCAAAAAACCCATTTTAAAGATATAGCCTCTAAGGAATTTAAGGCTTGGCGAAAAAATAATTTTTAGCCAATTCGAGCGCTTTCCATTCTTATAAGCGGCCTTTGAGGAGATATCAGTGAATTTACGAATCTGAGTTAAATGCTCCTCAAGACTGTAAATACTGTAATGAAGGAGATCTCCATCTAAGTATCCAGTGGAGCAACCTTCATTTAATGTAAAAGTATCGTGCGGGTTTTGTCCTCCCCATGCACCTTTACGACTGTCCCAAAGCCTTAATTTTTGATCTGGGTACCAAAGGCCATGTCGTATCCATTTTCCAATGTAATTGGTTAAGCGATTGAGGTAATAGCCATCTTTTTGCCAGTTCTCCTTTACCTTTAGAATGGATTGTTTTAGGGTTTCATCTAAAGCCTCATCAGCGTCTAATGACAAAATGTGGGGAAACTTGGCCTGACTTATAGCCCAATTTTTTTGCTGAATATGTCCTTCAAAAGAGTGCTGTACAAATCGAGCTCCTTTTGCTTTTACGATTTCTTGGGTTTTATCGCTGCTAAAGGAATCCACTACGACTATATCATCCGCGATACCCGCTAATGAGTCGAGGCAGCGCCCAATATTGCGCTCTTCGTTATAGGTGATTATGACGGCTGAAATTTTAGGCATGCGCCTTTAAATCTTGATAAGTTTGCATCCACTGTTCGGCAATAATCTTTGGATGAAATTGCTGTACAAAGTTATAATTCTGCTTTACAGCCTTCTCTCGCTTATCTCCATCCCAAAAGTAGTTTAAGCCATGCTTAAGACTTTCAATGGTAATGTCATCCACTAAATAGGAGCCTGGTCCGGCTACCTCTTTTAAGGCCGAATTGTTAGCAGTAATTAGGGCTGTTTTCGAAAACATGGCTTCCAATAGTGGGATCCCAAAGCCTTCAAATACGGAGGGGTAGGCCATTACCTCCGAAAGTTGGTAGATAGTGGCTAGATCTTTATTGCTGTCTACTTTTAAGACTTGAATCAAGGACTTTTGGTCCGAGTTTAAGGAATTGTAGAATTCGGTCCAGTAGGGGGTAGGTCGACCAATTACCACCAAGGGGATTTGCAGTTCAATGCAAGCTTGAGCCAGTAAAACTGGGTTTTTTCGAGGCTCTAGAGTTCCCACAAATAAAGCAAAGCGATCGGGTAATGGATAGGTTTTTTTTACCTGCTCAAATCGATCTTTATGGTCTTCCAAGAATACTTTTTCGCAAGACTGACCAATGACCTTTATTTTTTCGGGCGCGATTCCTAAGAGTTGAATCAGATCATTTCGAGTTTGTTGACTTATAGCGACGACTAATTTAGCATCGCGGGCCGCCTGTAAGGCCTTACGACGATATATCTTTCGGTCTAGGGCTTTGTACCACTCTGGGTAACGGAGGAAAATAAGATCATGTATACTTACGACTGAGGCGATACCTCTTTTGCTTAATCCAGTAGGTAGCTCACCACTTAAGCCATGAAAAATATCAACACCTTCTTTTTGAGCCTGTTTAGCTACTAAAGAACGTCTCCAGATTTGCCCGAAGAGCTTGGTATTGAAATTAGGACGATGCTCCTCGCCATGCTCAAGTTGGAAAGGGATACTGCCTTTCCAAGGATTGTATAATACGTATCGGTTTTGCGAGAAATACGCATCTAAAGCCTCTAGTAGATTTCGGCCATAATTACCTAATCCACTGCGGTTGTGGTAGATTCGTTTGGCGTCAAATGCAATCTTCATTAAGCTAAGATACTAAGCTGCTCGTTTTGGTAAATCGCTAAGGCTTTGCCCTTTAAATTCATGTTTTTGAAAGGGTAATTGGCCCCTTTGCTTTGTTTGGTAGCGGGATCAAATTCATAATCCAAATCTGGATCGAAGAAGGTGAGCTCTGCCTCTTGGCCTTCTGCCACCGATAGGTTTTCTTGGTATTTTAAAACTTCTCGAGGACCACGACTTATAGCTTCTATCAATTTGTCTAGGCCTAAGTCCTCTCCACAGGCTTTATTTAAAGCCCCGAAAAAACCTTCCAAAGTAGCCGCCCCAAAACGTGCGATGTCAAATTCGCAGCGCTTTTCTTCAATGGTACGCGGTTGATGATTACTACAAATGGCTTTGATTTCTCCCTTTTTAATTCCTTCGATTAGGGCCTGCTGGTCATTTTTTGAGCGAAGAGGAGGGTATACTTTTAAATTCGTGTCGTAGCTCTCCAAGTCTTCATCGCTAAATACAAGATTCATCAGGTTTACATCGGCACTTAGCTTTAGTCCTTTGGCTTGACCCATTTGAATTAATTCCAATCCCTCTTTAGAGCTAATTCCTTGAAAGTGAACCGGAGCTTCGCAGTATTCAGCCAAGGCGATATCTCGAGAAAGTCCAATAGATTCGGCTAATGCGGGTATCCCTTTTAAGCCAAGCCAGGTGCTTTTTTCCCCTTCATGCATTTGGCCATTATTGCGTATGCTTTCATCCTGGGAAAGGACTTGCAAAGCGGGTCCTATTTCTCGATTGTAGAGGAGGGCTAAGCGCATTAAAGCACTGTTGTTTACAGCTTTATTCCCATGGCTAAAGGCAATCGCACCCGCGGCCTTCATATCGTAAATTTCGCTGAGTTCTTCACCTTTTAAACCCTTGCTAAAAGAGCCGATTGGGAGTAAGCGAATGGCTATATTTTTATTGGGCTTCAGAAGATACTGAATGGCCGCTTTGTTGTCGGTTACTGGTAGTGTTTCTGGGCTCAAAGCAACAGAAGTGAAACCACCTTGAGCGGCAGCCGCGGCCCCGCTAAAAAGGTCCTCGCGATCTTCATAGCCTGGGTCATTGAAATTAGCTCGCATATCAAGCCAGCCGATGCTTACATGCAGGTTAGGAGCCTTGAATTCTTGAGCTCCCTGGTCTTCGATTTGATCGGCAATTTGTTTAATTCTTCCACCTTCCAATAATAAGTCTACAACTTTATTGTGGTGCTCCGAGCGAGGGTCTATAACCTTCGCCTGTTTGATTAGGACTTTTTGCGCGCTCATGTGGTTCGTTTCCAAAGTAATATCATTTCCAAGGCTAGGAAAATCAGCACCGCAAAGATAAAACTTGATCCCAAGCTTTTGTCTTTCAGAGCCAATCCGGCCTTAAGTTTTGTTAGGCTGCTATTTTCTTGTGGGTCAATAATTTCGACAGAATCCCCAAAGTATTCAATTAATTGCGAGCGGTCTGCAGCTTTTAAGTCGGATTCTTTACGATCCATATTTAAAGCGAGATTCGCCACCTCCTTTTCATTTAAGCTCAAGGGGTATAAGCCTGGTTTTAATTCAAGTCCTTCATTTTTAATCTTATATAAACCCTCTTTATAAGATTGCGCTGGAATTAGGGTCTCTTTCTTCCATAGGATGCTCATAGGTTGATCGGCACTACCAGAAGCCATTATATCTTGATGCGATGCAAGAGCCCCCATTTCCAGGTAATAGCTAAGTGCTTGATCTTTAAATAATGCGGCATTTACCAATAGAGGCATAAAGCTTTCGTGTCCAAGTATATTACTGCTAGCGCCATCAATTTGGCTAAGAGCATAAAATACTTGTCCCTTGGCATAGCTTTTACGGGCAAGCATGGCATTTCGGTTACTCAATCCCACTAAATTGATGCTCTCTTGGGAGAGGTTGAGCACATGGCTTCTGCTGAAGGGCAAGTCGGGATTTTCAAATTCTTCAATAAAAACATCTTGATAAAAGGGATCCTTATAGTTGATGCTTTGAGCCCTTAAGCTATCAGTTTGCCATTTGTCTGAGACCTGTATACCAAAATAGGATAGGTTTTCCTGCAAGGCTGGAGCGGAATTCCGGGCTAATACCCAAAGGTTGGCTCCTTTAGACAAATGGTTTTGAAGGTTAACTTTCAGATTTTCGATCGATTGATCAGTATGCAAGATGATTAAACTGGCGGTTTCCAGTTTTGAGTAGTTCACATCTCGAAGCCCGCTCTCTTGAAAATCAAAGTATTTGTTAGCGAAAAGGGCTTTAATTTTTTCGGGTAAAGGCTCTCCTAAGGCATAAACAAGCGGCGCTTGTTGATTTTGAAAAGCAAAGTAAAATTGATTATCAAAGTTGGGTTTTCCTTTATCGATGCGGATCTCTCCCTTGTGATAAGAGCCTTTAGGAACGGTAAAAGGAATTTCAATCTTTTGCTCTTTTCCACCTTCAATTTCCAACAACTGGGCAGAATAAAGACTATCGTTAAACTTCAGTTCAAGACTGAAGGTATTTTTTTCAGAGCTTTCGTAACTCAGCCAAATGCTAAGGCTTTGCTCCATGCCTTCTACAAAAATGGGCTTGTCAAAGCCGATGGAGTCTATGGCAATATTGTTGGCACCTTCTAAGCTTTTTAACGGAATTAGGTTTATTTCTTCGGATTCATTGGAAGCAGGCAAGGAGGCCTCGAATAGGCTGTTTTGGAAATCACTGATTAGGTAAACCTTATTCACCGCATCTTCTTGATAGTTATTACGGCATCCCTGCAGCAAAGTGGTCAAGGATAGAAATCTACTGTTGTAATCCAGTCTATCCAACCAGTCTAAGCTAAGTTTAGGACTGTTAAACCCTTGGCTCGAAAAGCCTCCAAGGTTGCTGTAAACTTTAACCTTCGCACTTTCGGGCAGATTTTGAAGAATATCAGCCGCAATAATTTTAGCCTGAACGAAAAGAGGTCCTTCTTCGCCACTTCTTTTCATCGAGTAGCTATTGTCTATGTAGAGGTGATGGACGACTTCACTCTCTTCAAGGGAAGTTGATTCATCTAGCACATAGGGTTGCGAAAATGCGAATACGAGAAAGCTTAGGGCCAAGGCACGCATAGCGAAAATGAGCCAATAGCGCAGTTTTTTAATGGCTTTACTTTCTTGCTCTAATCGTTTGAGGAATCTTGTGTTACTGAAAAAAACGGTCTTGGCCTTTCTGAAATTGAAGAGGTGTATGAGCAGGGGAATGCTCAAAGCGGTTAGGGCCCATAGAAATTGAGGAAAACCGAAATTCATTAAAAAACAAAAGTAAAGCTTTGAGGCTTACCGTCATGAAGAATTTTGCCTTAAAGCTTTTCTTTTATGAAATTGTGAATTGCACGGTTAACTGCCTCAGGGTCTTTACTCTTTATGGGATTAGCCAGGACATGATCACCTACATCCGCTAACTCTATAAATTCTTTCTTGGCATTTTCTGTGCCTAAACTTTCATGCATCCATCGCATTTTATCGACGGAAACAACTGGATCTTGCTCTTCTTCATTTTTGTAATAGCAAAGCGTTAGCGTTGGGCAGGTCACCTTAGCGAAGGTGGTGTCCACTAAAGTCGACTCTAAGAGATGTTGCAATTCGACCAAGGAATTCACTGGGTATAAAGTATCCCAATACAAGGCATAAGCGCTGGAATCTGCTTTGATGTGTCGGTAATCGCCTAAAACAATTTTAGCAATTTCGAGTCCCCAAGGGCCATTTAGCAATGCAGCAGATGGATCTTTAACCCTAATGTTTGGAGAAAGGTTAATCATTGCACCAATATCTTGCGGATAATTCGCAGCGAGGTTAATGGCGTAGCTGCATCCGGTGGAGGTTCCCATTAAAATCACTTTCTCTCCGATTCGCTTTCCAATGGCTAATGCTTCTTTGGCATCATTCCAAGCGCCGGTTGCCGTGAAATCCGACAGACAATCCTCTTTATAGCCATGTCCACTAAGACGGCTCAAAAAAAGATTGGCTCCAAGCTTTTTAGCTAATTGACGATGCGCGGGTGCCCCTTCCGGATGAGAAGCCGAAAAGCCGTGTAAATAAACAATCGCCCATTCTGTCTTTTTTAGGCTATCACCAAACCATTCAATGCGAGCTTCATTATTGGCCCGAAGATTATACCGCGCCTCTTTAGAGGAAATATACTCGTCCAGGTCATGCAGGTTTTGGTTAATTGCAGGTAGGGATTGGTCCAATGTCAATTTTGGAGGCTTGGGCCCTGCCAGATAGGCCATAACTAAAAGGCTTACAAATAGGAAGAGTACTTTAATTGATTTTTTCATCGTTCTACGGCTTCGCAATTTTCAAGGATGTAGTTGAATTGCTCGAAATCATCGGAGTTTAGCTGAAGCCGGCCTTTGATAAAAACAATATCATCGGTCTCAAATCGTCGAGGTTTTTCTTTGAACTTTAAGGAAATAACGCTTTCGGGGCCCGCGCCTCCGCAGAAGAAGCAAGCACTAAAGGGGTAAGCCGATAGGGCATATTCTCCACCATCAACGTCAAGTGGTATCATATAGCCCTTTATGAGTACTTCTTGTTTGTCAAGGGCTTTTACTTCCATCGAAAACTCAGGTACTAAATACCAGGCTTCAAAGTCTTCGAAGTATTTATCAATGAATTCCACTTTAGACAATAGCTTCCAATCTATAATTCGAGCAGACTTCTGCGCGCTAAGCGAAAGACAAAGGGAAAGTCCAATACTTAATACTATCAATCTTCTCATCCTGATATACTTGCGGATTTTAAAGTGAAAAAGAGTCCACTGCCATTGCGATTTAAATGTAGAACGCCTTTAATGGGTAAAAATTTATCGGTTGCAAAACGACCAGGGTCTTTTTCAAATTTAAGTTCAATTACGGTTTCTGGACCCGCATTCCCACAAAAGAAGCAGGAACTAAAAGGGTTTTTGGATAGAGCGTAGGTATTCGCTTCTACATCAATCGGTATAAGATAACCTGCAATTACAATTTCTTGTCCTTCAAATTGGGACTCTAAGATGGAGGAGAACTTCGGGAAATATTGGCCGCTAATTGGATCTTGATCGTAAGTGGTCATTCCTAATACAGGCCAAGCCAGACTTTTTTGAGACCACATTTCCGCTGGGAGACTAAGTAAAAAAAGCGCGCATAAGAGTCTAAGCATTTTGCAGTGATTTAATTACGTTAATGCGATAAGCATGCCAGGCCGGTAAAATCGAGGCCACACTTACGATAATTAGCAAACTGAGCAAAGTGTAGAGGGTTTTTAGGTCCCAAATAATACTGTGCCAAGGACTTTGATAGGCCGGACTTAAATAAGTGCCAATTAAGGCGAAACTAATTAAATTAAAGGCCAGTGCGAGTGCGAAAGCCAGCAGAGCCAAGATTAATCCTTTGCTGAAAACGAGGCTAATAATTTTATGTCTCGGACTACCAATTGCTCTTAAGAAAGCAAGTTGAGGCTCGTCGTCTTTTAAGCCTTGAAATAAGGCTAGAAAAACACTAAGGGCAGCAATAAGAATCATCAGGTAAGCCAGAATATTTAAAAATTTTAAAGCATTTGCACTAAGGCTAAAAAGTCGGTTGACTTCAATCGCTGGCAAAGCCGCTTGCATACTCGTATTTTTATTGACTAATCGAGGTAAGGTTAAGGTTGCCATAGGGCTTTTAAACTTAAATAAAGCCGCTGTTATTTCTTTGGGGCCTTCAGCATGGTGTACCTCCCATAGCGAAGTAATTGGAGTAAGAATCAATTCGTCGATAATCGTTCCTGTAGGCTCATAAATCCCCACCACTTTAAAAGGATGATGGTGATGATGTTCACCCTCTTCTTGAAGTCCATGGGAACCTTCGAATTCATCGCCCATCTGTAAGCCGGTTTCTTTAGCTACAGCAGCTCCTATGCATACTTCCATGGTTTTTTCAAAGTTCTTTCCTATCGCCAATTGGGCGCCATACCATTGGGGGTATTGGACCGTGCTACCAACAATGCGCCATGCTTCGTAATTATCGCCGTAAGCTAAAGGAATCGACTCCTTGATTAAAGGGTTTTTACGCAACTTATCATATTCTTCCAAAGCTATGTTTCCGGTGGGAGGATCAATGTGGTAAACTGAGGCGAGTATGATCTGCAGTGGGCTGCCTTTAGCTCCAACTACCATATCAATGCCTTTGATATTGCTTTTAAAACTGTTTTCAAATCGCTCCTGGGCATTTAATAATAAGAGCACTAAACCGGTGCTAAAAGCCAGAAGAAGAATACTTAAAAAGCTATTTAAAGATCGATGCCTTAGACTTTGCCAAGCTGTTTTCCATACCCTCATAATTGATAACTTTTGGAGATAAGGGACTTTAAGCGAGCATCATGAGTTACCACTAACAAGGTGCTACTGTGTTTCTGACATAGTTCCATTAGAAGCGAAGCGACCATATCTGCATTTTTATCATCTAAAGCAGAACTGGGTTCATCGGCTAGCAATAAGGGTGGTTCATGCATTAGGGCTCTAGCTATTGAAGCTCTTTGTTGCTCTCCGATACTACATTCGGCCGGTTTTTTTTGGCGCAAATCGTAGATATTAAGGTCATTGAAAAGATTGTGAATTCGATCCATTTTTACCTTTAAGCCCTGGTAGTTTGCTGCAAGCCGTAAATTCTCTTCCAAACTTAAATAGGGTAGGAAGAAACTCTTTTGAAAAACCAAGCCATAGTTCTTGGCTCGGAACTTTTCCATTTCCCTATCCTTAAGTTGATCTAAATCCTGCTTTAATACGTGGATACTCCCATTTTGAATATCTTGAAGGCCGGCAAGGAGATTAAGTAGTGTTGACTTACCGCTGCCCGAAGGGCCCAGCAAAAGTGCTGCCTCTCCCTGCTTTAAAGAGATATCTGGGAATTCGATCTGATTTTGCTGAGGGTATCTAAACTTTAGTTCGGAACTTTGTAAGACCATCCTACAAAACTACTAAGAAAGGAATCATGAAAACACTGGTTATCGGAGCAAGTACAAATCCTGATCGATACTCGAATATCGCAATGAATATGCTTCATGATTATAATCACGAAGTGCTGGCTTTGGGAAGGAAAGAAGCCGATACTTCTATTGCACCCATAGATGCAGGATTCCCCGCTTATCAGGATGTAGATACGGTGAGTCTCTATGTCGGACCGAGAAACCAAGCCGACTATATTCCCTATGTCCTTTCGCTAAAGCCACGACGCGTTATTTTTAATCCAGGTACAGAAAACCCCGAGTTTTACCAGGCCTTGGAAAAAGCGCGTATTGATTACGAGGTAGCCTGTACTTTGGTTCTGCTGCGAACGGAGCAGTTTTAATAAGCTCTGTAATTGATTTCTTTTTGGTCGTTTACGCGTATGGTAAGCGTTTCAGGCCCTTGTTTTAGACTAGAAATATCGAAAGATTCGCTAGCTTCTAGCAGCATTTCGCAGGGCCCAGCTCCTCGAACTAACAAGTCGAGGTTTTGGACAAATCCCTTTTTCGATTCTACTGGTGGCTTCTTGATTAACAAGGGTTTACCTTCATTACAGCCGCTATATTGGAATTTTACAATCAAGCAATCTCCAGAGATTCGACTTTCGAGAATGCCCGCCATTAAATCTTCTTGATCTGGCTTGAAGTCGCTGATATCCAATAGCTCCAAGCAGTTTTCTTGCGGCTCTTCACTGGGCGTTTTTCCTTCCTTAGACGTTTCAGTTCGGATGCCGAGCTCCACTTCTTCTACGTTTTGACCCGCCTTTTTGCTTTTGCAGCTAAAAAGAGTGAAGGCCAATAGGCCTATGTAAAGTATACCGTGTTTCATTTTTTTAAGATTTTGAACCTTCTAATCTGTTCATTTTGAGTTACCTCGATGATGTAAAAGCCCGACTTTTGGAATTGGTAATTTAAGGAGATCTCGCCTCCTAGCAAAGGAGCATAGGATTCATTTAGTAAGAGTCGACCGCTTAAATCGGAGATTATTACCTGAACTGAAGTTCCTAAATCACGGATTCCAATCAATTTAAGTTCATCCTCATTGGTGAAAGGATTGGGTACAAGGGACCAATCATGGCTGCTAATGGGGTTCTGTACTTCGCCTTGACGAATTCCTGAAAGGGCTAATGTTCCCGAATTTAGGGGGTCTAACCAATCTTTAAGCCTTCGATTGGAGGTAGTGCCGTTTTGATCCCAATGGTAGTCGAAGCGACCAAAAAAATCTGGTGATTCGGGCTCTGCACAATCGCTGGAACCACCGGTTAAGGTGCCTACTATAAGTCCGCTTTGATCGTAGATCGCGCTTCCACTGCTTCCAGCCTCCGTTGTGCCAAAGCCTGCGGAGTTGGGCGACCATTCAATTTGCCAATGCGTATTCTCTACTAAATTCGTAAAAGAGCTGCTTTGCGCGTTTTTTCGGAAAGTACTCACCTTCATGATATCGCCTGAGGGGAAGTGGTAGCAGCCTCCTTGTAGCGCCGGCCTAGACCAACGGTTCCAGCCAGCATAGTAGGCCTCGAAATGGGAAGGGATGGGATTCTGAAGCTCAAGAAATAAAAGATCCGAGCCAGTGTCGCCGCCGTTATCATTACTGCGTGCTCTTAAATTCGCTCCTACTAAACGATCTTGATTTATTCCTTGAGGAGTGCTTGGGTTGGTGCAGTTTCTGGAGAAATAGTTAAAGGTGAACACCCATCGTGAGAAATCTAAATTGGAAGCAAGGCTAGGGTTGAGTGCACAATGTTCAGCGCTAAGGATATAGGGCTTAAAGTCTTGTGCGGTATTGTTTACCAAAGTGCCACTGCAAAAGCCTGCAATCGACCCATTTATCCAAAGGATATGAACCGCTGCATCTATAAGGGCTGCATTACTGTCGTGGCAATAAGGGTTGATTTGACAGCTACCTGCATCCCCAAAATCTTGACCCTTTTTTGGACGATAAATACTTCCCTTGATTTGAAGCTTTGAGTTAAGGAAAGGTTCTCGGTCTAGGAAAGTAAGTTTACTTCTCTTCTGAATAGGGCCAACAAAATTTAGCTTTTCGACTTCCATTTTTACTAGACCATCATCTAGAAGTACTTGATCTTCAGGCGCAATATCGGCTTCGAAATAGAAATAGCTAATCAGGCTGTCACTGCCGATCTCAAATTCGTGAGTAGCCTTTTTTTGCAATCCTTGCAGTAAATTAATTTTGATATCGCTGTAAAAGCCTGCTAGATCTTTGTCCGGATAAGAAGCTTGTGCTTCCCGAAAATCTTCCTGAAGAGTCTTGATTGAAAAATTGTCGAAACTAGGATGGGTCAAAAGTTGGCTTTGCCCGAGTAAAAGATTTGTACCTAAGCTTAGGCTAAATAAGAGTATCCAGGCTAATTGGCTAGGACAGTAGCTTTTGGCGAAGAAGGAATTCCAATTGTTCATTAGCACGCGCTAATTTATCAATCAAATCCTTGTTTTCTCTTCGAAGTCTGAAAACTTCATGTGCGGACAGAATCGTTGATTTGAGATCTTCGTAATGCCAAGGTTTATTAAGATAACGGTAAACTTCATTCGTTTAAGAACTTCTCGCAATCAATATAAAATCACTCTAGAGGAGTAAGAGGCCCTCGCCGTGAAAAAGATTGGTGTTATTGGACTATCAGTGGGGCAATCGGTAGCGCTTACCATGTCCATGGAGCGAGTTTATGGCACTTTACGCATCGCGGATTTTGATCATTGTTTACTGATCGATGACAACCCTGTAGATCGCTTTGTAAACCAAAAGCTCTTGGAGCACCATAAGGTTGCTCGCAATATCACGAATCTCTGGTGGTAAGGAGGCTTTAGATTACCTGCAAGATTGTTTATTGGGCCTGCATCCTATTCCTCAACTCATTCTTCTGGACCTAATGATGCCCGAAATGGATGGTTTTGAATTTTTACGCCATTATAATTTGTGGGTGGTGAAAATCCAAAATGAACCTCAGTTATTTATGGTTTCCTCTACCGAAGATGATCGCGATTTAAAACGTGCTAGGGAAAACAAGCATATCATTAGACTGCTCCGAAAGCCCTTGATTCCTGAAATTTTGGTAAAACACTTTAAGCCTTAAAATTCTGATTTAAAGTGGAATTTGATTTTGTCAAATTTCTCTTTTGCCATGTTCAGGCTAAATGAGGAGTCAGCCAAGAATACTAATCGATCAAACTTATCTCGGGCCAGATATCTTGCTTTTAAGCGGCTAAACTCTTTTAGTTGTTCTTGGTCCTCAGTCTCAATCCAACATGCTTTATAAGCTTGGTAGTGCTCATAACTACATTTTGCTCCATATTCATGCTCTAATCGGTATTGTATCACTTCATATTGCAGGGCTCCAACGGTTCCAATAATCTTTCGATTGTTTTGTTCCAGGGTAAATAGCTGTGCTACCCCTTCATCCATCAGTTGGTCGACTCCTTTGTTGAGCTGCTTTGCTTTTAATGGATCCGCGTTGTTAATGAAGCGGAAATGCTCCGGACTAAAACTAGGGATTCCTTTAAATTCTAAATCTGGACCTTCACTAATAGTATCCCCGATACGGAAATTCCCGGTATCATGAAGGCCTACGATATCCCCAGGGTATGCTTCTTCAACCACCGATTTTTTGGAAGCCATAAAGGCAGTTGGACTGCTAAACTTCATGTTCTTCTCTAAACGACAATGCTTATAGTTGGTATTTCGTTTAAAAACACCTGATACAATTTTAACAAATGCCAAACGGTCCCTGTGTTTGGGATCCATATTAGCATGAATCTTAAATATAAAGCCGCTGAAATAAGGATCCTCAGGCTTTACTATTAAGCCATTCGCGTCCTTTTTCTGTGGTGGTGGAGCGATTTCGATGAAACAATCTAAGAGCTCCTGAACGCCGAAGTTGTTTAAGGCTGAACCAAAAAACACCGGAGATAGATTTCCTTCCAAATAGGCTTCTCGGTTGAACTCCTCGTAAACTCCTTCTAGAAGGGATAGTTCTTCAACTAGGGTTTCGGCAGCTTCTTCTCCAACTAATTCTGCGACCTTAGGGTCTTCGACATCGTCTATATGAACACTCTCTGCAATTTTCTGCTTTTGTACTTCTGTGTACAGCTGCATCTTTTTTTCCCAAAGGTTGTATACCCCTTTAAAGCGCTGTCCCATCCCAATAGGCCAACTTAAAGGACAGATGTTTAAACCAAGTTTTTGCTCAATCTCATCTAATAGATCAAACCCATCTTGACCTTCACGGTCTAGTTTATTAATGAACACAATAATCGGGGTGTTCCGCATACGGCATACTTCAACCAACTTCTCGGTTTGAGCTTCTACCCCTTTCGCTACATCAATAACCACGATAACGCTGTCAACCGCCGTTAAGGTTCGGTAAGTGTCCTCTGCAAAGTCCTGGTGACCTGGAGTATCAAGAATATTGATTTTCTTGTCTTTGTATTCGAAGCCCATTACCGATGTGGCAACAGATATACCTCTTTGCCGTTCGATTTCCATGAAATCGGAAGTGGCAGTTTTTTTAATTTTATTACTCTTTACTGCACCTGCTTCTTGTATGGCGCCTCCGAATAATAGGAGTTTTTCGGTTAAGGTCGTTTTTCCGGCATCAGGGTGTGAAATAATACCAAATGTCCGGCGTCTTTCTATCTCTTGGGCTACTGTACTCATATAGGGCAGCAAAAGTAGCTATTATACTTTTTAATATTTTATCTACAATTGTAGAACTTTTATTGATCAAACCGTGAACAAAGTGTATCGAATACCATTATAATATAGATGTTACACTTTAAATGCTAATGCAGTCTAAATATTCCATAAAAGACCTAGAAAAGCTTTCTGGGATTAAGGCACATACCTTGCGCGCTTGGGAACAGCGGTATCAGTTAATCGAGCCACATCGAACAGATACCAATATACGTTACTATATCGATGAGCACCTGAAAAAGATACTAAACATCGCTGTTTTAGTGAAGAGCGGTATGCGAATAAGTAAGGTTGCAGATATGAGCGCGGAAGAATTGCGCACGGCAGTGATTGACGCTGGTCGATATCGTGGTAATTACGAAAGCCAGATTAATGCCTTTAAACTGGCGATGCTGGATTACGATGAATACCTTTTCGAAAACATTTTTAATAAGTGTTTGATCCAATTCGGTACGGACGAAACTCTTACCAAAATACTCGGGAAGTTTATTCAAGAGATTGGCCTCTTATGGCAGGCTGGAGCAATTACGGTAAGCAATGAGCACTTTATAAGCAGTCTGGTGAAGCAGAAATTATTTTCGATAATCGATCAAACCATGCTGCCTAGGCCTTCGGAGCAATCCAAATCTTATGTGCTGTATCTTCCTGCCGATGAATTGCATGAGCTTGGCTTATTGTACTTGTACTATTACCTCAAGAAAAGTGGTCATCGTGTCATTTATTTGGGTCAATCCGTGCCTATTGAATACCTAAAGGAAGTTTCTGATCGCACGGAGGTGGACCAATTTATTAGTGTTTTCACTACGACTCCGCATTTCGAGGAGATCGACTTCTACTTCGAGAAGATAGGGGAGATGTTTAACAGTGATAATTATCGCTTCTTCCTTACGGGTATTCAATTTATGGACTATAAGTCAGATAATGCGCCGGATCAAGTTCGCATAAGTCCTAGCATTGAGGCACTTAAAGATAATTTCTCGATTAATTAAATAGTTCTCGTAATTAGTGTTTAAACCTTGAAACCGAATAGGTTTAAGGTTTTGTTTATAAGTTATAGATAAAACCTTAAACAAAAAGCTTGGTTAATAGCCCTACTTTGTTTAAGTTTGGACTATAATTAGTTAAACACTCGGAACACCATGTCAAAATCAGAATTCAGTTCAATGATTCTTACGCATCAGGATTTCTTACGTCAATTGGCACTTAAGTTGACCAAGAGCTCAGATGACAGTGATGATCTCATTCAGGAAACTTTATTCAAGGCTTTAAAGAACCGCGACAAATTCCAAGAGGGAACTAATATTAAAGGTTGGCTTTATACCATTATGAAGAATACCTTCATTAATGCCTA
The DNA here is from genome assembly GCA_965658275.1 of Croceimicrobium sp. Lineage (GTDB taxonomy): Bacteria > Bacteroidota > Bacteroidia > Flavobacteriales > Schleiferiaceae > Croceimicrobium. The sequence goes on from CBFHRN010000025.1 coordinate 24,996, forward strand.
CCGTAAGCGCAAGAACCAGAACACTTTTGTTGATGAAACAGAAAACAAGTATTTCATTAACATGCGCGAGAGCGAAAAATCGGTTAGTACCGATAGTATAGTAGATCATAAATACATCATGAAGCAGATAAATTCTGTGGATAAAACATATTTAGAAACTTTTATGATGTATTTTAATGGTTATAAATACGAAGAAATTTCAGAAATCCTTGGTATTCCCTTAGGAACGGTTAAGAGTCGCATTTTTCTAGCGCGACGCAAGATGATGGATAAGCTTAAGGACTACCGTTAATAGTGTAGTACATGGCCAAAAAGGCAATTGTAGTAGGCGCTGGTTTTGCCGGTCTGTCTGCTGCCACCTCCCTCGCAGATAGAGGATACGAGGTTACCATCCTAGAAAAAAATTCTCAAGCTGGAGGACGTGCGCGGACCTTTAGTGAAAATGGTTTTAACTTCGATATGGGTCCAAGTTGGTATTGGATGCCCGATGTCTTTGAAACCTATTTCAACAAATTTGGAAAATCAGTTAGCGATTACTATACCTTGGATCGATTAGATCCTAGTTATAGAGTCTATTTTGGGAAAGCAGATTTTGTTGACCTTCCAGCAGGAACCGAAGCTTGTATTCAACTCTTTGAGCATATTGAGCCTGGTTCTGGAAAAAAGCTACGTAAATTTATTGAAGACTCGGCCTATAAATATCAAGTAGGTATTAACGACTTGGTATACAAGCCAGGTAGATCTTTACTGGAATTCGCTGATCTACGCATTGCAAAGGGATTGATACAACTGGACCTCTTAAAAAGCATGCGTAAATATGTGCATGCCCATTTTAAGAATCCGAGACTTCAGCAATTAATGGAGTTTCCCATTCTTTTTTTGGGAGCCACACCCGAAAATACACCGGCGCTCTATTCCTTGATGAATTACGCTGATATTGATGGCGGAACTTGGTTTCCAAGGGGCGGTATGCATGAAATCGTAAAAGCAATGGTTTCTCTTGCAGAAGAGAAAGGCGTTGAAATAAAATTAGACCATGAAGTACGCTCCGTCGAACTAGAGTCAAAGAACATAAAAAAGCTAATTACATCTAAAGGCGATTTTGAGGCTGATGTGGTTATTGTAGGAGCCGATTACAATCACTTTGAACAACATTTACTTCCGGAGCAATACCGCCAGTATTCGGCATCTTATTGGGATAAACGAGAAATGGCACCGTCAAGCTTATTGTTTTACCTCGGTGTAGAGAA
>CBFHRN010000026.1:0-26130 GCA_965658275.1 Croceimicrobium sp.
CTGCAAACACCTTAAAGGCACCCCATTTTTTCTCCCATTTTGCAAACAAGGAAACTTCATCCTTTGTGCTGGTGTCCGTATAATAGGGCTGATTAATACTAGGCTCGACTAATTCTTCATTTAACCGTTGAAAAGTGTAGAGGTGTAAGCCCAAATTAAAATTACCGATTTCGGTATCTAAATTGTAATTAGACATAAAACCATAGTGGTCATTATGAAGGGGGTAATTAATGGTACTTAGGCCAATGGCACTCGATGTATCTGAATATGAGAAAGGGAAATCTCCGCCAGCCCCGCCGTAATACAAGGTATTTACCAAGCTGGAATTACTACTTAGTCTCCAAGTGTGTTGGGCCTGGAATAGCCACTGACCAAAGTCATCAATATCATTATTGGAAAGTAAATTAGCCCGAGGATCCTGCTCAATGATACTCAAAGGCGTAGGGCTGTAGGCAAGATCATTTTGGGTACTACCTACAAAACCCGTGAATTTAATTGCATGCTCTTCTCCGAAATAACCGCCGGACAAAAAAATGGAATTCGCCTCGGTTCCCGAGTGCCTGCGGTAGCCATCGCTTTGCAACCGACTTACTTTCGCGTAAAATGCGGTACGATTCTCCATTAAACCCGTATGCACTTCTGCGCTGGCCCGAACCGTATTAAATGACCCACCGGTAAACTGAAGCTCGGCACTAGGGGATTCTTCAAAAAGCGAAATGGACTCAAAGTTAACGGAACCACCGTAGGAAGCCACGCCATTGCTCGAAGTTCCAACACCCCGTTGTACCTGAACCGACTGAATGCTATTGCCAAAATCGGTAAAATTGGAAAAAAACACACCTTGATCGATCATATCGTTTAAGGGCACTCCATTTAAAGTAATGTTGATCCGAGTTTGGTCAATACCTCGCAAACGCATTTGGCCATAGTTGGAAAAACCCGTTCCCGATTCTGAATAAGTGACTAAGGACGGACTTAATCGCTCCAATAGGAAAGCTCCATCTTGACCCGTGAAATTTTGTTGAATCTCCTTCAAGCCAACCGTAACTTGAGCAACGGGTGCATCGCTCGATGCTCGGATTGAAGAAATTGTTACCTCCTCCAATTGGGTAACCTTTAAACTGTCTGTCGACTGAGCCTGAATGACATGGGGGCTCCAACCCATTAATGCAAGAACAAATAGATGCCTTTTCATAATCTTAATCTTATGAAAAGAAACCGGGGCATGCTCCTTTTGCGGTTATAATTTAATTGAATCCCTTAATTCCCTACGCCGGCATTACCCGGATCAGGTGCATGTGTCTAAACACATTGGGTATAATCTCAGCCTTTGTACTTAGTGTAAAAGGCACCCCGTGAGAGCGGCAAAGCTATCACCAAAAAAATTAGCGACCAATAGGGCCAAAAAAAAAGATGCTTCTAGATTTGCCGCGAAAATCAAACCCATGAACAGACTATTAACCCTCTCTCTCCTTCTTTGTTCTTCTTTTTCCTACGGACAAGAAGTACTAGACACTGTTGTGATCTCTGCAGCCCGATTTGAACAAAGTTTAATGAATAGCAGCCGTAATGTTCAAATTATAAGCGGCGAAGAAATTGAAAAGGCACCCGTAAACACAGTTGCTGAACTCCTGGACTTTATGGTGGGTATTGACGCTAGGCAGCGTGGCATGTACGGCACCCAAACAGACCTTAGTATTCGCGGAGGGAATTTTGAACAGGTATTGGTTCTAGTAAATGGCGTTCGATTATCAGACCCCCAAACTGGCCATCACTTGATGAATTTACCCGTAGCAAAGGAAGACATTGAACGCATTGAGGTGCTACTTGGCGGAGGATCCTACATCTTTGGAGCCAATGCTTTTAGCGGAGCCCTAAACATCATCACTAAGAAGTCCAAAAACAACAGTACCAGCGCTTCTTTAAGCTATGGCTCCTATAATACCCTGCAAGCTAGAATAAGTCAAAATATCAAAGGAAAACATCACCAAACTAAGCTTTCGGCTGGCCATAATCGATCGGATGGATTTATACGAAACACCGACTTCACACAGCATAATGCCTCCCTCCAAAGTAACATTGAGCTTGGTGACGACAAACTGCTTATCCAAGCCGGTTATACCGATCAAGCTTTTGGCGCCCAAAACTTTTACTCTAGTAATTTTCCTGAACAATTCGAACAAACTAAAACCCTATTTGGCAGTCTTAATTGGCAATCAGAACGTAAATGGAAAATCGATCAGCAGATATATTGGCGTCGCAACTGGGATGAATTTCAACTTTACCGTGAAGGAGAAGATTACTATCGCTTTGAAAACGGACAGTTTACAAGTGATTACAACCAAGCACCATCTTGGTATACCCGCCACAATTACCACCGTAGCGATGTAGCTGGAGCCAAGGTAGATGGTAAATTAGAAAGTAAGCTGGGAACGACAGCCCTAGGCCTTGATTATCGCTATGAACAGGTACGAAGCAATAATTTAGGAGATAGCCTCGAACAAAGTATTGACATCCCTTCGAAAAGAGATGCCTATTACCTTGGGGCGCAAAGGCACAATATTTCCATGGCTCTTCAGCATCAGTTCAGCTGGCGTAGCTTGCAATGGAGTGCAGCTTTGCAATCCAATTACAATAGCGACTTCGGTTTTGGACTTTATCCAGCTTTAAATGCTGGGTATCGTATCAGTCCGAAACAACAGATCTATACAAGCTTTAACCGGTCATTCCGCTTCCCATCCTACACCGATCTTTACTATCGCTTGGGAGGAGCCATTGGTAGTCAAGATCTAAAACAGGAAGAATCCTATAATTATGAAATTGGTTACCGCTTTCTAAACAAAGGATGGTACTTCAACTTGAGTCTTTTCCGACGTCAAGGCGAAAATATTATTGATTGGACCCAAGCTTGTGACAGCTGTGATCTTATTGCTGGCAATACCAGTAGTGTTAATTTCAATGGAATGGAACTTAGTTTGCGCAAGAACCTGGATGCTAATTTATTGGCACTTCGATATGTTGAATTAGGCTACTCTTACCTCCAAAACGAGGATCAACAAAGCGATGAAATATTCCGCTCACTTTATGTTTTTGATTATCTGCAACACAAAGCTAGCTTGCGAATAGGGCAAAGACTAGGTGAACATTGGAGCCTCAATTATTTCCTCTCTTACCAAAAACGAAAAGGGGAGTTTCTAGACGCCAAAAGCGGAAGCCTTGAAGAGTATCCACCGGTGTTTTTAGTAAATGCTAGCATCAATTACGATTGGAAATCGGCGAACTTCTTTGTTTCAGCCCAAAATTTATTGGATCAGCGTTACTTTGATCGTGCCAATGTAGAATTACCAGGCCTTTGGATTACCTTGGGCTTGAAGTATCAACTAAATTACTGATCGATATCCGAGTCAAGCTCTCGACGAATTTCCCCGAGGGCTTGCTTAATCATCTTTAAGCGATCGACCACCTCCGAAATTTTAGCGGTATCCTCATGATTGTCTTTGAGTTTAGCCTTGGCACCTTTTAAGGTAAAGCCCCGCTCTTTTACCAAATGGTAAATAATCTTGAGGTTTTTTACGTCTCTAGGAGTGAATAAACGATTACCCTTCTTATTCTTCTTGGGCTTAAGAATATCAAACTCTCCTTCCCAAAATCGAATAAGAGAGGTGTTTACATCAAACATGGCTGCCACCTCACCAATGGTATAGTATCTCTTTTCTTCGTCCAGTAGATCGTCCATTAGTCGAATGATTGATTTGATTGACTAGCCATTTCGATGATGGTGCTAAATTCATCTGCCGATAATTCACCGTAGTAGAAGTTTACAGGATTCAATTTTCGGCCATTGTGATGCACTTCATAATGTAAATGTGGCCCTCGTGATCGACCACTATTCCCTACATATCCGATTAAATCGCCTCGCTTTACCTCCTGCCCTTTCCGAACATTATAGTCATTTAAATGCGCATAAATGGTTGTGTAACCGTAACCGTGATCAATTCGGATATGCCTTCCAAAACCACTTGATCGACTATCCGCTCTAATCACCTTTCCATCGCCGGTTGCATAAACTGGGGTCCCCGTTTCGGCGGAGAAATCCATGCCATAATGCATTTTACGTGTTTTTGTGAAAGGGTCCAATCGCCAGCCGTAACCTGAGGCCATTCGCTTCAAGTCATCATTTGCCACCGGTTGAATTGCTGGAATACTGGCCAAAAATTCGGTTTTATCCTTAGCCATATCAACAATTTCATCAAAAGATTTCGACTGTACATAAACCTGCTTGGTGAGATGATCTAACCTTTGAGCCGTTTGGCTTATTAAATCACTATTGTCAAAACCGTCCAATTTTTTGTAACGATTGGCACCACCAAATCCAGCTTGACGAACTGAACCTGGCAAAGGCTCTGCTTCAAAAATAACGCGGTAAATATTGTCATCTCTTTCTTGGAGATCCGCTAAAACATTAGAAACCTGATCCATACGTTCATTGAGAATGGAATACTGAATCTTCATGTTCTCCAATTCGCGGCGTAAACGCTTCTCCTTAGGAGAGTCTATAAAGCTGTCTGCCAGCAAATAAAACAGAAATCCCGCCAAAGAAACCGCAGCAAGATAAATGAAGGTTTGCTGCAGCCTGTAGGCTGGTGTTTTCTCAATTTTTCGATAAGAAAGTGTTTTCGGGTCGTAGTAGTACTTGACCTTCGCCATAATCCTTAATTTTGGCCTTTTATATTTTAACCGCTACTAATTTACCAAGCTTTGTAACGGTTAAACAAGAAACAAAGTTACGTAATAAACACTCCTTTGTGTAATTCCTATGACACAAGCAAATTGGACCTCCAAAGAAATACGCCAAAAGTTCCTTGATTTCTTTCAAGATAAAGGCCATGAAATAGTTCCTTCTGCACCAATGGTAATTAAAGGTGACCCCACCTTGATGTTTACCAATGCTGGCATGAATCAGTTTAAGGACGCCTTTTTGGGTCACGCTAAACCAAGTTCCAACCGCATATCGGATACGCAAAAATGCTTAAGGGTAAGTGGCAAACATAATGACTTGGAAGAAGTAGGACATGACACCTACCATCACACCATGTTTGAAATGCTAGGCAACTGGAGTTTTGGAGACTATTTTAAAGAGGAAGCCATTGCATGGGCTTGGGAATTACTAACCGAGGTTTTCAAACTCGATAAAGATCGTTTATACGTAACCGTTTTTGAAGGTGATGCTATTGAAAAATTAGCCCGTGATACGGATGCCGAAAACGCTTGGAAAAAACATATCGATCCAATCCGAATTCTCGACGGCAATAAGAAAGATAATTTCTGGGAAATGGGGGCGACAGGGCCTTGCGGCCCTTGCTCAGAAATTCATATCGACTTACGAAGTGAGGAAGAACGTGCAAAAGTAGATGGGGCGAGCCTCGTAAATATGGACCACCCGCAAGTTGTGGAAGTATGGAACTTAGTGTTCATGGAATTCAACCGAAAGGCCGATAGCAGTCTTGAGGAACTCCCAGCCCAACATGTTGATACAGGAATGGGCTTTGAACGCCTTTGCATGGCACTTCAAGGTAAGAAGTCAAATTATGATACCGATGTCTTTCAGCCATTAATCCAAAAAATCGCAAGTATCACCAATAAAACTTATGGTGATAATGAGAAGGTAGACATTGCTTTACGCGTAATCTCAGATCACGTTAGAGCAGTTGCTTTTGCCATTGCAGACGGACAATTACCTTCTAACAATGGGGCCGGGTACGTTATCCGTCGTATTCTTCGTCGGGCGATTCGCTATGGATTCTCCTATTTAGATGCTAAGGAAGAGTTCATTTATCACTTGGTGGACATCCTAGCAGATCAAATGGGTGAATTTTTCCCAGAAATAAAAAGCCAGCAAGAACTCGTAAAAAGGGTCATTCAGGAAGAAGAACATTCCTTCCTCCGCACCTTGGAGCAAGGTTTAAATCGTCTAGAGCAAATTGCGAATGAATCCAATGGCAATGAGGTTGACGGCGCTAAAGTTTTTGAATTGTATGATACTTTTGGGTTTCCTCCAGACTTAACTGCTCTTATTCTTCGAGAACAAGGAAAGAGCTTTAATAGTGAGGTCTTCGAAGCTGAAATGCAGAAGCAGAAAGAAAGAGCTCGGTCGGCAACTAAAATGGACACCGGTGATTGGGTCGTACTTAAGGAAGATGATCGTGAAGAATTTATAGGCTACGATCATACCGAGGCTAGCGTAAAAATCATGCGTTACCGAGAGGTTAAGACGAAAAATAAAACCCTTTACCAGATTGTATTAAACTTAACTCCTTTCTATCCAGAAGGGGGTGGTCAGGTAGGAGATACAGGTAAAATAATTAGCGAAGAAGAAGAGGTGCTCATTACCGACACTAAAAAAGAACATGGTCTAATTATACACTTTGCAAATAAAATTCCGGCTAACCCACATGCGAGCTTTAAAGCCTTCGTAGATGCCCCAAAGCGGAAAGACACCAGCTTAAATCACAGCGCCACCCACCTATTGCATCAAGCACTTCGTGAAGTTTTAGGAACCCATGTAGAGCAAAAAGGCAGCTTGGTGAATCCGGATCACTTACGTTTCGACTTTAGTCATTTCAGTAAGGTGGAGAAGGAAGAACTAGAGCAGATTGAAAATCTTGTAAACCAACGTATTCGCGACAATTTCAATTTAGAAGAGCATCGAATGATTCCCATTGATGAAGCCAAAGAAATGGGAGCCATGGCGCTTTTTGGCGAAAAATATGGAGATACCGTTCGGGTTATCAAATTTGGAGAAAGCATCGAATTATGTGGTGGTATTCACGTTGGAGCAACCGGTGAAATAGGCCTATTCACGATAGTCTCTGAAGGTGCTGTTGCCGCCGGGGTGCGTCGCATTGAGGCATACACAGGAGCTAAAGCGCAGAACTATTTACGCAACAAAGCTCAGTTACTTCAGGACCTGCAGGAAGAGCTTAAAAGTCCAAAAGATCCATTAGGCGGACTCAAAAAAATAAAAGAAGAGAACGCCAAGCTTCGCAAAGAAATTGAAGCCTTTAAGCAAGCTCAAGCCATGCAAGAAAAAAAGGCTTGGTACGATGCTATTGAGGACAAAGGCAGCTTTAAAAGGCTTATTCTCGAAACTAATTTGGATGGAAAAAGTATTAAAGACGCTTTGTTCCAACTAAAAGGCGAGCACCCTACCTTAGTAGCTGTTCTAGCTACTAAGGCAAATGATAAAGCTCAAATTGCGGTGGCGATTGGCGATGAACTTCTAGCCAATAGCGATTGGAAAGCGGGCGCCATTGTAAAAGACTTAGCCGCTAAAATTGGCGGAGGAGGCGGAGGACAACCGGGCTTTGCTATGGCTGGCGGAAGCAATCCAAATGGCATTTCGGAAGCCTTGAATGCCGCTAAAGAACTATTAAATTAGAACCATGAAAAAACTACTCAGTCTATTTTTCTTCTTAACAACCATAGGTTTATGGGCACAGCCCGATGAAGAGATAGTTTACTACACCGACTCTGATGTACGGGACTCTCGCTTTAATTTGGCTTTAAACCTCAATCCCTATTATACCGACATGCGTCTCATTAATGATGATGCGGAAAGTAGTCAGTTTAATACCTTCTCTGAAGCCATTGAAGCGGACGGAAGCTTTCGATTGGACTATGGCCTAGACCTTTTTTACGAGATTGGGCCCTCCTTTCACGTCGGCGTTGGTATTGGCCGTTCTTATGGAGGTTACACCTGGCGGGATGTAAATCGCGATACTTCCATGCCTAATTTACGCTTCGATAATGAAGTCTCGGTTTCGATGTGGTCCGTTCCGATTAAGGTGAACTTCAACACTAAAATCTCAGATGTATTTAGTTTAGAAGTCGTTCCCATGGTAGAATTGAATTTTTTAGACAGCTATAACTCCATCTGGACCTACAAAGGGGCGAATGCACCGGCAGACACAAGCTTTAAACTAAATGATCGACTGCGTGGATTAAATTGGAGTGTGGGTATTGGTCTAGGCGGTACTTATTGGTTTACCAATGAATTTGGCCTTTTCTTCCGTGGGTCGGTGAAATACATGTTAAATGACATGATTCAGCGCAGTGATTCCTTCCCATGGCCAAGAGAAACGATGATTAATTTCGGAATAAATACTGGACTAAGACTTCGCTTCTAAGGAACCATTACGGCTTCAACCACGTCTTGACCACTGCCATCATTGGCGGTAAAAGTAACCAGCAACTGACTAAAGTCGGTATTTGCGGTTCCATCACCAATAAAATTAATGCCCGCTGTATTTTGATTGGGGATGGTCATAGCTGTTCCGCTAACAACAGCATCCACGCGAGTACTGGGCTCATTGTATAATCCTTCAATGATAATTTCATCGTCTTGGGAACCAGCGACGATATTTACTGCGTAAAATTGAGGATGATTAATACCGGTATTCTCTGTTACCTGCCAAACACCAAGGTAACGGTCTCGATTAGCCGAAGGATCCTCCAAAGGGTCATCTTCCGCACATCCACTTAAACCAAGACCAATAATCGCAAATAAAGCGGCGAATCGCCAAAGTTTAGTCTTTAGATTCTTTTTTAGCTGTATAGCTTTCATTCAATGCCTTTACTACTATATCGGTAATATCGTAGGCAGGGTTGGCTCCTAATAAATTGCTCGCCTGATCTAAACTAAAAATAAAGTCATAGCCCTTTTCTACCTTCAAGCTATCGATGATAGCATCCATGTCTTGACGGATTAACTCCACCAATTCCTGCTCCTCCTGCACCAATTCTTGGGTACGCTCATCGCGGTACTGCAAAATTTGCTGCTGAATTTGCTGCAACTCCATTTGAGTTTGCTGAATCTGTTCCTGTGTCATGGCGCCAGCCTGCTGCTCCAAAACTTTAAAATTTTCCTGAAAAACGGCACTACGGCGAGCTAATTCATTCTCAATATCCTTTGCCTTAGCCTCCAACTGGGTCTTCAATTCTTTATGCAATTCGTAACGCGATAATAAGGTATCGGTATTCACATAGGCTAATCGTAATTCGCCATCGGCTTTAGCCGGCATTTGGCTAGGAGCAGAATCCGATGCACTACCTTGAGTTAAAAGATAAAGAACCCCAGCAAGGGCAATAAAAGAAAGGATGGTACCTAAGTTTTTCATGAAGCTAAAAATGATTTATGCAAAGGTAAGCTTTGAACTCATCTACTGAAGTATATCGTAAACAATTCTAAACTCTAAATACTCTGCAACTTGGGCGTGGGCCTTTAATCCGGGACCAAAACCCAATCGCTTCCATGGATAATACAACAAAGTGTAACGCTGATACCATTGGCTAGATGCACCGAATTCTTTAAACAAATAGTATCCCATAGCTTGGGCAAACACAAACTTACCGAGTAAAAATTCATGACCTATTTGCAAGCCCCATTGGTTGGAACTTAGATTTAAATTCTGTCGTTCAATTTGCCTTTGATAGGCTTGATTATTCATCCATTCGAACTCTAAAAATAGAGCTGAAGTAGGCGCTACTTGTCGTGAATACCGCAAGGCCAATCCAGAGACTAAATAAGTCACATCTTGCTCATTTACACCTTCCCCAACGCGGCCACCCGCCTGGGCCGCTAAAGAATTCATGATACTTAACCTTTGACCTGCATGCTGCCAGGAAAAGGGCTTTTTGGAGCCACTTTGGAAACGAATTGGCTCGGCACTATAATCTACGTTGAGGCCAAACATGGGATAATTTAAACCCTTATTGGGTTCTCGAATTCCGCCGTTCGAAGTATGATCATAGGCAGCGCTAAAACCCACACGCCAATTGGGGTTTAGTTGTTTGCTAATCCCCAAACCCAAAGAAACATAAGCACTTACAGGCAAGCTATAACTTAAATTCAAAGGGTTTTCTGCTGCATCGTAAGGTCTACTTAAATAAATGAGGCCCAATCCCGCTTTAATCTGTAAAAACCAATTGTCCGATATTTTATACCAAGGCTCCAAAAAACCCTGTACGGGAATTCCCCATCCTAAGACCTCAGGATTATCGTAATAATGAAAGCCTGTACTTAAACCTACTCTCGGGAAACAATGGCAACTTTGCCACTGACTTATATCGGAGAGCCATTTACTGTAGCTGAAATTAATGGCACTTGGATAAGATTGACCTATGGGCGCTACGTCTTGGGAATGTAAGAATAAGAATCCACGCTCTAAATCAACGGACAAGGAACTTTGCGCCTGGATAAATTGAAAGGCAAACAGCAGCAAGATTCCAAACAAACTTCTCACGGAAGCATTAATTTTTGATACCAGTCCGCGTAGGTACTTCGCATCCAAATACGGTGCATTTTAGTCGAAAAATGAAGGCCATCTTTGGCGATAAGACTAGGGTCTTGTAAACCACCCCGGCTCGAGGTGGTGATATCGTAAAAGTCCAGCTTTAAAGAATCACAAATTTCCCTTTGAGCCACATTAAAATCGTCAATTTGTTGAGCAATTAGGGCGCGATTGTTTCCGCCTGCTGGGCTAACGCCCCAATCCGGAATACTGTAAACCATCACCTTATTCGGATCTCCTTGAGCAAATGCGATTGCCGCTTCCGCTAAAACTCGAAACTCTCGACGATACTCGGCAATCGAACGCCTTTGATACTGATTATTAACGCCAATCAGTATTGAAACCACATCGAAATTGGAATCTGGTTGAGCGGTATAAATACCATTCTGTAGATCACCTGTAGTCCAGCCATTTGTAGCTATTACTTCATAATAAACCGAATCCGAACTACTTATTTTAAGGGAATCACTGAGCAGTGCGGAATAACTGCTATCGCGTCCTATGGCAGTGCCAATGGTGTAGGAATCCCCTAGGGCCAAATAACGAAAAGTACTTGGCTCCATTACTGGAGGTTCTTCAATAGGCTGCGCTTTATTGCAAGCCAGTGAAATTAGGATGGTCCAAATAAGAAGTAATTCGCGCATATTCCAATTTCTGTAAAGCTAAAAAGCAAGAAGCGGTTTAGCAATATTACCTTTGCAAGATGGAAATTACCAGTGCAGAATTTACAATAAGCAACACCAAGCTCGAACATTGCCCCACGGATGGCTTAGCCGAATATGCCTTCATTGGCCGCAGTAACGTGGGAAAGAGCAGTTTGATTAATCGCTTAGTGGGGGTTAAAAACTTAGCCCACACTTCGGGTAAACCAGGAAAAACGCAACTTATAAATCACTTTCTGATTAATAAATCCTGGTACTTGGTTGACCTTCCCGGCTATGGTTATGCTAAGGTTTCCAAAACATCGAGACAGAAATTCCAAAAGATGATTGAGGATTATATCCTCGAAAGACCAAACTTGATTAATTTATTTGTGCTCATAGACTCGCGTCACGAACCGCAAAAAATTGATTTAGAATTTATGGAATGGTGCGGCGAAAACGGCATTCCTTTTTCGATGGTTTTCACCAAGATTGATAAACTAAAAGGCAATCAGCTCAATAAAAACCTGAAGGTTTACTTTAAGCAGATGCTTGAAAAATGGTCGGAAGTACCGGTGCATTTCGCCACCTCAGCTGAAACGGGGGCCGGCAAAGCCGAAATACTCTCCTACATTGGGCAAATCAACAGCCAGTTAAAGGAGCAATCCTAACCGCGCTTTAAGACATTTAGTTTCTCGCCCAAGCTAATGGCATAATCCCTTAGCTCTTGCGCCAATTCTTTTTCACCCCCCGCGCGTTCCAAGGTATCACCTAAAGCCATGATATTTTGGTGAATGTATTTCTTCATTTGGTCTAAGGGCATGTCTTTAGTCCAAAGGTCAATACGCAAAGTCTCCTGTGCTTTTTCGTCCCAAACTGAAATCATAGCAGCTTTGGTCTTCGAATCGTTTACGCCGCTATCCGGCGCTGACCAAGTTAGTTCCTCAGGAACTTTATTCTCATCTAATCCTACGGTAATCGAAATATCTGAAGTGTGCGCTACTGCCATTCTTTAATTTTCGGCAAAGGTAAGCTTAAGGCTTGTAGCCTGAAAGTTTTAAGACCTTTCGACCATCCATTTCTTGAAGCAGTGTCTTCAAATCTAGCGCTTCGGCCTCTTCCGCATAGGCTGAGAAAATTTTGTAGCCAAACCAATGCCCTATTTTCCCGGGAGTTTCTTGATCTATTTGAGTCCGGAATTTCGAAAACGGAGCCACTTCCAAAAAACGTCTTTGTAACTCTTGATCTGCCTTAAAAAGTAGTTCATTTTCAATAAAATAGACCCACATTTCCTTTTCGTGCTCTACACTAAAATCAAACTTTGGCCGAGGGTATTTCATAAGTGTAGCCTCCTCTAAGGCAGGATACAACTTCTTTGTAAGCCACAAAACTTTACCATGGTAAATCATGCCATCCAAAAGTTTAATCGGATCTTGTGGTTTCGGCACCATCCGCTCTGCTATCGCGTAAGCCGCATCCCTCAATAAAAATGAAGCTTGGCGCTCAAACTGAAGGTATTGCGGCAATACTTCATAGTATTTCTGTGCAGATTCACCTAAATATAAATCGGTGGCTAGAAATAAATAGGGTGGGGAAAAGACAACCGGAAAATTAAAGTCTAATCGAGAGATATAAGCAAAAGCTTCAACCGTATCTCTCACACCAAAGTAATAGTAATAGCGCTTTAGGATATTTGAAAGTTCTGCCTCATACGGCTCCATATTCCCAAACACCTTTTGCACTTGTTCATGCAGCTCAAGCTGAAGTGGGTCGCGCCTTTGATTTTGCCAGAAAATGGATTCACTCCTTGAACTAAAAAAAGGTGGGTACTGTTCCCTTAGTCGCTCTAATTCGGCCTCAAACTGGTTTGTATCCGACTCAAAAAATGCCAAGTCGAATCGCTGCAATTTTGATTCAACCGGAATCTGATCCAAATCCAAATCTACCTCACCTTTGCAAGCGTTAAAAACAAATAGAACGATTATCAGCAATAAACTGTTAAAGAAAAGCCTTCCTTTAAGGTGCCTCATTGTAGCAATGGTCTTAATTTTGTTCAAATCTAATCCAATTCTATGCGATTTCTAGTAAGCCTAGTAGCCCTCCTTTTGGTTTCGAACCTTTATGGTCAAGAACGTAAATTTCAATTAGGAATTTTAGGAAGCAGCCAAATTAGCTATATCAATAGTAATCAAACTGATGTAGAAACAGGTGGCGCTCTACTTTTCGGTTTTGGTGGTATCGCCGAATACCACTTCGCCGATCGCTATTCGTTCAGTTCTGGCTTCGAGTTTATCAACCGCGGTGGCTCCTTAAAGGTACAAGACACTACCGGGGACTATAGGGCTCAATACATCCAAATTCCCTTGCAAATAAAGATGCGCACCCGTCAATTTGGCTACAACACTTACTTTGCAGAAATGGGTTTTGCCATAGGATTCGAAACTGGTGTGAAAGTAGAATGGGAGCCCTCTGCACCTGATCAAGCGGGTGAGAGCTTGGTGAGCCTTTTCGACGCAAACTTTAGAATTGGCATTGGCGTAGAATATGATTTAGGCGGCGACACCCGACTTTTAGGGCGTGTGCAATACCATCGTGCCCTTAGCAATAATTTACTAGCAAGTGAGGATGCTCGTTTGGACGAACAATATCAATATCGATTCGATTATATTTCCCTAAGTATTGGCGTAATTTTTTAAACATGGACTCCAAAGGCGTAATTGAGCACATTGTAAATTGGCTCAAGGATTACACAGAAAAATCAGGCACAAAAGGTTATGTAGTTGGGGTATCGGGAGGTATCGACTCGGCTCTAACTTCATCTTTAGTTGCGGCTACCGGGTACCCGGTAACTTGCGTTGAAATGCCCATTTACCAGAGTCCCGATCAAGTTTCGAGAGCTCGTAAGCACATCGAAGAATTACAAAAAAGACATTCCAACGTAAGTCGCGTTCAAGTGGACCTCACCCCTGTCTTTGATCACTTTTTAAGCGCCTTACCTAATGTCCCTAATAGCGAGCAAAAGGAAATGAGTTTAGTTAATTCTAGAGCTCGACTACGTATGACCACCCTCTATTATTTTGCCGCCCTAGAAGGCAAGTTAGTCGCAGGCACTGGAAATAAGGTGGAAGATTTCGGAGTTGGTTTTTACACCAAATACGGCGACGGAGGTGTTGACTTATCGCCGATTGCGGATTTGTATAAAACGCAAGTTTATACCCTGGCCAAGGAAATGGAGGTAATTGATGATATTCTTGTTGCTCCACCCACCGATGGTTTATGGGGCGATGACCGCACCGATGAAGATCAAATTGGCGCCAGCTATCCCGAATTGGAATGGGCCATGGAGCAGCAGAAGGCCGGAAAGGTATCTTCCGACTTCAAAGGCCGGGATGCGGAGGTAATGCAAATCTACAACCGCTTGCATTCAGCTAATCGTCACAAAATGGAGGCAATTCCAGTTTGTGAAATCCCTCAAGAATTGCTGTAGATTAAATGCATGTTCTATTTTTAGAGCATGTTTAGCGAATCCAAGCTCCAAAAATACCTACCGGGCCTAGCGGCTTTTTCTTGCCTTGCGTTCATTCTAATTTTCGATGGGATTTTTATTCCCTTCATACTTGCCTTAGGCATTGCCTTTCTGCTTGCCCCGAGCGTTAAAGCTTTTCAGCGGTATCTGAAAAAGTGGGAACTTTCGCTTAGCCTATTTCTCTTAGCGTCATTGGGCGCCATCCTATTGTTTCTGGCCCTCTCTGGTAATTTTATAGCCCGCGATATTTCAAGATTTAATGAGGGCTTCCTATACCTCTTGGCAGAAAACCAGGCCAGCCTTGACGAGGGAGGTCAAAAAATGCAGCAATACTTTCAAAAGTGGCTGGGTAATCACGACTGGGAAGAAGCCTTTTCTGGGAGTCTAGCGGCAGCCGGTGGCAGCAGCCTAACGGAAGGACTGTCTTTCGAAAGTCTTCAAGATGGATTCGAAAAATTGAAGGGCTTTTTACCCAAATCAAAGCCAGAAGAAGACCAAAGCCTATTACCTCAGTTTAGTCTTGGCTACCAATTGAGCTCTTTTGTGGTTTACTTTTTTCTGATTTTATTCAACTACCCCTATTTCGAATCGGTGCTAAAAAAATACCAGAATCAAAAACTATCCGGTACCTGGCGACAATTTTCGATTGATTTCAACAGAAGTTTCAGTCTATACTTCCGATTAAGAACCAAAATTATCCTGTGGCTAATGCCCCTCTATCTGATTCTAATGTTGTCCCTAGACCTTCCAGGAACATTTTTATATCTCATATTGATCTTCGTCTGTTTATACATTCCCTATCTTCAATATGTGACGCTCCTACCCATGATGCTATCTGGTTTAATCCTCAGTGCGGAACTCAGCTTGGGTTATTGGCAAATCATGGCAATTATTTTGGCCGTTTTTGTGATAGCAAGCCTAGTCGAAGAGCTGCTTTTGGTTCCCAGGATCATGGAGAAAAATATCGGACTGAACCCAGCCATTATGGTTCTTGGCCTAAGCTTTTTCACCTACACTTTAGGAAACATGGGGATTCTTCTGGGCATCCCTTTAACCAGCTTAAGTATTATCTACTTTAAAAGATTCATTATTCCCTTATGGTTTTCAGAAAGTGAAGAAGCTTTAGCGAAAGATTAAGCCCCTGTAAAACATTAAGCTATCTTTGCCAAAATTTTCTATTTTGGGCAATATCGTCGCCATTGTTGGAAGACCTAATGTTGGTAAATCCACCTTTTTCAATCGCTTAACCGAAAAGCGCACCGCAATTGTTGACTCCATCGCAGGGGTAACTCGTGATCGCCTATACGGCAAAGCCGAATGGGCAGGTCGCCAATTCTCGGTAATTGACACCGGGGGTTATGTCGTAGGGAGCGATGATGTATTCGAAGAAGAAATTCGAAAGCAAGTGCAAATTGCAATCGAAGAGGCGAATCTCATATTATTCTTAGTGGATGCCGACGAAGGGATTACGGGAATGGATGAAGAGGTAGCCAATGTTCTGCGCCGTACTGAAAAACCAGTAATGCTGGTTGCAAACAAAGTAGACAATGCCTTACGTCAAACTCAAAGTGCAGAGTTTTACAGCCTTGGGCTTGGCGAAGTTCACAATATCTCCGCTGTTAATGGAAGCGGCACTGGCGAAATGCTGGATGCTATGATTGAAATCTTACCTCCAGAACCCGAAGAGGAAGCTTTAGATATCCCGAAAATCGCAGTAATTGGTAGACCAAATGCAGGGAAATCGTCATTCATTAATGCCATCACCGGAATAGACCGGAACATTGTTACCGATGTCGCCGGCACAACCCGTGATGCAATTAATACGCGCTATAACCTTTATGGAAAAGACTTTATACTAGTCGATACCGCCGGACTCAGGAAGAAAGCCAAGGTGCATGAAAACTTAGAGTTTTATTCGGTACTTCGTTCGGTTCGGGCAATTGAAGAAGCGGACATTTGTATGTTGCTTGTAGATGCCGAAAGAGGTTTTGAAGGTCAAGACTTATCTATCTTTTCTTTGGCTGAAAGAAACCGCAAAGGGATTGTTATTTTGGTAAATAAGTGGGACTTGGTAGAAAAAGACACCCACACCTCCAAGAAGTTTGAGGAACAGATTCGCAAAAAAATAGCCCCTTTTAATGATGTTCCTATCATTTTTATGTCGGTGCTCACAAAGCAACGTATCTACAAAGCTGTAGAGGAAGCGGTCGCGGTCTACGATCGAAGGGAACAGAAAATCCCTACGCGTAAGTTAAATGACCTAATGCTTCCCATTATAGATGCATATCCTCCGCCTGCTACTAAAGGAAAGTTGATTAAAATTAAGTTCTGCACCCAATTACCTACCAAGGCGCCAAGTTTTGCTTTCTTCGCAAACTTGCCACAATATGTGAAGGATCCCTACAAACGATTCTTGGAAAACAAATTGCGTGAAAACTTCGACTTCAACGGGCTTCCTATCCAGATTTACCTGCGGAAGAAATAAACTTATTGCGTTAATTTTTTGAAGACATCCTCCAAGCTCGCTGATTCTTTTTGAATTTCGAGCACTGCTGCTTCATGCTCCACTGCAAACTGGAAAACTTTTGCACGTAGATCCACATCTGGCCGTGATTCTAAAATCCATTTATTATCACCCAAATCCTCAGCACTCTTTAGGCCAGCTAGCTTTTTGAGACTTGATTTGGTAATCGCTTTATCAAACTCAACCCTGAAACGAATACCAGCCGCTAGTTCCTTTAAATCGGCAATGGGACGGTCGGCGACTATTTTACCTTTATTGATGATAATAACTCGGTCGCACAGAAACTCTACCTCCTGCATGATATGAGTGCTAAGCATCACGGTTTTATCAGCTCCCGCTTCCTTAATGAGTTGACGGATTTCAACCAATTGATTGACATCCAACCCGGTAGTCGGTTCATCTAATATTAGCACCTCAGGCTCGTGCAGTAAAGCGGCCGCTAGACCAACCCTTTGGCGATATCCTTTGGATAGCTGACCTACTTTTTTGTTTTTCTCGGGACTCAGACCCACCTTTTCAATCATGGTATCTACCCGTGATTTTTCAACCCGATGCACGCCGGCAATAAAGAGCAAATACTCCTTAACATACATCTCTAAATAAAGGGGGTTGTGCTCGGGCAGATAACCAACTTTCTGTCGCACTTCAATACTTTCATCACTCACGTCAAGGCCGCAAACCCTTGCTTCTCCCTCACTTTGAGGAATATAACCCGTGAGAATTTTCATCATAGTCGACTTTCCAGCACCGTTAGGACCCAAAAAACCAACAATCTCGCCTTTGTCAATTTTAAAGTCTACTGAATCCAGCGCCTTCTGCTCGCCGTACAGTTTTGAAAGATGAGATACACTAATAGACATGCAAAGATTTTTGAGTCACGAAGGTAAAGCTTTTGTCCAAGGCAGAGATTCTGCACCTTTGCAAAATGCAATTGGAAGGATTGATATTAAAATCTACAGGCTCTTGGTACAAGGTTCACACAAAAATGGGGCCATTAGATTGCCGTATTGTGGGTAAACTTCGCCTTAAGGGAATAAAGAGTACCAACCCCGTAGCGGTAGGCGATCGAGTGATGGTAGACCTAATGCCTGATGAAGAAAACCAAGGTAAAATTGTAAAGCTTCTAGATCGTAAGAATTACATCATTCGGAAGTCTGTAAACCTGTCTAAGCAAACCCAAATTATAGCAGCTAATTTAGACCAAGCCCTCCTCATTGCAACCTTAGAATTCCCAAAGACGCACCTTCGATTTATCGACCGCTTTGCAGTTTCAGCTGAAGCCTATGATATTCCTTTTATTTTAGTTTTCAACAAGATTGACCTCTACAATGAAGAGCTAAAAAATGAAATGGAGTTCCTACGCTTTGTCTATCAAGATGCTGGCTATCGGGTCATGGAATGTTCTGCGGAAACAGGAGAGGGATTAGAGGAACTTAAAAAAATTCTAAGCGGAAAAACGAGTCTTTTAAGCGGTCATAGCGGGGTTGGCAAAAGTACTTTGGTCAATAAACTCGAGCCCAGTTTGGATCTAAAAACCAAACACATTTCAGAAGCCCATGAGCAAGGACAGCATACAACTACCTTTGCAGAAATGCATGAGTTAAGTTTTGGAGGATACCTCATCGATAGTCCAGGCATTCGAGGTTTTGGTTTGGTGGATATGAATGATAAGGATCTAGGTGATTTTTTCCCGGAAATATTCCGACTCAAAGGTGATTGTAAATTCAATAATTGCACCCATATGCATGAACCTGGCTGCGCGGTTAAAGAAGCCGTAGAAGCCAATCAATTAGCTTTCACCCGTTATGAAAGCTATGTAAATTTTATAGAAGGAAATGACGATGATGAACACTACAGGAAAGATATTTACGCTAATTAGCCTATTCGGCCTTATGGCCTGTCAGAGGCCAATCGAAACATCTGGTGAAAATCAAAAAAATGAAAATAGCGATCATCTAACTGCGGCCGTGTTATGGCTGCAAAAAGGTGAAACTGCAAGATTGGCTCGTGAGCAAGCTTTTGATTATGCCAAATTACTGCTTGAGTTAAAATCTTTTCACCTCGATAGCCATTCGCACCTGGCGGTTGTATTGGACCTAGACGAAACAGTCGTAGACAACTCTCCCTATGAAGCGCGAGTAATTCAGGACGGCAAAAGCTTCGACCGCCAATCATGGTCGGCTTGGGTAAATGAAGCTAATGCTGATGCGGTTCCTGGGGCACTCGAATTCTTGCATTTTGCGGATTCCTTGGGGTTTTCACTTTTCTACGTTTCCAATAGGAGCGTTGAAAATTTAGGGCCAACCCTTGCCAACTTGGTCGACCTTGGTGTGCCTCAAGCAGATTCAATAACCGTATTGCTTAAAGAGGACACTTCAGACAAAACAGCTCGTCGCGCTATCGTTTCAGAAAACCATGAAATCATTCTTCTAATTGGAGATCAGATTGGAGATATAGCAGCTGATTTCGCTGCAGCTGAAAAGGAATTACAAAACAAATTTGTAATTGTGCCGAACCCTATGTATGGGGATTTCACCAATCTCCCCGATAGTATTAAAGACGCCCACCCTTCTATTGGAGAAGCGCTAAAAACCCAGCTCATTACGAAGCGATGAGAGCTCTAATCCAACGATGTTCCAAGGCTGAAGTACGAGTGGATAAGGCCCGTACCGGCGCCATTGAAAAAGGACTTCTTATTTTCTTAGGTGTTGGACCCGAAGACACTTCGGAGGACTTGGATTGGTTACTTCAAAAAATTCTTAAGCTTAGAATTTTTAACGATGAGGAGGGATTAATGAATCTTTCCGTCGAAGACGTTAAAGGAGACTTATTAGTCGTAAGCCAGTTTACCCTGCATGCGAAAGTGAAAAAAGGTACGCGCCCCTCCTATGCCAAAGCTGCTCCTCCGGACATAGCTGAAAAACTATACGAAGAGTTTATTAGCAAAGCGCGAAATCACTTAGGCCAGAATCGAGTTGCAGCAGGCAAATTCGGGGCTCATATGGAAGTGGATTTAATTAATGACGGCCCGGTGACCATCTGGATTGACACTAAAAACAAAGAATGATGCAAGGAATTACAGAACTACAATCGCAGGTAGACACCTGGATAAAAAACCATGGAGTTCGTTATTTCAATGAACTTACAAATATGGCTCAGCTTACTGAAGAGGTAGGGGAAGTAGCGCGAATTATAGCAAGGCGCTACGGCGAACAAAGTGAAAAAGAAAGTGACAAGGCCAAGGATCTAGGTGAAGAGTTGGCGGATGTTCTTTTTGTCGTTCTTTGTTTGGCCAACCAAACTGACACCGATTTGCAAGCGGCTTTTGATCGTAAAATGGCGCATAAAACCAAACGCGACCATGATCGTCATCACAATAATGAGAAGTTGAAGTAATTCAGGCCAAGCACATTGGCTATCTTTGCAAAAATTTTCGCCCTAGGCAATGATTTACATTGAAAGAAAGGAGCGCTTCAGCGCAGCGCATCAACTGTATAACCCCAATTGGACCACAGAGCAGAATGATGCTGTTTTTGGGAAATGTGCCAATAAGCACTTTCATGGTCATAATTTCACTTTGATAGTTACCGTAAAAGGAGAAATCAATCCCGATACAGGCTTCGTGATGAATTTGGTAGATTTAAAAAAAATCATCCAGGAAGAAATCATTGAAGTGGTGGATCACGCTAACCTCAACCACGATGTACCTTTTATGAAAGGGAAATTTGCGAGCACTGAGGTTTTGGCAGAGGAGTTTTGGAAAATTTTAGCTCCGCAAATTGCTAAACATGGCTGCCAACTGCATAAAATTAGATTAGAAGAAACTATAAATAATGCTGTTGAATATTTTGGGGAGTAAGAAGCTTCATCAAGATTAATGAGCAATTAACCATAGATAATCACCCTTATGAAAGCATACATATTTCCAGGACAAGGAGCTCAATTTATTGGAATGGGCAAGGACTTGCACGATAATCACGCTGAAGCGAAAGAACTGTTTGAACGTGCTAATGAGATTCTTGGCTTCCGTATAACCGACATTATGTTTGAAGGCACCGCGGAAGAACTAAAGGAAACGAAGGTTACCCAGCCCGCCATCTTCTTGCACTCTGTAATCTTAGCCAAGACCTTAGAAAACTTTACACCAGACATGGTTGCAGGTCACTCCTTGGGCGAGTTTTCTGCTTTAGTAGCTAATGGTACTTTAGCTTTTGAGGATGGACTACGTTTGGTTAGCCAGCGTGCGCTCGCGATGCAAGAAGCATGTGAAGCGGAACCAAGCACAATGGCAGCAGTTTTAGGATTGGAAGACCAGGTGGTTGAAAAATTATGCTCCGAGATTGATGGAATCGTAGTCCCTGCCAATTACAATTGCCCAGGCCAGTTAGTAATTTCTGGGGCAGTGCCTGCCGTAGAAGCCGCTTGTGAAAAAATGAAAGAAGCGGGAGCCCGCCGTGCCCTTGTGCTTCCAGTTGGCGGCGCCTTCCACTCGCCTCTCATGAAGCCCGCTGAGGAAAAGTTAGCAGCGGCCATTGAAAACACGAGCTTCCAGATGCCTAGCTGCCCAGTTTATCAAAATGTGACAACTACGGCGGTAACTGATCCAGAGGAAATCAAGAAAAATCTGATAGCCCAGTTAACGGCTCCAGTAAAATGGACCCAAAGCGTACAGAATATGGTTGCCGATGGAGCTACAAACTTTATTGAGGTAGGTCCCGGAAAGGTATTGCAAGGCCTGGTTAAGAAGATCCACCGAGAAGCGGAAGTAGCTAGTGCCTAAACCTTATCCCCTTTATGGGGTTAATGCAGCCATGAATCAAGAAGTCGCAAGCTGGCGCAGTCCCTCAAATATTGCCCTTGTAAAATACTGGGGTAAATATGAGCCGCAATTGCCCGCCAATCCCAGCCTTAGTTTTACGCTAAAAAATAGCTACACGGAAACAACCGTTCGTCTTTTAGACGAGCCCGGGAATGGTGACTTCGATTTTGAAATTTATCTATCAGGTGAAAAGGCAGATAACTTTAAACCTAAAATTGAACAGTTTTTTGGAAGAATATCAGATCAACTTGACTTCCTAAAAGGAAAAAAGTTTCGAATTGACACCCACAATAGTTTTCCGCATTCAAGTGGTATCGCCAGCTCGGCTAGTGGCATGAGTGCTTTAGCATTATGTCTGCTCGACTTAAAACCCGGAGCTCCCGAAAAAATGAGCTCCGCCTTTTTAAAAACCGCTTCCATTTGGGCTCGTCTGGGCTCTGGTTCTGCCAGTAGATCTGTTTACCCCAAATTAGGGTTATGGGGTAAGCTCCAGTCGGAAGCTGAAAGTAGCGATGAGTTTGCCATTCCTTACACGGGCCCTACTCATCCGGTATTTGAAGACTACCGTGATACGATACTTTTGGTCGAGAAAGGTCAGAAAGCGGTGAGTAGCACTGCCGGCCATGGACTTATGAATGGTCATCCTTTTGCCAAAGAGCGCTTTGCGCAGGCGCATCAAAACATGGATAGACTTAAATCCATTTTAGCGAGCGGCGACCTTGATGCTTTTGGTCAATTAGTCGAGCATGAGGCCTTAACGCTTCATGCCATGATGATGACTTCAGAACCCTATTTCATATTGATGAAGCCCAATACCTTAAAAATAATCGAGGAAATTTGGGCCTTCCGCAAAGAAACGGGACTGCCCATTCACTTTACACTGGATGCCGGTGCGAATGTACACATGCTCTACCCTTCTAATATCGAACAAGATGCTTTGGAATTCGTTAGAACAAATGTCAGTTCTTACTTAAAAAAAGGAGAGTATATTTGCGACCAGGTTGGTAATGGGCCTGAAAAACTTTGATAATGAAGAATAACCCACTGTATTTTGCCAAAATCCTTCTCTTCGGAGAATACGGGATCATCAATGATTCCAAGGGTTTATCGGTTCCCTACAATTATTACAAGGGTGCTTTTAAGCAAGCCAACCAGCTGGTGGGCTCAGCTTTAAAATCAAATCAAAGTCTACAGGATTACTTCCAACATTTGGCAAATCTTCAGGAAAGTGGCGAAATTATTGCGCCTCTTAACTTGAAAGCTTTCGAAGCTGATATCGAAAACGGGTTCTTTTTCGATAGTTCTATTCCCGAAGGTTATGGAGTAGGAAGTAGTGGTGCTCTTTGCGCCGCTATCTACGATCGATACGCTATAAATCGCATTGACCCAGAAGAAGATATCAGTAAAGACAATATTAAAAAGCTCAAGCAAATACTAGGACAAATGGAGTCTTACTTCCATGGCAAGTCTTCTGGACTAGATCCTTTAATTTGCTATTTGCAATTGCCCGTTCTCATTCATTCGAAAGATGAGTTAGGAACTGTAAATATTCCGGAACGCCAAGGTAAGGGGGCCATCTTTTTACTCAATAGCGGACAACCTGGGGAAACCCAACCCATGGTAAACATCTTCATGGAAAAAATGAAGAGTGAAGGTTTCCGAAAGGTGATGAAGGAGCAGTTCACTAAATACAATGACGCTTGTATCGCAGCCTTCCTTAAAGGCGATACCAAACCTTTATTTAGCAATCTAAAGCAATTAAGTCATTTGGTTTTTGAAAACTTTACACCTATGATTCCTAATAGTGTAAAGGATCTCTGGCAGCAAGGTATCGAAACCAACGCCTACTATTTAAAGCTCTGCGGTAGCGGTGGTGGTGGCTTTGTTCTTGGCTTTACTCCTGATTTAGAGCGTGCTCAAAAAATGCTTAAAGGTTACGATACAGAAATCATCTATCGGCTCTAATGGCGCTGCGCCGGAGAGACAAAATTCTAATCTTTAAACTCTCCGCACTACTATCCTTGGTGCGGTGGTACAATATATTTTTTCTAGCGCTTTCCCAATATCTGGCGGTAATCTTTGTTCTAAACAAGCCCGAAAATTGGCGCAGTATTTTATTGGACCCAAATGTTCATTTAATCGTTTTTACCTCGCTTTTCTCGGTGGCGGCAGGTTATATCATTAACAACTTTTACGATCTCGAAAAAGACCTTATCAATCGACCGAATAAAACACTATATGAGAAAATTTTAAGGCAAAGCACCACGCTTCGGTTGTACTTTTTATTTGCAACAACGGCAGCCATTTTTGCCTGGTCTGTGAGTTGGAATGTCTTTTTCTTTTTTGCCTTTTTCAACTTTACCCTTTGGTTATACTCCCATAAACTGAAGAAGATCACCTTCATAGGAAACCTTATGGCAGCTCTGCTTACCATTACTCCCTTCTTTGCCATTTTCCTTTACTTTCACTTGGAAGACTTATTAATTCTAACTTACGTGAGTTTTCTACTATTGATCATCTTTATCCGTGAGATCATCAAAGATTTAGAAGCGCTCAAGGGCGACGTGATTATTGGATATCCAACCCTTCCGGTAACTTTAGGCGTACAAAAAACCAAATGGCTAGTTGCCATCTTCACTTTAAGCGGCCTAATTCCTGGAGCGGCGATAGTATACAAAGTAGGCTTTCAAGGTATTAGTTACTTCTTGATTGTAGGTTTAGCAGCGCTTTTCTTTAGTGCTGGTTTATTGGCCTTGGCCGAAAAAAAAGAACATTTTCATTACCTCAATTACTTGTACCGGCTTCTTATCGTCGGAGGAATTTTCAGCTTAATATTACTGGCCTAGCCTTGCTTTTGACCAATCGGAATAAAGGGTTAATCTCAGGCCTTTACCTTTCTGCTTCTTACCTTTGAGGAAAATCAGATCACATGTCTTCTCAAAAAGAATTTATTGAAAATAATAAAGAGCGCTTCTTAGAGGAGCTCTTCGAAATTTTGCGCATTCCCAGTATATCAGCTGACAGCCAGTACAAAGGAGATGTTTTAAAAACCGCTGAGGTGGTGGCGGAAGGCCTGCGCAAGGCTGGAGCAGAAGCTGTAGAAATTTGCGAAACCCCCGGCTATCCGATTGTTTACGGTGAAAAAATTGTGGACCCAAGTTTACCAACGGTTTTGGTTTATGGTCATTATGACGTTCAGCCACCGGATCCCATGGAATTATGGACAACCGAACCATTTGACCCGGTAATTCGTAAGACCGACATCCACCCTGATGGGGCTATTTTCGCACGCGGCGCTTGTGACGACAAAGGACAAATGTTCATGCATGTTAAGGCCTTAGAGGTTATGAATGCTACCGGCACGCTTGATTGTAACATCAAGTTTATGATTGAAGGTGAAGAAGAGGTTGGATCGGAAAATCTTGGTTGGTTTGTTAAGCGCAATAAAGAAAAGCTTAGCGCTGATGTAATTCTAATTTCTGATACTGGGATGATCGCTAACGACACCCCAAGTATTACTACTGGTCTTCGCGGATTAAGCTACGTTGAGGTGAAAGTTACTGGACCAAACCGTGACTTGCATTCAGGTTTATATGGTGGAGCGGTAGCAAATCCTATCAATGTACTTTCCAATATGATCGCCAGCCTTCAAGATGACAACTTACACATCACCATTCCAGGTTTCTACCAAGATGTGCAGGAGCTAAGTGAATTGGAACGTAAGGCGATGGCGGAAGCACCATTCAACTTAGATAATTACAAAAAAGCCTTGGACCTAAGCGATGTGCATGGTGAATTAGGTTACAGCACACCTGAACGCGCCTCGATAAGACCTACCTTGGATGTCAATGGTATTTGGGGTGGTTACACCGGAGAAGGTGCGAAAACGGTCATCCCATCTTGGGCAAAGGCCAAAATCTCCATGCGTCTAGTCCCGAACCAGGATCCTGAGAAAATTACCCAGCTATTCATGGATCACTTTACCAAAATCGCTCCTCCTAGCGTGAAGGTAGAGGTAAGCCCTCATCATGGTGGCTTACCCTACGTTTCTCCAGTAGATGATCCAGGATACAAGGCTGCCAGCGCGGCTATGGAAGAAAGTTTCGGGAAAACCCCAGTTCCGGTGCGAAGCGGAGGAAGTATTCCAATCGTAGCTCTATTTGAACAAGAACTAGGATTGAAATCCATTTTAATGGGCTTCGGTTTAGATAGTGATGCGATTCACTCTCCCAATGAGCATTATGGTTTATTCAACTTTTATAAGGGCATAG
>CBFHRN010000027.1:0-22669 GCA_965658275.1 Croceimicrobium sp.
CTTAAATGTAAGGCAAGGTGGTCAGCAGCACACCTATAAACTCATTTTAAAACCCTAGCTATGAAATTTAGAACGGTAATTTCAAGCCTTATTGGAGCTATCGTTTTCAGCTCTTGTGCAGGGCCTGGTGATAAGTCGGCTCAAGAAATTTTGGGAAACCCAGCCTATAAGGCCATTGCATATGGCGGATATCGCAATCACGATCGTTCGCAGGCTCCGTCTGTAGAGGATATCAAGGAGGACCTGGAGATTTTAGATGCAATGGGAATTCGTATTCTTCGAACCTATCACGCACGTTTGTACGGCCACACCCCTAATTTGCTGCGTGCCATTCATGAGATGAAGCAAGAGAACCCGAGCTTTGAGATGTATGTGATGTTAGGGGTTTGGATGCAATGCGAGGGTGCTTGGGGCGATCAGCCCAATCACCTTAAGGGCGATGAGGTAGAAAATTCGGCTGAAATAGAGCAGGCGATTAAACTGGCGAATCAGTACCCGGATATTGTAAAAGTGATCGCCGTGGGTAACGAATCGATGGTGCATTGGGCTGGAAGTTATTATGTGCACCCGCGGATTATCTTAAAGGAAGTATTGTATTTGCAGTCCCTAAAGGCAGAAGGGAAACTACCGGTGGATTTATGGATTACCAGCTCCGATAATTTCGCCTCTTGGGGCGGTGGCGATGCATCCTACCATTTACCCGCCTTAGACTCCCTTATTGCGGCGGTGGATTATTTAAGCGTTCATTCCTATCCCTTCCACGATACCCATTACAATCCCGATTGGTGGTGGATGCCAGAGGAGGAAGATAGTCTCCCTAAATTCAAAAAAATTAAGGCGGCGGTGTTCCGAGGAATCGATCGCGTGGCACAACAGGTGGACGCGGTGCAGAGCTACCAAAAGACTTTAGGTATTGATAAGCCTATTCATATTGGTGAAACAGGCTGGGCCAGTGCCGACAACCACCTCTATGGTGCTGAAGGCTCAGGTGCTGCCGATGAGTACAAACAAATGCTCTTTCACCATTGGATACGAGGCTATTGCCAGGAGGAGGGCATGGCCTGTTTCTACTTTGAGGCCTTTGATGAGCCCTGGAAGGATGGGAAGAATGCCGGTGGTAGTGAGAATCACTTCGGACTCATTTCGGTAGATGGAGTGGTAAAGGCACCGCTATGGGCCGATTTTGATAAGGGGGTTTTTGAAGGGCTTAGCCGAGGCGGTCATCCTTTGCGGAAAAGCTTAGGCGCAGAGAAGGATAGGCTCCTAGAGCTTTCTCAACTGCCGCCCAAGCAAAGCGATCAGCCTGCCTTAAGGGTCACTGGATCGAGCGACCCAAGCCTAATCCTTTGGTCCAATGAAAAAGATAAAGCCTCCTTTGTGGTGCAGCAGTACTTAAGCTTGAATCCTTGGGAGGGCAGCTGCCAAATGACCATTACCGAGTCGGGAGTATTGGAAATTCGCGCTGGTATGGGTGATTGGTGGGGTGGTTCCCTGAGTGCCAAAGAAGCGATAGACCTCAGTGCTTATGCCGAAGGCTTTTTAGAGATTACGATCAGCGGCTCACCCGAGGCGAGTGTCGAAATAGGATTCCAATCCGGATTGTACGAAGACGGTAGCCAAGAGAACTGCGCTGTCAACATTGGAGCCGAAACTGACTACCCTTTTATAGAGCAAGAAGCGAAGGAATATCGTATGCCATTAAAGAGCTTGTTAAGTTATTGCAAGGCGGAGGATATTCGCTCGCCCTTCTACATTCGTGGTCTTCAAGACTCAAAAGGAGCGATGGTGCGGATCCATCGAATGATCCTCCTTAAAAGCTAATTCAAGGCTTTAGACCTAAGCCAAAGGCGTATCGAAGGCATCGCATAATTCTTGGTATTTCAAAATAGAAGAACTTGACTTAAGCCTAATCTTCTAGGCTTTTAGCGCTTAGGACTCCGACTTCGTAGTTCTTAACTAAGGCTTCATTTTTAGTCTCCATCGACAATTATCTAGTGAGGTTCGCTTTAGTAGTCGCTACATGCGACTTTTTCGTTGTTGCAATAGACATCAATTATAGGGACTCAAACATGACTTTTAAGAATAGGAAGCCTTCTTTAAAACAAAAAAGCGAAGATGATCTTCGATCACTTCGCTTAAAGGTTTGTAATTGTTCATTAGGCCAGAGGCCCAATCTTTTACTGGAACACCCGCACGTAGTCAACCACCATTTGTTGGGGGAAGACGGTACTGCTATTGGGTGGTCCGGGCCAGTTGCCCCCTACGGCTACATTGAGAATAAAGAAGAAGTTTTCCCTAAACTCACTGAGGCTGGTTGCACTTATAGCCAATTGGTGGTACTGCACATCGTCAAAATACCACTTAATGTTGTTGGCATCCCATACGATCGAATACACGTGAAAATCCTCAGATAAGTTACGTCCGGATGGATTGGTTTTATGGGTTCCAAACTGAGCATGGTTCAGGGCATTATTAGCAGCTGGATCTTGCCAGTGCGCGGTACCGTGCGTTACTTTATCGCCTCGGTTGGTACCTGTTCCGCCCACCATTTCCATGATATCAATTTCACCGCAGGCAGGCCAGCCTACTGTGTTAAAATTGTCACCTAACATCCAAAGGGCCGGCCATAATCCTTGGCCTTCGGGCATTGCGGCGCGAATATCGATACGCCCATACTTAAAGCTTTCTTGACCTTGTGTAATGATTCGGGAAGAGGTGTAGTTGCGGCCTCCGAACACTTCGTTCTTAGCCGTGATGATTAGGTAACCATCACGAACCTCGGTGTTTTCTGGGCGGTAATACTGCAATTCATTGTTACCCCAGCCATTGTTGCCAGTGCCAATTTCGTGGGTCCAATCGCTCGAAAGGCTGGATCCTTCGAATTCATCATTCCACACTAAGGTGTAGTCGGGGTAGCTTAATGGTGTCGAATACCCGGTAGTAGGAATACCCCCACCAGATCCTGAGCCACTGCTTACGGTTACCGTAACGGAGTCAATACGTTCGGCGTAATATTCATAGCTTGCGTAAGCGCGCGAAATAATCGCGTACGTACCACTTTCACCGAAGGTATAATTTGCAGTGCCGTCTGTACTTTCAATAGTCACCGTTTCATCGGTATCCACAAAAGAAACTCGGTAAAAATTGGCATTGAATGCACTCAAACTTACTTCTACAAGTCCCTCAGTTTGGGTAGATACTTCGATATCGGCCCTTAAACCCGTGGGGCGAGTGATTTGTACAGTTCCATCATCTTCGGTACTGCAGGAAAGCAGTACGCCCATCATCATAATAGCAAAGGCTTTTTTCAGCATAAGGAGGTGTTTTAAGGTAAAAAAAGGGGAAGGCCAAGCCTTCCCCTCAAATTTAACCAAAAATTGGTTTTTTATTCTTGACGGATATCATCCACATAGAAGGACTGAGATACCGTAGTATTCCATCCTGGGAAGATTACCAATCGATCTACTTCTGCTGGTGCAGCGCTGCAATCGAAAGTAAGTTCTTGCCAAGTACTTGCAGTAGTTACAGTAGCATCTACTTCAATGAAGTTATTGGTATTGGCTTGCTCTTCTAATTTGATACGGAAGGTACCGGTATCAGGAGCCCAAACTTTTAATTTTAAAGTATTGGTAGTAGTGAAGTCAAGAGGACCATCAAGGTCTACGAATAAACCTGCCCAAGTTTCGTTACCGTGGGTAGTCTCCAATACTTTTGCACTGGTGTTGATACCACTTTGGTCTGGGTTAGCCAGGTAAGACTGAGAGCTGTTACCGAAGGTAGTCCAAGTGGGTTCTACAGATTCGAAGTCCATAGGAAGACTCCAAGTCTGGCCGCCACCGCCACCGCCAGGGTTGCTGTTGTAACCTTCAGGAACTAAGCGCACGTACCAGGTAAGACCAGGGTTAGCAGCCTTTGTATCCACAAAGCTTAACCATAATTCATTCTCACTGATACTAATAATGGTATAGGTACGAGTACCTGCCCAGTAGCCAATCATAGCGTCACCGCTAATGGTTAAGGTAGTATCAGCACCCTCGTCTAGGGTCCAAGTTTCACCTAATTGGTCAGGGAAAGCAGCGATAAAGTCCGCTACGGGAGATGCGGTAGTATCATCGAAAGGAGCATCACCAGCATGCGCTGTATTTACATACACACCACCACCAGTTACTTGATCAAAACCGAAGCCTTGAAGTTTAAAGGTGTAACGGTCGTTGTACATATCCGCACCCGCTTTTTCGTTTGCCTTGGCGGAATACCACTCAGGGAAGCGACCAGCAGCACCGATTGGATCCGGACCAACACCGAAGTGTACGTCACTAGCAGAATCTACTGCCCAAGTCTTGTAACCAGGACCAGCAGCACCGCCAGTAAGAAGGTCGAATAATGGATTGCTGATTAAGCTAGGATCGTCTTGAGCAATCGTAATTTGTTGCGAACTTGTTGCGCTACCGCCCGAGTTTTGAACGGTTAGAGTAACGGTGTAAGTTCCAGCAAAAGGGTAAGTAGCTTGAACTACAGAACCTTGAGCAGTTGAGCCATTTCCTAAGTCCCAAGTTGCATCTAAGCTAGAGTTAGCTGCGGTAAACTCGATAATGTTGTCACTTTGTGCAGTGGCAGCATAGGTAAAGGCGGCATCGGCTTGCGTAGGAGCGTTACCTAAGGTAGGCTCGTCGTCCTTTTCACAAGCACTGAAAACAAGCAGAGCACTTAAAGCTAGTGCGCTACTCCATCTAATGTTCCAAGATCTAGATTTCATTGTATTTAGCATTGATTGTATAAAAATTAATAATTAGGGTTCTGATTCCAGTTTCCACCCGCAAGGTCGATCTCAACCTGAGGAATTGGGAAAATTTCATGTTTGTTAGGGGTAAATCCTGAGATTTCATTCACGGCTTCGCCAGAACGAATGAGATCGAAGAAACGAAGTCCTTCGCCCGCAAATTCAAGGCGGCGCTCATCAAAAATGTCACTAATAAGTTGGCTACCACTGCTAGATAGAGCGGGCATTCCAACACGAGCACGTACTTGATTGAGGTATGTTAAAGCCGTAGCCTCATTGCCATTATTGGCATGAGCTTCTGCGGCCATTAAAAGAACATCAGCATATCGAATTACTTTGAAGTTCAAAGGGCTGGTAAGGTCATCATCTGGTAAACCTAGCTCAATTTGGCGCTTGATGTATTTGTTGTTAAAGTAGCCAGTATGACCGCCTGCTCCGGTTAAGTACGAAATAGAGCTTGGGTCAGGTTGTAAGTTGATGAAAGAATCCAAGTTCAACACGCTTAAATCGCGACGGGGATCGGTAAGATCAAAGAAATTGTACAAATCAGCGGTTGGCAGATTGTAGCTGTTTCCATCAGCGTAGAAAGGACCATTGTAACCGCGAATACCATGGAAACCAGCAGCTGCATTTCCTTCTAAACAGATAAAGCATTCATAGCTTCCTCCTTCTAGGTTGGAGTATTCGATGTCAAAAACCGTTTCAGAGTTATTCTCGTTAGCAGCATACCATAGGTCCTCAAAGTTGGGAACTAGGCTATAGTTGCCTTCATTAATAATACGGTCAAGAATGGTAGCAGCTTGACTGTATTTCTTTTGGTAAACAAGTGCTTTTCCTAAAAGACCTAAGGCTGCTCCTTTGTCTACGCGTCCTTTTACAGGACTACCCCAATCTAAAGTGTTTACCGCGTAGTTTAAGTCGGCTTCAATTTGCGCATAAATTTCCGAGGCTGAGGCACGCTCAATTTCGGTTACCTCTTCAGCTCCCAAGCGCTTGTCTACAATGAGAGGCATGCCGCCGAAGTACTTCACCAATTGGAAATAATAGAAAGCACGTAAGAACCGCGTTTCAGCGATTACCTTGTCTTTACCATCGAAATTGGTTTTGTCTTTGTATTCCATGATAAAGTTACAACGAGAAATACCCGCGTAGTTCCATCGTAGGATATTACGGAGTTCATCATTTACCGCATCATGGTTCATGTTATCAATTTCATGCAAACCTTCGGTATCATTAACCGATTCGCCACCCGCGATGGAGTTGTCGGAAGCAATTTCACCAATCCATAAATCTAGGTAAGACCCCTGCAATACATCATAAGCACCGGTAAGGGCCATCATGTAATCTCCTTCCGAGTTAAAGTAGTTCTCGGCATCTAGGGCATAGGGAGGTTCAACATTGAGGTACTTTTCGCAACTGGTAATTGGGAAAAGAAAGACTGCAATGGCTATGTATTTGATTAAACTTTTCATGATTGCCTAGAATTTTAAGTTGAAACCACCCATTATCGTACGAGCCTGTGGATAGAAACCGTAGTCTACCCCAGCGGCTAAAACACCTCCAAAATTTCCAATATCTGGATCGTAACCCTGATAATTGGTGAGGGTAAATAAGTTGTTAGCACTTACATATACGCGCATAGATTGCACCTTGGCTTTTCCTAACCATTTCTTGGGTAGGGTATAACCTAACTGCATGTTACGAATACGCATAAAGGAACCGTCCTCTACATAGTAGTCAGAGAAGATGGTGTTACGAGTAGTACCTGTAGTTACTCGTGGGATATCGTTCGTAGATCCTGGTCCAGTCCAACGGTCAATTACATAAGTAAGTTGGTTGGCATAAGGCTGATTTCGTTCGTAGTTGCGAATGATCTCCTGACCTAAGGCAGCGTAGATATTTGCGGAGAAATCCCAGCTCTTGTAAGCAACGCGGAAGTTAAAACCGATGGTAAGGTCTGGAATAGCAGAACCTAAGCTTACTTTATCGGAATCGTCATTAAAGTTGATAATGCCATCGCCATTTTGATCCACAAAACGAAGGTCACCAGGCTTGGCACCTACTTGGGTTACAGGCGAGTTGTCGATTTCAGATTGTGTTTGGAAGATACCATCTGTTTCGTAACCGATGAAGTATCCGATAGGCTGCCCTACTTCAAAGCGAGTAGCAATTACACCACCTACACCAAATGCAGCGCCTGGAATAAAGTCAACACCTTCTGGTACACGCACCACTTCGTTTACAAGCGTAGTTACGTTCATATTGGCATTAAATACCCAATCTCTAGCGGGGTTGCTGTTGTAGCCTAATTCGAATTCCATACCGCGGTTGGATACGTCACCCGCGTTTACAAATGGAGGGAAACCACCGGCACCATAGGTTCCTAATAAGCCTGATACATCAGGTTGGAATAATAGGTCCTTGGTGTTTTTTACAAAGTAGTTGAAGGTAAAGTTGAAGTCTTTCAAGAAGTTCAGGTCTAAACCCACATTGAATTGATGAGTTGTCTCCCATTTCAAGTCAGGGTTGGAGGCACGACCAATAGCTACCCCATTGGATAGGATATCGTTGAATACATATACTCCTTCACCATTTAATAAGGCGCGGTAAGCAAAGTTTGGAATCTGGTCGTTACCGGAAATACCGTAGCTCATTCGCATTTTACCAAAGTCAATGAAGTCCAAGTTTAAGCCTTCCCAGAACACTTCATCGGAGAATACCCATGCTCCTGAGAAGGCGGGGAAAATACCCCAACGCTTGTTAGGTCCGAAACGAGAAGAACCGTCTCGGCGCACAATGGCAGAGAAGATATAGCGGTTACGCAGGCTGTATTCAGCACGCATAAACCCTGATAATAAGCGCTCCTCAAACTCGAACGATCCTGTTTGGTTTAAGAAGCCGCCCTCCGCTTGGTTGGCAGAAATATCGGCGAAATCGACAGAGTTGTTGGGAATGTTGAAACCCGTACCGCTAAGGGCGGAGCCTTTACGGGTAAACAAGGAAACACCCACTGTACTCTTTACTTTATGAATATCATTGAAGGTGTGTTCGTAATTCACGAAACCTTCATAGCTGAGGTCGATATAAGAAGCTCGTTGCTCATAAACGGAGGCGCCACGATCCAAGAAGGTGCTGTCTGCAATTTGAATCTGAGGTGCGTCTAAGTTTTCATTTGCCGCCGTATTCTGGGCTTTACCAGGTCCGTACCAAACCAAAGGAGAGAATACTTTGTCATCTACCAAGGCTAAGTTGTAGTTAAAGCGGTTGGTGAAGGTGAAATCTTTATTAACCGTCCAAACCAATTCTTCTTTACCTACTAGTTTATTCACCTTCGATTGGTTATAGGTGTTTTCCATCTGGGCGATAGGGTTAATGATATCATTAACTAAAGGCAAATAGCTATAACGGCCATCTTCTTGTTCGATGGGTTCGGTTGGGTAGGCGTTAATCGTATTGTAAAGAACCGAACCAATACCATTTTCAGGTAAAGTGCGACGCGATTCGTTCGTGTAAAGTAATACACTGTTCATGCGCAAGTTCTTGTCGAGATCAAACGAAAGGTTTAATCGAGCATTGTAACGGGTAAAGTTGGCCTTATCTAAACCAACAATTCCATCTTGGGTATAATAAGAACCCCCGATGGAATAGGTTGTGTTTTGGCTACCGCCGTTAATGCTCATATTATAGGATTGCATCGGGGCGTCTTGGAAAACGGCATCCTGCCAATCTGTTCCTTCTCCAAGTGCTGTATTGGCAAAAGGTGCACTTTGACCTCCATTTACGAAGGCATTATTTTTTATTACCGCGTATTCCGTTGCGTTTAATAAGGATAGGCGACGAGCTGTACTTTGCATCCCGTAAAAACCGCTAAACTCAAATTGAGGGGCAGTGTTACGCGTTCCTTTTTTGGTTTCAATAATAATTACACCATTCGCAGCTCGTACCCCATAGATACCTGCGGTACCATCTTTTAGTACGTTCACCGAAGCGATGTCATCAGGGTTTAAGGCATTTAAACCTTCTGAATCGTAAACAATACCGTCTACCAAAATCAGAGGATCATTGTCCCCGAAGGTGGAAAGACCACGGATTCGAATGCTGCTACCTCCACCCGGAGACCCCGAGTTAGTATTAATAGTTACCCCAGATACGGCCCCTTGTAAAGCGGCGTCAATACGAGGAACATTCAGTTTTTTCAGTTCCGCACCGTCTACTTTCGCAGCGGCACCAGTTAGTTCTTTTTTGGTCGATGAGCCGTAACCTACGACTACGATTTCCCCCAAAAGTTCAGCTTCTTCTTCTAAAGCCACATCAATAGCGCCGCTTTTGTCGACGACTCTTTTAGTGGTTTTAAAACCTACAAAGCTGAAGATTAAAGTTTGTCCCTTGTTGGCCTTAATCAGGTAGTTCCCATCAATGTCGGTCATGGTTCCGTTGTCGGTGCCTTCCACTTTGATGTTTACTCCCGGAATGGTCATTCCGTTGCCAGCTTCGGTAACTTTTCCGGTAATAGTGATGCTTTGAGCGGCTAATTGCCCGCTGAAAAGCACCATAATGCAGAAAATTAGAAAGCGGCTTGAGCGTAGATACACTTTCATTTGGTTTCGGTAATTTGTTGTTTATCAGTTTTTTGACTCATAGTCGAGGTCACAAAAATGTGAGTTATACATTTTTTGTGAATTTCAAATGTACACCTTTTGGTGATATGAACCAAAAGGTGTCTCGAACAAAATGGTTTTTAGCGAACATTCAGGACTTCCAATTCGGTTTAGCTTATTGTACTAATAGTGGAATGAACCATTAGTGTGAGGTCGACAGCTTAGTACTAGGACGCTACCCGAAAGTTGTATAAAGAGGCGATGAATCGGAAAGAATGGGGAATGCTAGGGGAAATCCGTATTTCGAAACTATTCGTAGTAAAAAGGTCTCAAACAAAAAACCCCAAGGAAAATCCTCAGGGTCGTTTGGTGGAGCATATCGGAGTCGAACCGATGACCTCTACACTGCCAGTGTAGCGCTCTAGCCAGCTGAGCTAATGCCCCATTTTGGGAGGGCAAATATAGAATATTTTCTTTTTGAGGAATAGCCTAGGATATTTTATTAACGATGTAGTCTAAATCCACATTCTCTTCAATCAAATCAATGGCGCGCTTGATTTTCCAGGGGGTATCCCGATTTATTTTTACCTCGATGCGGGAGACTTTAAGAACGACTCCGTAGGTATCCAATTCGGTTTGAACTAAAGGCGTTTCGTATTCATCAATAATTTCATTGGTCGCATCCGAGATGTCGCCTTCGCCGCACACAATAATTCCACTAAGGGGCCAGCGTTCAATTTCCGCTTCTTGATGGATTTCCATAATGCGCTCAATGGTCACATCCAAACGTGCTTTATCCACAACCAGTAATAAGTTCTTTCGCTTCTCTAATTTGGATCGATCCAAAACGGTTCCGGCCAAAACATCGGCTACTTTATTCTTAGTTGATTGTGGATTGGCCACCAGCTTGCCTTCCACTGCCTTTAGTACCGTAGACATTACCGGATAAGCAAGGGTTCTGTCATATGGAACCATACCTAAAAGAGGTATGCCTACACTGTCGAGGTATTTTTTAAGATAGGGTTTGATTTTGTCAATCTTATCTTCCCGCACCTTATTAATGATAATCCCCATAATAGGAACTTGCTCTTCTCTAAAAAGGGAGATACACATGTTGATCATGTCTATGGTGGAGCCGACCCCGCCTTCGGCAATAAAGATGACTTGCGCATCGAGCATCTTCGCCACTTTTGCATTGCTGAGGTTTACCACGCTGCCCACACCCGGGTGCCCGGTGCCCTCGTGAATGGTGAGCTCCTTCCGATTCTCCAAGGCCTGCTTGGCTTTTAATATCTTTTCCTCGTAATTGAAGTTCTCAGGGTGATCGATAAAATCGGTGGTTGCCCCGGCGCCAAGAATCACGGGTGAATGAATTTCGGGATGCAGGTCGAACTGGATGAGATCGGAAAATAGTATCGTATCCTTATCAACCTTTAGGTCATTGACATCCACAAACTGTTGCCCTACCGGTTTACAATAGCCAATGTCGATTCCCAGTCTTTGCAAACAATAAGCGAGACCTAGGGTAGAAGTAGTTTTACCTACGTGTTGTCTTGAAGCCGCAACGTAAATCGTTTGGTATTTTTTCATGGATAAGGGCTTTATTCAAAGCTATAAAGCTTTTTTAATCTCCATTCCTTTTTTAGGAATTTTTGCAAGCCGCATTTTTGCGCGACCTTTAACGCATGGAAATGACTTGGGAAAATTGTTTCAGTCCAGAGCGCTACGGAGATGATCGCCTGCCAAAGGACGCTCGTTCGGTCTATGAGCGTGATTACGATCGAATTATTTTTTCTTCTTCTTTTCGACGTCTGCAAAATAAGACGCAAGTTTTTCCGCTCCCCGAGCGGGTTTTTGTGCATAACCGATTAACGCATTCTTTAGAGGTGGCTAGTGTCGGTCGCTCTTTAGGAATGATTGTAGGGGAGCAAATAGCCAAGCTACCGAGTTTAGCAGCCAATGAATTAGCGCAAGACTTTTACCGGAACCAATTGAAATCCGTGATCTCGGCGGCCTGTTTAGCCCATGATTTAGGCAACCCTGCTTTTGGTCACTCGGGGGAGGAAGCAATATCAAAATACTTTTTAGACCGTCAGCAGGACCGAGGTTTTCGGGCTGCTTTTAGCGATGCGGAGTGGCAAGACCTTATTTCCTTCGAAGGAAATGCGAATGCTTTACGTTTATTAAGTCGCCAGTTTAATGGACGCTTAAAAGGTGGGCAACAAGTAACCTACACGACTTTAGCGAGTATATTAAAATACCCTTGTGAGAGTTTGGCGCGCGATAAATCCCAAGGCAAGCACCGCAGTAAATACGGTTATTTTCAAAGCGATAAAGCGGTTTTCGAGGCTTTAGTACAGAAACTACCTTTTAAAAAGGATAGTGCGGCACCGCTTGCTTATTTCCGACATCCTTTTGTTTATCTAGTAGAGGCGGCCGATGATATCTGTTACAGCATTATCGATTACGAGGACGCACATCGATTGGGCATTTTAAGTTATGCTGAGGTTCGGGAAGACTTTATGGCTCTTTTAGAAGCTGATCCGAAGACCGATATTTCTAGAGTTCATCGAAACCTGGAGAACTTAAGGGAAGATAAAAATGAATCTGTAGCTTATTTAAGGGCGAAGGTGATTAACCTCTTGGTTCAGGCCTGTGCGGATGCATTTTTAGAGCATGCTGATGATTTATTGCAAGCCCATTTCAAGACCTCTTTACTTTCAAGTTTGGCGCCATTTAAGAATGCCTTAAGCCGAATAGAGAAAAAATCAATTGGTCGAATCTACAGCCACGAGTCGGTGATGAAAATTGAGCTTGCGGGATTTAAGATTATGAGCGGCCTCATTGAGGATTTTGTGGAAGCGGCCTTAATGTCGGCTGGAGAGCGACAAAAAAGACATCAAAAAATCTTGGCGCTCATTCCCTATCAATACATCTTCGATGAAAACGATAGCCCCTACGAGAAGGTTATGAGCATTTTAGACTTTGTGTCGGGGATGACCGACAATTACGCCTTGGAGCTCTACCGTAATTTGCGTGGAATTTCCGTACCTGGGATCTAGTAAATAGCAGCCACGGATTCTTGAGGGAGCCAGCCAATTTTGCCGTCGATGAGGCGAATTTTGGTCCAGCTTTCATATTCATCTACCTTAATCACTTTCGTACCGGCATGCAGAATAAAAAGGTCTTCGGCTCCAGCACCTGGTCCGCTTTTTACATAGGCGGATTCACTCATGATGATCATCCCTGGATGCTGTTCTAAATGGGCTTTATGTTGAAAAGCCATCCAAGCGGAAAATAGACCTAAAACAGAAAGACTTAAGGCAAGCACAAAACCTAAGCGCCTTTGGGCTGAAAAGAAATACAAGATCACTCCAAGGCTGGCTATGAAAAGCAAAGCAATCGCAATTATTGCCCAATGGGTCGGGCTAAAAGCCAATAAAACACCAAATCGAAGAGCCTTAAATAAATTGGGAGGAAGCTCTTCAAATCGATCCACTCTTTTTTGTTCGGCAAGCTTTAAGTTGTGTTTTACTTCCTCATCATTGGGCTTTAAGTGGAGTGCCTTTTCATAATTGAGAATGGCTGGTGCCAAAGCGCCAAGCTTATAATGCGCATTCCCTAAATTATAGTAGAGCGCCGCACTTTCATAGCCACTCGCAGCGATGCTGTCGTAAATGTGAACCGCAGTTTCAAACTCACCTTTTTGATAGGCTTCATTGGCTCTTTCGAAGCGCTTATCCTGTGCCTTACTGCTTAATGCAAAGGCAAGTAATAGTAGACTGTAGAAATATTTCATCATAGCAGTTTTTCCATTTCGGTAAGTACTTGCGCGGTGGCTTGGTAGTCTTTTTGGGCTGCCTCAGCCTTAAGGCCCGTAAAACGAGCCATTTCGGCTTGCTGCAGTAAACCCAATATGGTTTGAATGTGATCTTCCGGAACGGAGCGATCCTTTAATTGGCTTTGCAGTTCTTCTTTATTTAAACTGCTTCGGCCCATATTAAATTTATCTTCAAAATAGCCCCATATGGCAGTTTCCAGCTCTGAATAGAAGACTTCAGGATTGTTTTCTTTTAGTGCCTTTTGAGCCTTGGTGAGTCGTTTGCGAGCGACCTTTCCTGCTCTTTGCACTTTTAGTAAATCGCCCTGTTCTAATTCTTGACGTTTACGTAACCATAGTAAAAGTCCCGCAGTGGCAATGAAGAAAGGGACTGCTATTAAGATCCAAAATAGGGTGGAGCCCAAAAACGGTGCATTAGCTTTCCGCCACAAGGCTTTGGTTTTAATAAACAGGATTTCTTTGTTAATGAAGTTGACCTGTTCATTTTCCCTGGGGTTCATTATACCACTCTGCTTTTCTTGAGGCGCAAGGGAACCGCCTCTCACTTTTACGGTGAATTCTTCGCTTTGTATGCGGATGTATTTTTCTTTTTTCGGGTCGAAATAGGAAAACTCGATGGGCCCAATTTTATATTCTCCGCCATAACGTGGTACGAGAAGGTATTCCACCGTTTTGTAGCCTCGCATTCCATAAGTCCCAACGGTACTGTTTTCTTTAATCTCGGGGTCAAAAACCTCAAAGGCACTGGGAAATTCAATTTTAGGCAATTCGGCTAATTTGATATTACCACCTCCTTTAATTGTAAGGCGCAGGCTTAAGCTTCCATCGGTATCAATTTCCGAATCACTTAGTTCGGCTTCCATTTCAAATTGGCCTACAGCACCACTGAAATTCATCGGCCGTCCGGTACTAGGTAAAGGTAGCACCTCAATGTCTGGAAAGGGTGTAAGGAGGTCGCGGTTCTCACTGCGGCTTATGGGGAAGCCAAAAATATCTCGACGTCTGGATTGCACTCGCACGGGGATCGTCATGGCAATATTTCCCATGTCAAACTTCCCGGTCTTTTGAGGGATTAGCACCATTTTGCGAAGGTCAGCACTGTAATAGCGGCTGCCATTTACATATTCTTCTTTTGTTTCAATGCGGGTTTGCTCGATGTTTTCGCGGTAAAAGCCGGTAAAGTCAGGCTCCTCTTGGAAGCTATGTTGGAACACCTCATTTCTGAAATACAAGCGGTAATTCGCGTACAGCGGTTCCCCTTGGTACACTTTGCGATCAGATACGTAGGCCTTGAGGAAGACGTCTCTCGGGGCATCTTGTCTTTCGGCCTTCTGTTCTACGACCTTTATGGTGATGGGTTCGGTTCGGTAGGTACGACCATCCACTCTTATAAAAGCAGGGTCTATGGTATATTCCCCAGTTTTTAAGGCCTTTAAAACATAGGAGTAGGTAAGGTTGTAGCGTGTACCCGTATTATCCATGAAGGTACTTACGGAAGTATTAGGTCCACCTAAAACTTGCAGGCCATGGAAGTTTGGTGCCTTAAAGTCTTGACCCTGCTGGTTTACCTTAAACTCAACAGCAAAACGTTGGCCCAAGGCAACTTCTTTTTGATTCACCGAGGCGCTGAATTCTACCTGGGCTTGAACAGAAAAACCCAAGAGAAGAATAGAAAGCATGTGGATCCAGGTTTTCATTACCAGTCTTTCGTGCTTTTAAGGGGTTTCGCTTTAATCTTTTTCTTCATCAACTCTTTTTGGAGCTTCTCTTCGTCACGGTCGAGGGCTTGGAGTAAGCGCTCAGCATTCTGACGGTTCATATCAGCTTGCTTTTGCTCTTGCTTATCTTGATCTTTTGGATTTTTATCCTCTTGGTCCTTTCCTTGGTCCTGCTGATCTTTTTGATCTTGATCTTTGTTTTGCTGGTCGTCTTGGTTTTGGTCTTTATCCTGTTGATCTTGATTGTCCTTATCCTGATCTTTTTGGTTTTGATCTTTATCCTGCTGTTGCTGCTGCTTCTCTTGCTCTTTCTTTTGTTCGATCGCCTTGGCCAAGTTGTAACGCGTTTCCTCGTCGCTCGGATTATTAATGAGGGCTTGC
Organism: Croceimicrobium sp.; assembly: GCA_965658275.1. Lineage (GTDB taxonomy): Bacteria > Bacteroidota > Bacteroidia > Flavobacteriales > Schleiferiaceae > Croceimicrobium. The sequence goes on from CBFHRN010000027.1 coordinate 15,319, forward strand.
TTGTAGCTATTAATGGCTTCTTCGAGTTTTTGCTGTTTTAAATAACTATTGCCCAAATTATAATAGGCAGCTGCTTTTTGCTCTTTGTTTTCTGCTCGGCTCAAACTCTCTTCAAAAGCTTTGAATGCCTCTTCAAAACGCTCTTGTTTGTAGAGGGCATCGCCCAAATTAAAATTAATAGTGCTTTGATGCTTCGCGCCATTCTTTAATGCTTCGCGGTAATTGATTTCGGCCTGGTCGAAGGCTCCTTCGCTGTAATTTTGATTCCCGTCTTGGACTTTTTCGCGCACGTTTTGCGCGGATAGGCTAAGGCCCAATCCGAGGAAGGCAAGTAGTAAACTAGTTCTTTTCAGCATCGTCGAATAAGTTTAAACTTTTAAACCATTGCGTCTTTCGCTCTAGTATAAACACATCCAATAGTAATAGGAGCAGCCCCGGGGCAAGCAGCCATTGAAACTGATCTTCATAGTCAGCAAATAAAGAGGTTTCAAACTGACTCTTTTCCATTTCTATTAGCGTATCCATTAGGGCCTCTACCGCTTTTCGGGTGGAATTACCTTCGAAGAAGTTCCCTTCACCTTGGCTTGCAATATCGGCCAGTAAGGAGGAATTAAGCTTAGTGATAACCACTTCGCCGTTTTGGTCTTTTTTATAGCCGGTGATGATTCCTCGGTTTTTAACCGGAATAGGTCCACCTCGCTCGGTTCCAATGCCAATCGTAAAAATCTTGATTTGAGCTTCGAGGGCTTTGCTAATCACATCATCAATGCCCTCCTCATGATCTTCGCCGTCGCTCAGAATCACTAAAAGCCGATTCTTTTGATCCATATCATCGAAATAGCGGGTGGCCAAGTCAATAGCTTCGCCAATGGCAGTGCCTTGCGAAGGGATGAGGTTGGTATTTACATTTTTAAGAAATAGTCGGGCTGCACCATAGTCGGTCGTAATCGGTAGTTGCGGGTAGGCCCTTCCGGCATAGGTGATGATACCGATCCGGTCGCTCACTAATTCGTCTAAGGTGCGCGAAATAATCAGCTTAGCGCGATCTAAACGATTAGGTTGAACATCTTCACACAGCATGCTTTTGCTTACGTCCACCGCAAAAACTAGGTCAATTCCTTCGCGCTGCACCGTTTCGAGTCGACTCCCAATTTGTGGATTAACGAGAGCAAGACTAATAAAGCTAACCACTGCCAAGGCAATTACGAATTTCACCAAGGGCTTGGTTTTACTGCGATCCGGGCTAAGCCTGTCGATAAGTTCTTTATCACCGAAATATTTCTGTGCCTTTCTTCTCCAGTTTAAATAGAGGAGGTATACTAATGCCAAAAGTGGCACTAGTAGAAGTAAATAGAAGTATGTCGGCTCTTCCAATTGGTACATTAGAGGAAGTTTTTTAATAAGGTATAACGAAGAAGTACTTCAAAGACGAAGAGGCCCAATGCCCAGAGGGCGAAGAGGTCGAACTCTTCATCATAGGTATAAAACTTAATTTCTTGCAGTTTGGTTTTTTCCAACTGGTCTATTTCTTGGTAAATAGCCTGTAATTTCTCATTGTCGGTGGCCCGGAAGTATTGACCTCCTGTTTCCTCGGCAATTTGCTGGAGTAATTCCTCATCAATATTTACCGGTACTCGGTCAAAAATGAAGCCACCTCTACCGTCATAGCGAACAGGGGTGCGAGCCATACCTTTCGTGCCTACCCCAATGGTATACACTCGAATCTTAAACTCCTTGGCAAGCATTGCCGCGGTGAGCGGATCAATTTCACCTGAGTTGTTCTCGCCATCGGTAAGCAATATGGCCACTTTGCTTCGTGCCTTACTGTCCTTTAATCGGTTCACGGAAGTCGCTAAGCCCATCCCAATGGCGGTTCCGTTTTCGATTAAGCCATATTCCAAATCCATTAATGCATTGCGCAAAATCTTATGGTCGCTGGTTAACGGTGTTTGGGTGTAGCTTTCTCCAGCATATACCACTAATCCGATTCGGTCGCTAGGTCTTCCTTCGATAAATTCTGAGGCCACATTCTTGGTGGCTTCGAGTCGGTTTGGGCGTAAGTCTTGTGCCAGCATACTGGCTGAAACGTCTACCGCCATCACGATGTCTATCCCCTCGGTACTTCTCGAACGGGTATTCTCCTCAGAACTGCGTGGACGCGCTATGGCAATGACAAGGAGACCAATACTCAAAACGCGTAATACTTGAGGTAGATGGTGCAGAAGGGCTAATCGATTGGATTTTTGTTGTGCTAAATAGTCCGCCTCTGGATAGTTGATTTCAGGTGACTTCTTTTTACGCTGCCACCAATACCAAAGGGTAAGAAGAGGTAGGAGGCAGAGTAGCCATAAGAATTCTGGATTTTGAAATTCGTAATCAAACATCACTAGACTCCTCTTTTTGGTGTTGATCTACAAACTTTCGGATGGCATTTAAGGCCTGCTCATTTTCATGAGCAAGAGCTTTTTGACGAGCATATTTAACCATGGCACTGAGACGTAAGCTCTGGCTCAATTCTTTCATCATGTCTGAGCTTGACACCTTGGCCTTTAATTTTTCTATGAGCTCATCGGCGGTGCTTTCCATCGCCTTCATGCCATATTCACGTTCTAGGAAATGACGAAGAATATCAATTAGTTCGGAGTAATAAGCTTTTACTTCTCCTTTTTGCCATAGCTCTTGCGACTCCAGGTCTTTTAAAGCATCCAAAGCCCATTGTCTAGGACTCCGCGGATCTACCTCTACCACTGGCCCGAGCTCACCCAAGTCTTTTTTAGGCCATTTTTTAATCAAATAGAATATTCCCAGAGCTAAAACAATAATTGCCAAAGCATACCACAGTAGGCTCCAGTAGTCAAAGGGTATTTCTCGGGGTCCCTTAATGTCGAAGTAATCTTGGTCTTCTTTAATCTCAGGGAAGAAAACCCGTATTAAACTGGAGTCGCTTTGTAATACTTGGTCCCCTAGTTTTAATTCTAGGCGTGGGAGGTATACTTCGCCGCTATCAAAGGAAGTGATGCTTATTTCTTGCTGAAGAATGAGTTGGCCACCTTTTTCCAGGCTATCAATTTTTCCTTGCTCTATAATCTCGATTCCATTGAGGCTATCGCTCAATATCGGCCATATATATGCGGTTCCTTCTGGAATCGTTGCTTCAATTTTTACCTGGATAGGTTCACCAAGCTTAATTTGATTGGTGTCGAGTTTTGCACTAAAGTGGGTTTGAGCGGCCATTTCAAATCCAAAGACCAAAAGAAGGAAAAGCAAGAACTTTTTCATCGGCTCCGTTTTTTGAAATAAGACAATAAAGCCGCAGGATAGCTTTCATCAATCCGGATGGAAAGGTCACCTGCGCCGCTGCGTAAAAAGCTTTCTCGGTAGTATTTATTGTATTCGGAAAAACGCTGACGCAGCTTATTCCGCAATTTAAAAGAGCTGGTGTTCACCCAAGAAACTCGACCACTTTCTGGATCGCGCATGGGTAAGAGTCCCAAGTTGGGTAGGTCCTCTTCCCTCGGGTCGTAAACGCGAATTCCGGTTAAGTCATGTTTGCGACTGGCAATTTTAAGGGCATCTCGATAGCGGTTGTCCATAAAGTCACTAAGCACAAATACAATGGCACGCCGTTTTTGGAAAGCGCTGAAGAAACGCAGGGCCTCACCAATATTGGTTTTACTACTTTGAGGCTTAAACTCAATGAGCTCTCGGATGATTCTAAGAGTATGGGATTTTCCCTTGGCGGGAGGGATGAATTTTTCAACTTTATCACTAAAGAAGATGACCCCCACTTTATCATTATTTTGAATGGCAGAAAAAGCCAATGTCGCACAGATTTCGGTGATCATTTCCCGCTTTAGCTGCTGTTTGGTTCCGAAATTTTCAGAACCACTAAGGTCGACCATCAGCATGAGCGTAAGCTCACGTTCTTCTTCAAAAACTTTGATGTAAGGTTCGTTAAGCTTAGCGGTTACATTCCAGTCGATCGCACGAATATCATCACCATATTCATAACGACGCACCTCGCTAAAGGCCATCCCGCGGCCTTTAAAGCTACTGTGGTATTCACCCGAGAAGAGGTGGTTACTTAGCCGACGAGTTTTAATCTCAATCCGGCGAACTTTTTTTAAGAGTGCTTGGGTATCCATAAAGGCGTCGGTTTCGAGCTATTATGGCACTTCGATTTGATCTACGATCTGACTAATAAGGTCTTCACTGCTCACGTTTTCCGCTTCTGCTTCGTACGTGATTCCGATTCGATGGCGCAATACATCTTTCACCACAGCTCGCACATCTTCTGGAATTACATAACCTCGGTGTTTAATAAAAGCATGCACTTTCGCCGCGCTAGCAAGCGCAATGCTACCGCGAGGGGAAGCTCCAAATTCAATTAATGGCTTTAGGCTGGGTAAACGGTATTCTTCGGGATTTCGAGTGGCAAAGATGATATCGAGAATGTAACGCTCAATTTTTTCATCCATGTAAACTTCTTGAACTACTTCTCTCGCCTTTAGAATTTGCTCCAAACTAACAACTGGCTTAATTTCTTCAAAGCTGCCTTTTAGGTTTTGGCGCATTATCAGACGCTCTTCTTCTTTTTTAGGATAGGTGATTACCGTTTTCAGCATAAAGCGATCGCTTTGCGCTTCGGGCAATGGATAAGTTCCCTCCTGCTCTACCGGGTTTTGGGTAGCAAGTACCAAGAATGGTTTCGGCAGGATATGAGTTTCCTCACCAATCGTAACTTGACGCTCTTGCATCGCCTCCAATAAGGCACTCTGTACTTTGGCCGGTGCTCGGTTTATCTCATCCGCCAAAACGAAATTGGCAAAAATGGGTCCCTTTTTAATCGCAAATTCATTCTTCTGAATATTGTATATCTGCGTACCAATGATATCACTTGGGAGAAGGTCTGGTGTAAATTGAACCCGGCTGAAATCAGCGTCTACCGCTTGAGCCAATGATTTAATGGCCAATGTTTTTGCTAGTCCAGGCACTCCTTCTAAGAGGATATGACCATTCCCTAAAAGAGCAATTAGCAGGCGCTCCATCATGGTTTTTTGACCAATAATGGATTTGTTTACTTCCATCATTAATAGATCAATGAAAGCACTTTCCTTTTCTATTTTCTCATTCAGTGCACGGATATCTACCGCTGTTTCACTTGTCTCCATGATATGTTAAATCGGTTCGTTAAAAAATTGCCGCTTTTTATCACTGCGAATTTGCTAGTTTGTAGGCTAGTTCTGCGTTAAAGGCTTGTTAAATTCATTTTGTAAGCAGCCTTCGTTTCGCATACTTCGTTTCCAATTCGCAAGAATCGACAAATATAGTAGTGGGTCTTTAGCAAGCAAGGGTGGAGGCTTTTTTATCTAAAGGTTAAGTGGGAGTTTAATGGGAAGACCTGAAATGCAGCTTACTAAAAACTAAAGTTAGAAAAAGAGCAAGTTTTTTTAGGCTTCCATTTTAAGGGAGCGTTTACTGAGTGTTAATAGAGCTCCAAATGTTCACATAAGGATAAAAGTGAGATAGACTTATCCTAAACAAAGGCCTTGATTTTTGCCATGCAATCCAAAACAAGCAACATGAAAAAATTAGTACTTAGTGCTGTTGCTCTTGCTGGAACTATTGTAGCAAGTGCGCAGTCTTTTTCTCCTGAGATTAACGTTACCAACTGGGAACCAACCACCGTAATGGTACCGCCATCTCCTCTTATTACCCAATATTTATTTATTGGAGGTCACCATAAGGTACAAACAACCGCTACCTACGGTAACGCTGCGGGTGAAGCCTTAGCGAAGCAGTGGCACGACTTTATTGGCTTTACGCCGGACAATAACTCTTCTGACCTTGGTTGGATTAGTGTTAACCACGAAATGGTTGTAGCCAATGATTCGATTGGCGACGGCGGTGGTATGAGTGTTTTTAAAGTTCGCCGTGATCCTGCTACAGATTCACTTATTGTAGTTGACCAAACCTTGAGCGATGGTCGTCAAGGAAAATATTTTGCGGTTGATTTCGCCAATACAGTTGGTGAAACGGGTATGAACTGTGGTGGCATTACTGGGCCTACAGGTCGGATCTGGACCGCTGAAGAATGGTGGAGAGGAAACAACGGTGCTATTGCCGACCGCGATACAGGCGACTTTACCATCGGTACAGGAACGTCTAACTATGCTGCTCCTAATGGCTTCCCTGGCTACAATGGTCAAACCATTAAGAAATATCAGAACTACAACTACATGGTAGAAATTGATCCAATGGAGGCTGTTGCTGTTCGTAAGCAGTACAACTGGGGCCGTCAGCCCTTTGAAGGGGGAGCTATCATGCCCGATAACAAAACGGTTTACTTAGGTTCGGATGCCACCCCTGGATTCTTCAGCAAGTTTGTTGCCGATAACGCGGGTGATTTCATCTCAGGTACAACCTATGTATACAAGCATGATGCTACCGGAAGCAAATGGGTTGAAATAGACAATAGTGACTTTAACAAGATGCTTAATTTCGATGCAGAAGCGGTAAATGTAGGTGCAACCATGTTTAACCGTATCGAATGGGTCGTTGAAATTGGTGGAAAAGTATACTTTACCGAAACAGGTCGTGATAACCCTGGAAGTCGTTGGGCAGGTGAAAAAGCGGCAGGTGCTGTTTTTGCCCCTCATCATTTGAGTCGTGCCGCGGATCAGAGTATTGAGTTTGCTAAAACCATCACTCCAGATAGTGCCGAGTATTGGGATTATTACGGTCGTATTATTGAATACAATCCGGCTACTGAAATGACTTCCGTATTTATGGAAGGCGGTCCTTACTTTACAGTAGATCCTGCTATTGCTCAATATCCAGATGTACACTTGTCCAACCCTGATGGTTTGAATAAAATCACCATCAATGGTAAAGATTATATGTTGATTAATGAAGACTTGAATGGCACATCAAAGGGTCGTACTCCAGCTGGAATCAGCAATCGCACCTGTGAATTATATCTATTGGACATGAGCATTCAGAGCCCCTCTTTGAATGACTTAGTGCGCATCGCTTATGTTCCAGTGGGAGCGGAAATTACCGGTGCCATTGGTACCCCTGATGGAAAGACAATTCTTTTCAATTCTCAACATCCAAGTACTTCCAACCCTTTCCCGTATAACAACTCCCTAACAGTGGCCATCACAGGTTGGGATAATGTTACTATCGGTGTTCCAGAGAATGCATTTAGCGGTGATTTATTCCAGATTTATCCAAACCCAGCTACGCGCACTTTATACTTCAATGCAACTACAGATGTAGCGATTTACGATGCCAATGGAAAGCGTATGAACGTTTACCGCAATGTGGAAAACATTGATATTAGTCACTT
>CBFHRN010000027.1:22766-25408 GCA_965658275.1 Croceimicrobium sp.
GTAATTTGATAAGGGGCTCTCACTTTGTGGGAGTCCCTTTCCTCATTAAAAGAGAAGCGCCTGTTCATGAAAAAAGCAGTAAGCCTTTTAGCTATAGTAGTCCTCATTTTTGGTTTGAATTATGCCGCGCAGGAGACGAAACGTCCTTTAGAGAAGGTTCGCGCCAAGTATTTAATAGGTCTTAACCTGTTTCAGCAGGAGGTAAAAAGCTTTAAGAATGCCTTGTGGGAGTATCGTAAAGGAGAGCTGGAAGCCGTTCAGCTGCAGCTTTCTTTTGCGAAGCTTCGAAATTCGTACAAGCGCATCGAATTTATGTTAGACTACCTCGAGCCTCAAGATGTTAAAGACCATATAAATGGCGCTCCATTGCCAAAAACTGAACGAAATGCGCCTCGTTTAGTGATTTTGGAGCCGAAGGGCTTGCAGCGCATGGAGGAGCTTGTTTACAGCGCGGACTTATCGAGTGATTTTAACCAGCTAACTGAATTAACCAAAACCTTGGAATATCAGCTCAAGGTTATCCTTGGCTTTGCAAAAAGAACGCCTTTAAGTGATCGCCAGATTTTTGAGGCGGTAAGGATGGGGATTATTCGTATTCTGAGCATGGGAATCACTGGCTTTGATACTCCCGCAAGCGATCAGGCTATTGCCGAGTCGGCGGTGGCTTGGGAATCCCTTTCTTCCGCCCTTGATCCTTATCTTAAAGGATTAGGTGAGTCTTCTTTGCGAACTGCAATTGAGCTTAAACTTCAAGGAGGATTAAAGCAATTGCAGTCTGCTGCTTCCTTCGATTCTTTCGATCGTTTAGAGTTTATCCGCAATTTTGCGGAGCCTTTGTACGGTTTGGTCTTAGACTTACATTTAGCCCTTCATTTTGAAACTTCGGATGAGGTCTTCCGGGGTCAACTGCCCTTCCATTACCAATCACGGCATTTGTTTTCTTCGGATTTTTATAACCTTCAGTATTACACGGGCCTTGAGCACGATTCTGCGTTTAGGGCTAAAGCGGACTTAGGTAAGCTGCTTTTCTTTGAGCCTGCCCTAAGCGCCAATTTTGAGCGTTCTTGCGCCTCTTGTCATCAAGCGGATAAAGCTTTTGGGGATGGTTTGGAAAAGAGTATCGCCTTCGACTTTAAGGGGACGGTAGATCGCAATGCACCTGGATTGTTTAATGCCCTTTATACGGAAAAGTTTTTTCACGATTTAAGAGCAGATCGTATGGAAGCTCAGATGGAGCACGTGATTTTTAGTCCCAAGGAATTTGCTTCGAATTACAAGACCATTTTCAGAAGGTTAAAATCAAGTGAGACCTATCAAAATCTTTTTAATCGGGCCTTTCCAGAATTTAATGGAGCGGTTAATCGACATACCTTGTCGCAGGCTATTGTTGCCTTTTTGAGTGAATTGAGTAGTTTCAATAGCCCGGTGGACCAATATCTGCGTGGTGAGCGGGATCAACTGGAACCTAAAATTAAAGAGGGTTTTAACCTCTTCATGGGCAAAGCAGCCTGTGGGACTTGCCATTTTGCTCCGAGTTTCAGTGGATTGGTGCCGCCCTTGTTTACCGAAAATGAATCGGAGGTCTTGGGTGTCTTAAGTGGCCCTGTTTCTAAAGAATTAGATGCAGACTTAGGTCGTTATCGAAACGGTGTTGTTCAGGATGAGGCTCTTTTTTACAAGCATTCTTTTAAGACCCCAACGGTTCGGAATGTAGAGTATACTGCGCCGTATTTTCATAATGGTGCCTATCCCAACTTAGCTTCAGTCTTAGAGTTTTACAATCATGGCGGGGCGCTTGGTTTAGGTCTGGACTTGCCAAATCAAACCCTTCCAGGGGACTCCCTAAATTTGAGTCCCACGGAGCTCAAGGCTTTGGAGGCTTTTCTATTGGCTTTGAGCGATACCAGTCAAACCCCAAGCTTACCTGCAGAGCTTCCCCAATTAGTAGGTCGCCCTAAACACTTAATCGGCGGAAAGTATTAGTTCTTCGAATAGATGCGAGGGTCTGAATCTATTTTAGCACTTTTACATTGTAAAAATACGCCTAGTTAAATTTCCCATTTTTGGAAGAAGGTTCTTTTTATGGGATTTAGTGAGGAGTGAGCTGTTTTTAGTATGTTCATCCTCAATATTTTAGCGCTGTGGAAGTTTTTTTGCTACGCGCGTATATATTATTATGAAGCTCTACTATTACATTGTTCTCGTTCTCAGTCTGGGACTTGCAGCCATACCTGGTCAAGCAAGGGTTACCAATGGTGAGCTAAATCTTAAAGAATCATTTTTCCAATCGGATGAAACCATTGACCTAGATGGTAATTGGAAGTTTTATTGGCAGAACTTTATAGATCCACTGGAACCGGCAGAAATTGACGGGCCACCCAAACTTGTTGATTTTATGACTTCTTGGTCCGATTTACCGCAGTTTCGCGGTGGTTGTCATGCCAAGGGATTTGCCACTTATGAAATTGAAATTTTCTCGAGTAGGGAAAGTGAGAAGGTAGCTCGAAACGGTCAGGTTGGCCCGAGTATATCAGATTCGTAACCCTATTGGTTGCCTAAAACGGGGGCTATAAATTTGAAGAAAGGGACCAACAGAATGGTTCTCCATGTGTCTAACTTTCATCATCCTAAAGGTGGGGCCG
>CBFHRN010000028.1:0-25317 GCA_965658275.1 Croceimicrobium sp.
CGCGGCAATCGTGGTCGAAAGCTACAGGCTCTTCATTTTTCTCGATCAATTCTTCGTTCAATTGATCCATCATTTCGAGGAAGGAGCTGTCTTCACTTACATTGCTAATGCTGTAATCTTTAAGCTCTCCTTTACTATTCTCGTTGGCTTGACGCCAGATTTTTAATTTTAAATCCATGCTCAAAATTTTTAATCCGATTACTTGTAGCTACGGGTTTTCAATTCCACATTCTCGAATACTAGATCTTCTTTCACCAATTCGGCTGTTGAAGGATCGCCGCTGAATTTCCACGCGGAGACAAAAGCGAAGTCTTCATCCCGACGGAGGGCTTCCCCTTCTTCGGTTTGGAATTCTTCACGGAAGTGTCCACCGCAGGATTCTTCGCGTTCTAGTGCATCTTTACACATGAGCTCTCCCAATTCCATAAAGTCTGCAACACGCATGGCTTTATCCAATTCAGGGTTCATCTCATTCGCATTTCCAGGGATTTTCACATTATCCCAATACTCGGCTCGTAATTCCTGGATTTCTTTGATGGCTTCTGTAAGGCCTTGTGCATTTCGAGCCATACCACACTTGTCCCACATAATGCGACCCAGTTTTTTGTGGTAATAGTCAACACTATGCTTTTTGCCTTTAGTGTTCATTAATTTCTCAATGCTGCCTACCACTTCTTTCTCTGCTTCAGCAAAAGCTTCGTGATTCGTGTCGATATCACCGGTACGGATTTCATCGGCTAAGTAATCACCAATGGTGTAAGGAATAACAAAGTATCCATCCGCTAATCCTTGCATAAGGGCCGAAGCACCTAAGCGGTTAGCGCCATGATCGGAGAAGTTGGCTTCCCCTAGGGCAAATAGGCCCGGTACGGAGGTCATTAAGTTGTAGTCCACCCAAATTCCGCCCATGGTATAGTGTACCGCAGGGTAAATCATCATTGGGGTTTCGTAAGGATTGTCATCTTGAATTTTCTCGTACATCGCGAAGAGGTTGCCGTATTTCGCTTCAACCACTTTCGTTCCTAGCTCACGAATTTTCTCCGGACTAGGATTATCGATGCCTTTAATATTGGCTTCGGTTTTACCATAACGCTCAATGGCGGCAGCAAAATCCAAGTAAACCGCTTCACCGGTTTTGTTTACTCCAAAACCTTCGTCGCAACGCTCTTTGGCGGCGCGAGAAGCAACATCGCGAGGAACTAGGTTACCGAAGCTAGGGTAGCGGCGCTCTAAGTAGTAATCGCGTTTTTCTTCCGGTAAATCGGTTGGTTTTAATTTACCTGCGCGAATGGCCTCTGCGTCTTTACGATCTTTAGGTACCCAAATACGACCATCATTACGAAGCGACTCCGACATCAGCGTAAGCTTCGATTGATGTTCTCCTGAAACTGGAATACAGGTTGGGTGAATCTGGGTAAAACATGGGTTCGCAAATAAGGCTCCTTTGCGGTGTGCCTTCCAAGCTGCCGATCCATTGGATCCCATCGCATTGGTTGAAAGGAAGAATACGTTACCATAACCACCTGATGCCAATACTACGGCATGTGCTCCATGACGCTGAATTTCGCCAGTTACCAGATTTCGTGCGATAATACCGCGTGCCTTACCATCAACTAATACGACATCCATCATTTCATGACGGTTGTACAATTTAACCTTGCCTTTGGCAATTTGACGGCTTAGTGCAGAGTAGGCACCTAATAGTAATTGCTGACCAGTCTGTCCTTTAGCATAGAAAGTACGGCTTACCTGCACACCCCCGAAAGAACGGTTGTCCAAGTTACCGCCATATTCACGCGCAAAGGGAACCCCTTGGGCTACGGCTTGGTCAATAATATTGGCCGACACCTCTGCCAAACGGTAAACGTTGGCTTCGCGAGAGCGGTAGTCACCCCCTTTAATGGTATCGTAGAATAGACGGTAAACCGAATCACCGTCATTTTGATAGTTTTTCGCTGCATTGATACCCCCTTGCGCCGCAATAGAGTGCGCACGTCGTGGAGAATCTTGAAAACAGAATGCTTTTACATTGTAGCCCATTTCCGCTAATGAGGCAGCGGCAGAGGCTCCTGCTAATCCCGTTCCAACAACAATAACATCGATATTCCTTTTGTTGGCAGGGTTAACCAAGCGAATGTTGGCTTTGTGATTTTGCCACTTTTTCTCTAGTGGTCCCTCTGGAATTTTCGAATCTAACTTCATGGAGATTGCGTTTAATTTTTAGCCATTAAAATGAAAACGGGAATGATTGCATAAGCCAATGGCACGATCACTGAAAAGCCGTAACCTACCGTTTTAATGATTGGCGTATAGCGCTTGTGATTCAAACCTAAAGTTTGGAAAGCACTAGCAAAGCCGTGCCATAAATGAAAAGCGATTGCAGCCATTGCAATCACGTAAAGGGCTACCATAATCATTCCTGCACTTCCATCTTGGTAGGTCTTTATAACGACAGCGGCTAGGTCTTTGTTCCCCTGGGCGTCTATCCCTACTTCACCCCAGTGCATGGTGTACCAAAATTGGCTCATATGCAAGATGATGAAAGCAAGAATGATGGTTCCTAAAAGGCCCATGTTACGGGAGGCCCAAATCGAATTATTATTTGGTTTCCAGCTTTTGTAGCGCTCAGGACGAGCCGCACGATTTTGTCGAACCAGTAAAATACCGTCAAAAGCGTGGAATAATATACTGAAGTAAAGAAGGTAGCTTACAATCTTGATCACTGGAAAAGTGGTCATGAATTTCGCGTAAGCGTTAAACTGTTCTTGCCCTTCTACCGAAAGGTTTAAGAGCTGCAAGTTTCCGATTAAATGGACGATCAAAAATGAAATTAAGAAGAGTCCAGTTAGTGACATCCAAATTTTCTTAGCAATGGATGAGCCTAAAATCCCTGATTTTGCCATAGTTGTAGTAGCGCATTGAATTTTCGCAAATTTAAGAAGCAGAAAGCATTCCCCAACATTGCTTCCTATTTAGAATGATTACATGAAAGTCCCTAAAGGCTTGTGTTTAAAGGCAGCTGCGAATTTTTACCTTTGCGGGAAACGAAAAAATATTTCCATGCGATACGATTCAATCGATTCTCAGTTGTTTATTCAAAACCGAGCCAATTTCGTTAAACATCTTCCCAAAGGTGCCTTAGCCATTTTTAATGCCAACGATGTATTACCTACCAATGCCGATGGTACTTTACCCTTCGTGCAAAACCGCGATTTGTTTTACCTAAGTGGTGTAGATCAGGAAGAATGCATATTGGTGATTTTTCCTGATGCTTATGATCCGGCTCATCGCGAAATGCTTTTTGTCACCGAAACCAATGAGCATATTGCACGCTGGGAAGGGGCGAAATTGAGCAAGGAACAAGGAACAGAAGTGAGTGGAATTGCTTCGGTGTTCTGGCTAAGCGAATTTGAAGCGATTTTAAAGAATGTCATGTCTCAAGCTTCTTGCGTTTACCTAAATAGTAATGAGCATTTAAGGGCTAAAATTGAGGTTGAGACAAGGGATATGCGTTTTGGAAAGTGGATCCGTGAGCAATATCCAATGCATCGTTACGAACGCAGTGCGCCTATCATGCATCGCTTGCGTGCGGTAAAGTCTTCCATCGAAATTGACTTAATGACCAAAGCCTCAGAAATTAATACCAAAGCCTTTAAAAGGGTGATGCAATTTTTGAAGCCTGGTGTAATGGAGTATGAACTCGAGGCAGAGTTTATTCATGAGTACAAACGTAATGGTTCCCCTGATTTTAGTTACACGCCTATAATTGCCTCGGGTGCAAGTGCTTGCGTGTTGCACTATATCGAAAATGATAAGGAGTGTAAAGACGGTGATTTGGTCTTGTTTGATTGTGGGAACTGGTATGCGAATTACGCGAGTGATGTAACCCGTTGTTTCCCGGTGAACGGTCGTTTTACCCAGCGTCAAAAGGAGGTTTACAATGCAGTTTTACGGGTTCAAAAAGCAGGCTTAGAATTATTGCGTCCCGGTAATCAATTGCATGAATACCACAAGGAAATTGGTGAGCTAATGACCAAAGAGCTTTTAGATCTCAAGCTTATCGATACGACGGATGTTAAGAATCAAGATCCCAAATGGCCGGCCTATAAAAAGTACTTTATGCATGGAACCTCCCACTATATTGGCTTGGATGTTCATGATGTAGGTCTATGGACCGAAAAAATGGAGGTAGGCAATGCCTTTACCTGTGAGCCCGGAATTTACATTCCAGAAGAGGGTATTGGTATCCGCATCGAAGACGATATTGTGATCGGTGCGAAAGAAAACCTCAATATGACCGCCGGTATTCCCAAGGAGGTTGAGGAGATTGAAGAGTTTATGAATAGCTAATGAAAGCGATACACTTCCAATACAAGGAAGCTAATTTTTATGCAGAAGAACAGGGCCAAGGTAAGGCCCTAATCTTCTTGCATGGTTTTTTGGAAAATCGCCAAATGTGGACTTCCATCTTGGAGGCCCTGCCCAATACCTATCGAAAGATAACTTTGGATTTGCCCGGTCACGGCAAATCCGAAAACCTTGCCTACGTTCACAGCATGGAGGAAATGGCGGAGGTGGTAATGGCTTTAGCAAAGCACCTACGACTAAAGAAGTTTACTTTAATAGGTCATTCGATGGGAGGCTACGTGGCACTTGCTTTGGCCGATAAATACCCAGATAATTTGAAGGCTTTAGTCTTGATGAATTCCAATTCGCGAGCAGACAGCCCAGAAAAACAAAAGAACCGGGATCGTGCGGTTGCCCTCGTGAAGCGCAATCCTAAATCTTATGTGCGGAACGCTATTCCATTGCTTTTTAGGCCAAAAAATCGTCAACTTTTAAAGGAGCAGGTAGCTTTAGCGAAAGAACAAGCCCTCCAAACAAGTGCCCAGGGAATTGTAGCTGCCCTCGAAGGGATGAAACAACGCATTGATCGCGAAATGATCTTAGCCTTTGCGCCTTATCCCGTCTTATTTATTGCTTCTAAAAAGGATCCGGTGCTTGAATTCGAGATGCTGGCTGAGCAAATGCAATACGATACCTTAGAATCTTTAGTTCTAGAAGACGGTCATATGAGTCATCTCGAAAATCCAGAAGAATTGGTCGAAGGATTAAGAGCATTTCTGCATCAGAAGATTTAATGCGAAAAAGTGTGAATATTTTTTTTGTATCTCATTATTTCAAGGCTTTAAAATAGCAAGGTGCTGTAATCCAGTTCCTACGGTTGTGTCTACGTCGGCAATTACTGTGGGTCCAGACTCTTTTTAGTCAGTAAAATCCACGATTCCCTCGGATTACAAGGGCTAATTTATTCTAGTCTCTTTTCTACATTTCCGACTCTAATAGTTGAACATAGAAAAGGATCGGTTCATGGGCTCTATTCAGAAGAGGATAATTGAAGCATTTGAAAAAGAGAAGGGCGCGCAAGAATCCATTGCAAAATGGTTTGAGTACACCTTTGATATTGATGCGAGTACAGCACGTAGAAAATTAATCGGGGAATCCAAATTAACCTTGGAACAGTTGGCTTTAATGGTGAAGGAGAAACCATCGCTGCTAGAGGTTTTATTACCGCAGCCTTTGCGCTCCAACACTTTCTTTGGAGCTTATAATCACATTCATAATTTTAATGATGTGGAGTCCTACCTCCGTGCTATTATCAATCGCTTTGATTTGGCCGACTCTAGTGCGGCTTTAAAATATGTGGCTCGTGATTTACCCTTGTTTTTCTTCCTGTCCAATCGGGATTTAGCCTCTTATAAATTCTCTTTGTGGACGGGCGAATTGCAAAAGGGGAAAGTACATCGGCTCTCGAATCAGAGCTATGCCCTTTGTCAAGAGGCTTATCAGTTGTATTGCGCCTTACCAACTATTGAGATTTGGAATCGGCAAATTATGGCCAGTCAAAAAAGGCAATTAAATTGGCATTTGCAGATGGCCTATATCGACGCAGTGCAAAGAAGCGACTTGTTGACCGTTTTTCGAGATCAGTTAATGGAGTATAAAGACTGGGCCGTCCAAGGTGCTAAAAATGAGGCCGGCAGTTTGGAGCTTTATTTTTCGGAATACATTACTATGAATAATGGTGGCTTGCTGCAGAGCAGTAGGTTCAAAGTACTCATGTCGGCCATTAGCAATGTCAACTTTGTATCCTATATAAACCCGGTGCTTTGCGAAGGCTTTGATAAGGAGTTTCAAGAGCAGATGAATGCCAGCACCTTAGTCTCCCAATCGAATGCCTTAGAGAGGGAACGCAGCTTTAATCAATTGCTAAGCGACTTGAAGCCTTAGGTAGGTTCCTTACTGTCGCGCAATGAGTTCCATCCTTGAGCCTGGAGAGGAATGCTGGCTCCATCTCTTGTTATAAGGTTGGTGCCGGCTCCTTGGTCCGTCATGTGGCCAATTACCGTTAAGTGTGGGTTACCTTTAATTTTATCGTGCTCTTCAATAGGGATGGTAAAAAGCAGTTCGTAATCTTCTCCGCCGTTTAAGGCAATGGTTGAGGCATTGAGTTTAAACTCTTCGCAAAGCTGGAAGACCTTTGGGTCAATCGGAATTTTCTCCTCGTAAATGGCAACTCCAAGTTTACTTTGCTTGGCAAGGTGAAGCGCTTCCGAGCTTAATCCGTCAGATATATCAATCATGGCGGTAGGATGCACTTCCAGTTTGGTTAAAAGTTCGGGAATGTCTTTTCGAGCTTCGGGTTTTAATTGCCGCTCTAAAACGTATTCATTACCCCCTAACTCTGGCTGAACATCGGGGTTTCCGCGGAATACCAGCTTTTCACGCTCCAATACTTGCAGACCCATATAGGCCCCGCCTAAGTCGCCCGAAACAACCAAAAGGTCATTTTCTTTAGCACCGCTTCGCTCAATGATTTCAGCTTCCTCAGCAATACCAATAGCTGTAACGCTGATGATTAATCCGGAATAAGATGAAGTGGTGTCACCTCCTACTAGATCAACTTCGTATACCTCACAAGCGTGACGGATTCCCTCATATATTTTATCTAAATACTCAATTCCAAAACGATTGCTAATAGCCAGGCTTACGGTAATTTGAGTGGGCCGCCCGCCCATGGCATAGATGTCAGATAGATTTACCACCACTGCCTTGTAACCTAGGTGCTGAGGTGGGACATAGCTGAGGTCGAAATGGACTCCTTCCACAAGCATATCGGTGGTCACCAGGGTTCGCCCGGAAAGATGCTCCAAGATAGCCGCATCGTCACCAACACCTTTAATGCTGCTTGCTTGAATTAGCGGGAAATCACGAGTTAATCGTTCGATTAAGCCAAACTCTCCAATGTTTTCTAAGCTGGTAAATTTTTCTTCTTGTGCCATAAAGCAAAATTAGAGGTTTTTCTGTGCAAGCACTATTCAATAAGAACTTAGATTTTTTCAATCAAGAGATAGTTGCTAAGGTGACTTGAGCTACGTAATATTTTTACCTTTGCATTAATTTTGACTAAATCTAAATAGCATATGATCAAAGTTTCAGATAGCGCCCGCGATCGCCTGGCTGCTCTAATGAAAGAGAGCGGTAAGGATTTAGCGGATACCTACATTCGGGTGGGTGTTACCAGCGGTGGTTGCAGTGGACTTTCGTATAATCTCGATTTTGATGGCGAGATGAAGGAAGATGATAAACTTTTTGAGGATCAAGGTGTAAAGATAGTAGTGGAAAAGAAAAGCTTCCTCTATTTAGTAGGTACCACATTAGAATACAGTGGTGGCTTAAACGGAAAAGGCTTTTCATTTAACAATCCGAATGCCTCCCGCACCTGCGGTTGCGGCGAAAGCTTCGCGGTTTAAACACGAGTCTATGAAGACGGAAGAAAGTTATTTGGAAGAGGTTACAGCCTCAGAATATAAATACGGATTTTACACGGACATTGAGTCGGATAAAGTTCCTCCGGGCTTAAATGAAGATGTCATTCGCATCATCTCGGCTAAGAAGAACGAACCGGAGTGGATGTTGGAATGGCGCCTAGACGCTTACCGAAAGTTCCAAAAGATGACGGAGCCGAAGTGGCCTAATGTGACCTATCCAGAACCGGATTTGCAAGCCATTTCCTTTTATTCGGCGCCGAAGCAGAAAAAGCAATTGGATAGCCTTGACGAGGTAGACCCAGAGCTATTAAAGACCTTCGAGAAATTAGGAATCTCTTTAGACGAGCAAAAGCGCTTAACTGGGGTGGCTATGGATGTGGTAGTAGATTCCGTATCGGTTAAAACTACTTTTAAAGAAAAGTTAGGAGAGCTGGGTATTATTTTCTGTTCCATCTCCGATGCCATTCAAGAGCATCCCGAATTGGTGAAGAAATACCTCGGCACGGTGGTTCCGAAGAGTGATAACTATTATGCAGCTTTAAATTCGGCGGTATTTACTGATGGTTCTTTTTGCTACATTCCTAAAGGCGTTCGTTGTCCGATGGAATTGAGTACTTATTTCCGAATCAATGAAGCAGGTACGGGCCAGTTTGAGCGCACTTTACTTATTGCAGATGAGGGATCCTATGTTTCTTACCTCGAAGGTTGTACGGCACCGATGCGCGATGAGAATCAATTGCATGCCGCTGTAGTGGAATTGGTGGCCTTAGACGATGCCGAGATTAAATACTCCACCGTTCAAAATTGGTACCCAGGTAATAAAGAAGGTAAAGGCGGGGTGTACAACTTTGTGACCAAACGCGGTATTTGCGAACGCAATGCCAAGATTTCCTGGACTCAAGTAGAAACCGGTTCTGCAGTAACCTGGAAATACCCTTCTTGTATTTTGAAGGGTGAGAATTCGGTGGGTGAGTTTTATTCGGTTGCGGTTACGAATAATTACCAGCAAGCGGATACCGGAACCAAGATGATTCATCTCGGTAAGAATACAAAAAGTACCATTATTAGTAAAGGTATTTGTGCGGGCAAGTCCAACGGTTCTTACCGTGGATTGGTTAAAATTGGCCCACGTGCCGAAAACGCTCGAAACTTCTCGCAATGTGATTCTTTATTGATGGGCGATGGCTGTGGCTCACATACCTTCCCTTATATCGAAACACAAAATAAGAGTGCTAAAATTGAGCATGAGGCGACTACTTCTAAGATAGGAGAAGATCAAATCTTTTACTGCCAACAGCGCGGTATTGGTGAAGAGGAAGCGATTGCGCTTATAGTAAACGGATATTGTAAAGATGTACTGAATCAATTGCCTATGGAGTTTGCGGTAGAAGCGCAAAAACTCTTAGCGATTAGTCTAGAAGGATCAGTAGGATAATATTAATTCAAAGTCATGTTAAAAATCAGCAACCTTCAAGCAGGTATTGAGGGAAAAGAAATATTAAAAGGAATCGACCTCGAAGTAAAACCAGGAGAAGTGCACGCTATTATGGGGCCAAATGGCTCGGGTAAGAGTACGCTTTCATCGGTAATCGCCGGTCGAGAAGACTATGTGGTAAATGGCGGTAATATCGACTTTGAAGGAGAAGATCTTTTGGATTTAGGGGCCGATGAACGCGCTCACAAAGGAATCTTCCTGTCTTTCCAATATCCCGTGGAAATTCCCGGGGTAACGGTTACCAACTTTATTAAAACAGCCATCAATGAGTCACGCAAGGCGAAAGGTTTAGAGCCCATGCCGGCCAATGAAATGTTGAAGAAGATGCGTGAGAAAATGGGTCTATTGGAAATTGACAATGCCTTTTTGAGTCGTAGCCTTAATGAGGGTTTTTCGGGGGGTGAGAAAAAGCGTAATGAGATTTTCCAGATGGCCATGTTGGAGCCCAAATTGGCTATCCTTGATGAAACGGATTCAGGTTTGGATATCGATGCCCTGCGTATTGTAGCCAATGGGGTGAATAAATTGAAGAACAAGGACAATGCGGTAATTGTGATTACCCACTACCAGCGTTTACTCGATTATATCGTACCCGATTTTGTACACGTGCTTCACAAAGGACGTATCGTAAAAAGTGGCGATAAAACTTTAGCGCATGAGCTTGAGGCCAAGGGTTACGACTGGCTCAAGGAAGAAACGGTACAAGGCTAATCCCAAAAGCAGAAAAAATTGGAAGCATTAAAAGATAAATTAGAATCTTCCTTCCTCGTTTTTGAGAACGATCTCAATGGCGAAGCTTTAGGTGAGGTACATAGCCGACGCAAAGCTGCCTTCGATCGTTTTGTGGAAAGCGGTTTTCCTACAAAGCGACATGAGGAGTGGAAGTACACCAATTTAAAACCCATCCTTAAGCACGATTACCGTGTATTCTTAAGCGATGACAATACCGTAGATTTCTCGGCCATCAAGAAGTTTTTCTTGAGCGACACCGATACCTACAAATTGGTATTTATTGACGGTTACTACAGCTCATGGTTGAGTGAAACGACCCACGATAAATTCGACATCTGCACCTTTAGCAGCATGTTAACCAAGTACCGCGATGTTGCGGAAAAGTATTTCAATAAAGCCCTACCGAAGGAAGAGGCCTTGGCTTCGGTAAATACCGCTTTCGCTAAAGAGGGTGCCTTTATCCGCATCAAGCGTAATCAAACGGCTGATAAGCCTGTAGAGCTCATTTTTATTACCACCGATCATGGTGTGGAGGCCATGTCGCAACCACGCAACTTAGTAGTGGTGGAAGAAAATGCCGAAGTATCGATTTTGGAACGTCACCAAAGTTTAAGTTCCAAGCCGGTACTGACTAATGTGGCCACCGAGATTTTTGCCCTGCGTGATGCTCGGGTGAACTACTATAAAATTCAAAACGACGTGCATACGGCTTCTTTGATTGATAGCACTTCGGTAAAGCAATACGCCAATAGCTCCGTTACAATAGGCACTTTTGCCCTTGGTAACAAGTTTGTGCGAAATAACCTCAACTTCTTTTTAGAAGAAGAGCACACCCAAAGTTATCTTGATGGTATTACTATCATTGACGAAGGTCAAACTATAGACCATCACACCCTTGTAGACCATAAAGTGCCCAATTGTTACAGTGATCAGCTCTACAAGGGTATTTACGATGGTAATGCCCATGGGGTCTTTAATGGTAAGGTAATGGTGCATCCGCATGCGCAAAAAACCAATGCCTTCCAGCAGAATAACAATATTTTACTTACCGATAAGGCCTCTATCGACACCAAGCCACAGCTCGAGATTTATGCGGATGATGTGAAGTGTTCCCATGGTTGTACCATCGGACAATTGGATGATGACGCCTTATTTTACATGCGAAGTCGAGGTATTCCCGAAAAGGAAGCTAAGGCACTCTTGCTCTATGCTTTTGCCAATGATAGCCTTCGCAATGTGAAAATTCCAGCTCTTCGTAAAAAACTGAACCGTCAGATTGCGAAGAAGCTTAATGTGAACTTAGATTTTGAATTGTAATATATGATCAGCAGCGAAACCGCTCTTTTGGATATCGAAAAAATACGTCAAGACTTTCCCATTCTTCATCAAGAAGTAAATGGTCGACCCTTGGTGTATTTCGATAATGCGGCTAGTACCCAAAAGCCGCAAGTGGTTATCGATGCTATCTCCAAGTATTACCAGGAAATCAATGCGAATGTGCACCGCGGTGTACATTACCTAAGCCAAAAGGCTACCGATGCTTTTGAGGCGTCACGCGAAAAGGTACGAGCTCATCTAAACGCAGCAGAAACGGCCGAAATTCTTTTTACTAAGGGAACGACCGACAGTATTAATTTGGTAGCCAATAGCCTTGGTCAAGGTATGATTGAGGCGGGTGATGAAATTATTGTTTCTCATCTCGAGCACCATTCCAATATTGTTCCTTGGCAAATGCTTTGCGAGCGCACTGGCGCCCATTTAAAGGTGATTCCTATTAATGAAAAGGGCGAGCTTCGGATGGATGTGTTTGCGGCTTTGCTCAATAGCAAAACCAAGCTGGTTGCGGTTAATCACATTTCCAATGCTTTAGGAACGATTAATCCCGTTAAGGAGATTATTGATCAAGCGCATAAACAGGGGGCGATGGTGCTTATTGATGGCGCCCAATCGGTTCCGCACCTGGCGGTAGATGTGCAAAACTTGGATGCCGACTTTTATTGTTTTAGTGGTCACAAGTTATTCGGACCCACCGGCATTGGGGTACTTTATGGAAAGCGCCGCTTATTGGAAGCCATGCCTCCCTATCAAGGTGGGGGCGAAATGATTGCTGAGGTAACTTTCGATAAAACGACCTATGCAGGTCTCCCGCATAAATTTGAAGCAGGTACACCTCATATCGAAGGAGGAATTGTCTTAGGCACCGCCATAGATTATATCAACTCCATCGGTTTAGAAGCGATTGCCGCTTATGAGCAGGAGCTTCTCGAATACGGAACGGCGCGATTAAAAGAAACTTTCTCCGACCTGCGCATCATTGGGGAAGCAGAGCAGAAGACCTCCGTGATTTCTTTTTTGATTGGATCTATTCATCCCTACGATTTAGGAGTGATCCTCGATAAATTAGGCATCGCTGTGAGAACCGGGCATCATTGCACGCAACCAATTATGCAGCATTTTGATATTCCTGGCACATTAAGAGCTAGTTTTGCCTTTTACAATACCAAACCTGAAATTGATAGCATGGTCGAAGCTCTTCAGAAAGCGGTAGCCATGTTGAGTTAAGATGAAGAAGTGGGTTTTAAAAGCGCTCATCCAAAAAATCATTTCCTTTCTGCCTGGCAGTCATAAGGTAAATTATTGGTTCCAAAAATACATCACCAAAGGGGTGCGCCTTAGCGAATCCTACTTTGAGGATAAACTGGTGCATGCCCTTGATCATTTGCGTTTTGCCAAGCAGGCGGGTCTGCCAATAAGTTTCAAAAGCCTCGAATTAGGTACGGGATGGTACCCGGTTGTACCATTGAGTTTTTATTTAGCAGGAGCGAAGCATGTAACCAGCATCGACCTTAACCGCTTAATGACTAAAGAATCACTTTGCGACTGCATCGAAGCCTTTCAGAAGGCCTTAAAAGAGAATAAGTTAGAGCAGTTTAAGGACTATTTCCGTTCGGAACGAATAGAGCAATTGAAACTAATCAATTGCCGATCGATGGATGAAGAAAGCTTATTGCTCATCCTCAATTTTGAGTATCGGGTAGGGGACGCTCGCACCTTAAAGGACCAAGATGCGGAATACGATATGATTCATAGCAATAATGTCTTTGAGCATATTTATCCAGAGGTCTTGAAAGAGATTTTGCAAGAGTTTAAAAGGGTTTTAAAGCCCGAAGGGATTATGAGTCACTTTATAGACATGTCCGATCATTTTGCGCATCTCGACTCTAGCATTACCATCTATAATTTCTTGCGTTACAGCGAAGCCCAATGGGCACGTATTGATAATTCGGTACAGCCTCAAAATAGATGGCGCTTGAGCGACTACGAACAATTGTATGCTCAATTAGCTTTTACTATTATCCAAAGTGAAACGCGCCCTGGCGAAATGGAAGCTCTGGAGAAAACGAAACTACATAAAGACTTTGCTCATCGTTCTAAGGAAGACTTGGCGGTGAGTCATGCGCATATAGTAAATACGATATAATGGCTCCTATTTCTGAAATACAAGAAGATATTATTGCAGAATTCGGCATGTTCGATGATTGGATGCAACGTTATGAGTATTTGATTGACTTAGGGAAGTCTTTACCCTTAATCGGTGATCACTACAAAGTAGATGATAACATCATTAAGGGATGTCAAAGCCGTGTTTGGCTGCATGCCGAAGGGGATAGAAATGAAGTGCGATTTACCGCCGATTCGGATGCAATTTTAACCAAAGGTTTGATTGCCTTATTGGTCCGTGTTTTTGATGGTCAGAAGGCAGAGGAAATCTCTGCGGCCGACCTCCACTTTTTAGATGAAATTGGCTTAAAGGAACATTTGAGTCCCACGCGAGCCAATGGATTACTAAGTATGGTTAAACAAATGAAATTTTACGCTTTGGCTTTACAAGCCAAATAAATACCAGAACTATGAACGACGCTGAAATGCAAAAAATCGGAGATGATGTAGTGGACTTGCTCCGCGCCATTTTTGATCCAGAGATTCCAGTGAACATCTATGAGCTCGGACTCATTTACGATGTGCAAGTAAGTAGTGATGGTGATGTAAAGATCCTTATGACCCTCACCTCTCCCAATTGCCCTGTAGCCGAAAGTATGCCTGAAGAAGTAAGGCAAAAAGTAGGCACTATTACAGGGGTTAAGGACGTTGAAGTAGAAATTACTTTCGATCCGCCCTGGTCTAAGGATATGATGAGCGAAGAAGCTATGTTAGAATTGGGATTTTTATAATATGACAAAATCAGGAATCGACGGAATCCACTATTACGTTCCGTCTTTAGTTTTGCCCATCGAGAAACTCGCTGAGGCAAGAGGAATTGAATACGCCAAACTCAACAAAGGATTAGGTTTGGAAGGCATGGCCCTCTGCGATGTCAATGAAGATGTGGCCACCATGGGGGTAGAAGCCGCTTTTAATTTGATTCAGGAACAAGGTATTGATCCCCAAGAAATTGACCGAATTTACTTGGGAACCGAGTCGGCCTTAGACGCTGCGAAACCTACCGCCGCTTATATATTGGGCATGCTGGAAGATCGCTTGGAAACTCAGTATGGTGCCCGTTGTTTGAAAAATTGCGATGTCATTGACATGACTTTTGCTTGCATTGGTGGAGTAGATGCCTTGCTGAATTCGGCAGACTATATTCGTTTAAACCCAGGCCGCAAAGCGATTGTAATTGCCTCCGATAAGGCGCAATACGAGTTGGGGAGTACCGGTGAATACACTCAAGGTGCTGGAGCGGTAGCTTTATCGATTACTGCCAATCCAAAACTATTGGTATTGCATTCCGAAGTTGGGGTAGCTACCAAAAGTGAATACGATTTCTTTAAACCCCGCCGCGTATTTAATAAAACGGAGTTATTGCGTTCTGCGGCTTCAATTCTGGGTACCAGCATTAGTCCAAGGGATATCGACGCTTTATTGGAAAGTGCGGACCATGCCTTTTGGGGCAGTGCGAAAAAGGACATTGAAGTCTTCAAAGAAGAACCCGTTTTTGATGGGCCCTATTCGAACGACTGCTACAAGGCACGTACTTCAGAGGCTTTAGCGCATCTCGAATCCAAGATCTCGGGGTTAAACATTTTATCCGATTGGGATATGATGGCATTTCACTTGCCTTATGCCTTTCAAGCACGCCGCATGTTTACCGAAATGTGGCTGGATCGCCTAGGGGCAGAAGCCATTGCAGCGCTCAGTGCAGAATTGCAAATTCCATCGGGCGAAAGCCCAAATTGGAACAGTGACTTTGTGAAAGCCGCTGGGAAATCGGTGACTTACCGGAATTTTGTAACGCAGTTTATCGAGCCGGGAGAACGCGCTTCTTCTTTAATTGGCAATATGTACACCGCCTCTATTTTTATGAGTCTTTTATCCTATTTGGAAGTGGCCCGTCAAGAAGGTTTAAACATGACTGGAAAGACGGCTGGCTTTGTGGCTTATGGTAGCGGGTCGAAGTCCAAAGTGTTTTCGGGTCAATTCGTCGAAAATTGGCAAGCGGCTCTGCCGAAGCAAAATATTTTTGATGCATTGAAAGAACGTCAAGCGATCAACTTTGAAACTTACGAGAAGCTTCACCGCGGACTACTGGACGAGCCTGTGTTGAATTCTAAAGGAAGTCGATTTGATGCTTTGGCCCAAGAACCTAATCGCGAAGGATACCGTTATTACCTTAGTCAAAGTTAGAATGGAAGAAATCCGAAATAAAGTAGCAGAAAGTGGACTCATTACCTTGAGTTTAGAAGACTATTATCCTCGCGCGCCACGCTTGGATCTGGATATTGCGCCTTGGCTTTATGAGGAAATGATTCTCCGTGAAAAAGACTTTCGGGCCTATTTAAAGGATCATGATTGGCCGCAATACCAAGGAGCCTTTGTAGCGGTTTTTTGCTCGGCCGATGCCATCGTTCCACAGTGGGCCTATATGCTATTAGGTTCCTATTTGCAGGGTATTGCCAAGAAGGTAGTTTTTGGTAGTCAAGAGGTTCTGGAGACCGTGGTCATGGAGGAGGTTTTAAGTAATCTCGACCTCCAAGATTTCGAAGATAAACGCGTTATTTTAAAGGGCTGCGGTTCCTTACCTATTCCGCCGCAAGCTTATTTAAAGTTTAGCATGGAATTGCAAAAGGTAGTTAAAACGCTAATGTTTGGAGAAGCCTGTTCTACCGTACCGATATATAAAAAGAAGAAGGATGGATTTTGATATTCTAGGAATAAAGCAAGCGATTAAGGAAGAACGCGAAGCTTTACTTAAACACCCTATTTACAGTCAATTTGAGGACTTAGCACACCTGCGCATTTTCATGGAGCACCATGTTTTTGCAGTGTGGGACTTTATGCTTTTGCTTAAGGCCTTGCAACGTCGTTTAACCTCTGTGGAGGAAGCCTGGGTGCCGAGCGAAAGTAGGGTAGCACGGAGACTCATTAACGATATCGTTTTGGCGGAGGAAAGTGATTTGGATATCAATGAGGAACCGGCGAGTCATTTTGAAATGTACTTACACGCCATGAACCAAGCTGGCGCCGATACAAGCTCTATTAATCGCTTGGTGCGCAAGGTGCGAGAAGGTCATAGCCTAAAATCGGTGATGAAATACAATGTGGCCGAAATTGATCCAGTAGTATTAGATTTTATTCGCACTTCCTGGGAAATTGTTCGGAATGGAGCGAGTCATGAAATTGCAGCGGCCTTCACCTTTGGGCGAGAAGATTTGATTCCCGATTTATTTACTGAAATCGTGCGGGATTTGAACGCTAAATTTGGTGGCGAGCTCAGCGCCTTTGTCTACTATCTAGATCGTCATATCGAGATCGATGGTGATGAGCATGGGCCCATGGCCGAAAAAATGATTCGAGAACTCTGCGGCAACGACCAACAGAAATGGGAGGAAGCAAAAAAGGCAGCCAAGAAAGCCCTGGCTGCCCGATTAAAATTATGGGATTCGATTGCTACTCGACTGGCGCAATGGAGTCCTGAGGCGCAACATTTGCTAGCTTAGAGAGCATAGCTTCGCCATTGGCCTTAGCTTTTTGCGTTAGTTCATCGATACGCGCCATTTTATCCTTTTCCGCTTGTAAGAATTCAGCTTTTTCGGCATCGGTCCAGTTGTCATTCCAGGCGCCCGAATAGTCGTGCATCCACTTCATCATAGCATCCTTAGCAAACTTAAGATCAGTGGCGGCGGTCATGATGTCAAGGCTGTCTTCCGAACCTACAGAAGCGTTCATTAATTCGCTTTGCATTTTACTCATCGGAGTCATTTCGGGCATTACCTTGTCGTGCAAGGCCATTACTTCATCCTTTAAGGCATTAATTTGATCGGCAGAGTTGGTGTTTCCTTCTACTTCCGAAGGAGCATTGTTACATGCCACGGCAAAGGCTGCAGCGGCAAGAAATAGACTTAGTTTCTTCATAGGAAATTCTTTGCCACGAAGTTAAGAAGCAAATCACCGAAATTAGGTGATGGGCTTCCTATTTTTGCACTATGAAAGTGAAATTGACTACCACAGATTGGTTGCGCATCCTAGTTTTGGTGCTGGTGTTTGTTGGCGGAATTACAGGTTCCTATTTCATTTTGAAGCCTAAACCACGTTTACCTATTTACAATCCCTCTGAGCTCGACCGTCGCTTGGTGGCTGAGGATTTAAGAGGAAAGGGACGCAATCATAAAGTATTGCCCTTTGCGCTTGTCAATCAATTTGGTGACACCTTAAGGGATGCCGATATGGAGGGTAAAATCTATGTCGCCGACTTCTTTTTTACCGTTTGCCCGGATATCTGTAAAGATATGGCGGTGCAAAAACGACGTCTGCAAGAAGCTCTTAAAGGGGAGTCGGACTTTGCGATTTTATCGCATTCTGTAACTCCAGAAATGGACTCGGTTCCGGTAATTAAGGATTATGCCGATTTGCAAGGAGCCATTCCTGGAAAATGGCACATCCTTACGGGAGACAAGCCTCAAATCTACAATCTGGCCCGCCGTTCGTATTTCGCTATTTTCGATCAAGGAGGTAATGGAGACGAAGCCGACTTTATTCATACCGAAAACTTTGTTTTGGTAGACAAACAAAAACGCATTCGTGGTTATTACGATGGCACCAGCGAAGAGGATGTTGATCGCTTAATTGCGGATTATGCCATTTTGAAAAAAGAACATGCAGAGGAGTAGGAGAAGAATAGGGGGTTTATTAGGTGAAATCCTAACCTAAGTCCAGCTGCATTTTCTTAACTCTTTCCTCCAAGCTTTCGGTGGTCATCCTTTCGCGAAGGCGATCCACCATGATCGGGAAACAAAAAGGACTGGGTTTTTCGAGGTCCTGAATGATGATGTCTTGCTCGGCAATACGCTCCAGGGCTTCTCGCAATCGCCCTTCTTCCAATTGAAACTCGAGCGCCTCCTCATAGGATTGTTGCAAGAGCAAGTTGTCGGGCTCATAATCATTAAGCACCTTAAAAATTAAGGAGCTGCTGCTTTGTAAGTGCTTATCCTTAATCGGTTCGCCGGGATAGCCCCGGTACACCATGCCCGAAATCACCGCAATGTCTCGAAAACGGCGACCGGCCAATTCGATGGCATTAACGCTATGCATAATGTCTTCCCGCAAGTCTACGGTGCTAAAAATATCCGAATCGAGGGCTTCTTCAATAGGAATGGCCTTATCGCTTAAGAGTTCAAAACCGTAATCATTCATGGCGATGCTCGCGGAAAATGGTTCCAATAAAGAGAGGCGATAGGCAAGCAAAGCCGCCATGCCTTCATGTACCGCCCTGCCTTCAAAGGGATAGACAAAAAGGTGATGGCCCTCGCGGCTGCGCATCCTTTCAATCAACAATTGTTCACTGCGGGGAATGATGGAACGTTCCTCTTGCACCTGCCACAAGGGAGCAATGAGCTTCAGTTCTGGATCGGTGCTACTGCGATTGTGACTCTCTTCCAGTTTTAGTCGTAACATTTTGCCCATCTGCGCCGATAGCGGCATTCTGCCCCCCTGCCAGCTGGGAACTTGACCTTTCTTACGTCGGCTCAATTTCACCTGGGCTTCCATCCCGCGAAAGCGGACCAATTCTAAATTTCGACCCGCAAACCAGAAAACATCGCCCGGTTTTAAACGGGAGATAAAGTATTCTTCAATGGTCCCTAGGTATCCGCCGCTTTCAAATTTGATTTTCACCACGCCATCGCCCACAATGGTACCAATGCTCATTCGATGGCGCATGGCGGTGCGGCGACGTACTACTTTGTAAATACCCTCGTCATCGACCTCCACTTTGTGAAATTCATCGTAGGATTCTAGGCTATCACCACCATGACGGATAAAGTCTAAACACCACTGCCATTCTTGATCTTGCAAGCTTTGGTAGGAGAAAGTCGAGCGAATCTCATCAACTATCTCCTCTGGCTTAAAGCCCGAGCCTACAGCCAGGGTCACTAAAAATTGCACCAATACGTCAAAGGATCGTAGGTAGGGAAAACGCGCTTCCACCAGCTCCTCATTAATGGCTTGGCGCAAGGCAGCCGCTTCTACTAATTCGAGGCTATGGGTGGGCACAAAATAAATGCGACTAGTGGCTCCTGGCTGATGACCACTGCGCCCGGCGCGTTGCATGAAGCGGGCTACTCCCTTCGGCGAACCTACCTGAATAATAGTTTCAACCGGTCGAAAGTCGACCCCTAAATCGAGGCTACTGGTGCAAACTACGGCTTTGAGCTGACCCGTATAGAGGGCATCTTCTACCCAATTTCGAAGGTCTTTGCTTATGCTGCTGTGATGCATGGCCATTAGTCCTGCTAAATCAGGAGCAAGTTCCAATAAGCGTTGGTACCATATTTCAGCTTGCGAACGAGTATTGGTAAATATGAGCGTTGATTCGGACTCCATAATCACGGGAATCACCTTTTCCAGCATTTTAATGCCTAAATGCCCTGCCCAGGGTAGGACTTCTACGGTATCGGGCAATACCGAAACTACCTCAATTGCTTTGCGCATCCCCGAGCGTATTAAACGGGTTGTGGCTTCAGGGAATTCGGGGCCTAACAAAACTTGTAGGGCCTCTTCCATATTGCCTATGGTAGCCGAAATCCCCCAGGTCCGCAAAGAGCTGTTCATCCCGCGTAAGCGGCTCAATGCAAGCTCCATCTGTACCGCTCTTTTAGAACCCATCAATTCATGCCACTCGTCCACCACCACGGTGTGCAGGTGCTTAAAAAGAGTGTGAGCTTCTTTAGTGGCCAATAACAGATGCAGACTTTCCGGGGTCGTAATCAGCAAATGCGGCATTTGCCTTTTTTGCTTCGCTCTTTGACTACTGCTGGTATCGCCAGTTCTAATGTCTACCGTCATCTCAAGAGCTAGTCCATCAATAGCTCTTTCGGCTGATTGTTTGATTTCTTTGGCCAAGGCCCGAATAGGGGTAATCCATAAAATATGCAGGCCTTTTTTCCTGCTGGGAGCTAGGAGGGCCGGTAGGAGTAAGGAATAGGTTTTGCCACTGCCGGTTGGAGCATTAACAATTCCCGAATGTCCTTCCGCAAAAGCGCGCCAAGCAGCTTCCTGGAAAGCCGCCGGTTCCCAGTTTAGAGACCGAAACCAGTCTTCTGCCTGTTGCGCTGCAGAGGCCAAGATTTAGAAGGGTGGATGTACCGGACGGTTGTCTACAATCTCCTCTATTCGCTCCATCACTTCAGGACTAAGCTTGTATTTGGCTTCACCTGCTTTGAGGTTTTCTTCCAGCTGACTCACCTTTGAAGCGCCTAAAATCGTAGTGCTTACATTGGGATTCTTGAGAGTCCAGGCAACCGCTAGTACCGGTAGACTTAGATCTATTTCCTGGGCTAAGGTCTCCAATTTGTTCACCTTATTAAACCAATCTTCCTGAAGGTTCATTTTAGCTAACCAATTGAGCTCCTCCAAAGAAAGACGGGAGTTTTCGGGAACGCCATTGTTGTACTTTCCAGTTAAAACGCCACTGGCTAGAGGGCTCCATATAGTAGTGCCTAATCCTACGGTTTTGTAAATCTGGCTAAACTCAACTTCTATTTTTTCGCGGTGGAATAAATTGTATTGCGGCTGCTCCATAGTAGGAGGGATTAAATTGTATTGACGCGCTACCATGTGGGCTTCCATAATTTCTTGCGCACTCCATTCGGAGGTTCCCCAGTAAAGAATCTTTCCTTGTTGAATGAGGTTGTGCATGGTCCATACCGTTTCCTCCATCGGGGTTTCTTTATCAGGACGATGGCAATAGAACAAATCGAGGTAGTCTACCTGCAAGCGCTGCAGGGCCTGGTGGCAAGCTTCGGTAAGATGCTTACGGGTATTTCCCTTTTGGGTGGGCTTGGAATACTTTAAACCGCGGATACCAAAATAGGCTTTGCTGGAAACGAGGTAAGAATCCCGACTCCAATTGAGGTCTTTTAAAACTTCGCCCATCAGCAGTTCCGATTTCCCATCGGCGTATACTTCCGCATTATCGAAGAAATTGACTCCATGATCGTAGGCGTGCGCCATTAATTCGGTCGCTAAATCTTTGCCGAATTGCGTGCCAAAGGTGATCCAAGATCCAAAACTCATTTCGGAGACTTGCAGTCCCGATTTTCCCAACCTACGGTATTCCATTTATTCTTCTTTTAAGGCCTCGAGTGCTTGTAAAACATAAGGATCATCTTGCGCATAAACCCTTTGATAGGCGCGGGTGCCAAATCGGTTGTAGGCTACAAATGCTTTGAGGCGGTTTTTTAAAATTGCTAATTGTATTGAATCTTCCTTTCCAATACGTTCGGTAACAGGCCCTCCAAAAAAGCTTTCGAGAACGGCAGAGTCGGCCTCCCAATAAAGTAAGAAGCTGTCTTCTTCCCATAGGCCCAATTCCTTACGTCTTTCATCGACGTATTTGAAAGCCTGTTCGTCCAAATTAACGGTCATGGCTAAATGATAAAGCAATCGCGTGCTCGCAGTGGTGTCATAGCCTACTTCTACATCCGGTAAAATACCGCCTTCATTGCGTCGGTCTTTTAATTCACTTTCCTCCGGCAGCAAAACGGTTGAGTCGCCACGCTGCTCACTACCTGTATTGCCGTGGAAATAGAAGCTTTCATCGTAAGTATCGTAATCTCGCTGAATAGAACGACCAAGAGGAGTGTAATACCTTTGCGTGGTAAGCCGCATTTTAGAACCGTCTTTCAAACTTATTTCCTCCTGGACTAAACCCTTTCCAAAAGAACGTCGGCCTACAATCACCCCTCTTTTATGATCTTGTACCGCTCCTGCCACAATTTCACTCGCCGAGGCGCTGCCACGATTGATAAGTAAGGCTAATTTTCCCTTTTCGAAAAGGCCCTTCCGGGAAGCATAAAACTCCTCAATAGTGCCTTGGCGGTCTTTGGTAAAGACGATCATCTGGCCTTTGCTTAAAAATTCGTCGGCTATTTGATCGGCAGCCGCTAATAAGCCGCCCGGATTATCCCTAAGATCGAGGATTAAATTCTTTGCGCCTTCGTTCTGAAGTTCGCGTAAAGCGCTTCGCACTTCTTGGGCACTGCGGGCCGTAAATTTGGTGAGTTTGAGGATGCCTACGGAATCATTTAGAAGAAAAGCCGAACTCACTGAGTTGAGACCTACTTCGCCGCGTCGGACTTCAATTTCGCTGTGTAAATTCTGGGATGGGCGAAAAAGACTGAGCTTCACGGTCGTTCCCGAAATACCTTTTAGGGTGCTTATAACCTTTTGGGAGTTTAAATCAGGTCCAAAAAGCGCCACCGTATCGGCAATAAGAATACGATCGCCGGGTTCGATACCCGCTTGGGCGGATGGGCCATCGGGGATAACCTGAACAACGGTTAGGCTATCCTTATAAATCTTAAACTCAATGCCGATTCCCACGAAGGTTCCACGAATAGACTCTTCACTAGCCGAAACTTGCTCTTCCGGAATATAGGTGGAGTGTGGGTCGAGGTGCTGCAGTAATTCCGAAATGGTTTGATCGAGCAGTGAGTCGGTATTCACCTGATCGACGTATTCGTAGTCGATGTAATTGATGATTTGACGTAATTTTTGCTCGCGCTCACTTGCCTCGTTAAAGACTACCGTTTGGTGGGGGAAATTGAAAAATATGCCCAAGCCAATACCGAAAAGCATGGCTGCAACGAGTAATAAGGGGTATAGAGTTTTGGAATTATTCAAGATCTTCTTCAGGTATCTGCGTTAAAGCTACGCCGGCTTTTTCCAAAAACCGTAAGCCACTATCATCCTTATAACGCTGAATGTATACCAATCGTTTAATCCCAGATTGATGCACTAGTTTACTGCAATCTTTGCAGGGCGACATGGTAAGGTAGAGCGTGGCTCCACTGCTGCTGTGCGTAGAACTTGCCATTTTTAAGATGGCATTGGCCTCAGCATGTAGCACATACCATTTAGTGGTATTGTCATCGTCTTCGCATTTATTTTCGAAACCTGTGGGCGTGCCATTGTAGCCATCGGAAACAATCATGCGGTCTTTTACAATGAGGGCGCCTACTTGCCGGCGCTGGCAATGCGAAAGTTTAGCCCATTCGCGTGCCATGCGTAAATAGGCAATATCGTATTTGCGTTGCTTCTTTATAGAATCGCTCATTTCTTTCTATCCTTTAATAGGCCCTGCGCTTTAAACCAGTTTAGGGCTTTTGGAAATTCTCGGCGCCAAAAGGCTTCATTGTGCTTGCGGCCGGTAATAATTTCTGAATGGTGTTGCCATACTTGAGGATGCTCATTAAGGATGGACTTGCTTGTCCTTAAGTCCCGCATAAACTCCTCGGGCATCGTTCCTTCTTGGTCGCCCACCACTTGATATACAAAGGTGCGTTTTTTTGGAGGAAAATTCCGCGCCATTTCCAGTACTTGGGGATTAAACCAATAAGCCGGTGAAAAGATCAAAGCGCCGCCAAAAGTGTCGGGGTATTTTAGTAAGGCATACATAGAAATGAGTCCCCCCAAGGAACTGCCACCGATATAAGTATGCGCACGGTCGGGCTTACTGCGATAATGCTTGTCCACCCAATTTTTTACCGTTCCTACCACATAGTCTAGGTATACATCACCCTCGCCACCGCCGTATTTTTCTTGAGGAAAGGGACTCAGTTCCTCAATACGCTTGGTTCCCCCATGATTGATTCCAACCACAATTAAGTCCAGTTTTAAGGAATCCAAGCTGCCTGCGATTTTCCATTTATCCGGACTTCCTTCCAAGCCCTCAAATAAATTCTGTCCGTCGTGTAAATATAAAACCGGGTAGGATTTAGTACTCTTTTGGTAATCGGGTGGAAGGTAAATCCATATTTTTCGTTTTAGCCCCTGGTAGTGAAGCGCCTGTGAGCCGTGCAGTGGAAACACTCCCTTGGGGGACTGATCGCCATGATGTTCCCAAGCTAAAACTTTAAGGTAAAGGGTGTCGCCGTCATCATAATAACCCTTTCGGTTCCTACGACCCGTGCCATCGGCATTAGCTTCTGCGACATCCCAGCTTTGGCCACAAATTTTATATTCTAGGTTGCAACGACTCAAAGAACATTGCAGGATGCCATTCTGAAACTGATAATTGGTGTCGCCCGCTTGCCAACGGTTAAAATTATGGGCCAGGAATAAGGGCTCGGTCGTTTGGGCGGCCGGACTTAAATCTACTATAAAGGTTACCTGAGCTTGCAGTGATCCGCTGATTACCAGCGTTAAAATGAAAAGCAGAAATATTTTTTTGAGCATGTAGAAATCCGATGGGGAGCTTTTGCCGTAGATGATAGAAACAATAAAGAAAATTATGAAAAAATTAGCTCTACTCAGTTTAAGTTTTGTTTTCGCCTTGGCCGCCAAAGCGCAAACCGTTGAAGTTGGTGGTGAAGCCATGTATCCTAAGAAAGACATTGTAACCAATGCCCTTAATTCGAAGGACCATACCACATTAGTGGCAGCCGTTAAGGCAGCCGGATTGGTAGAAACGCTTCAAGGCGATGGCCCTTTTACAGTATTTGCTCCAGTAAATGATGCTTTCGAAAATCTTCCAGAAGGTACGGTTGAAAGTTTGCTGGAGCCCGCGAACAAAGGAAAGTTACAAACCGTGCTAACTTATCATGTAGTACTCCCTGAAATTTAGACCACGGGCTTGGTTAACATTAAAAGTACCTACATTAGGCCAAGTTATGGGTGGAAAACGCAGAAAATTCAGCGCCGATTTCAAGGCAAAAGTGGCATTAGCTGCTATCCGAGAACATGAAACCCTCAAGGAGCTCT
>CBFHRN010000029.1:0-25310 GCA_965658275.1 Croceimicrobium sp.
TAAGGAAGACCGCGTTTTCACCTTTTCCATGCATGGCGCCAATAATTATCCTTTGCACAAAGAAAAGAGTGATTTGGACATCGCCTTAGCCGACCAATGCGATGACCGGCACTATCATCAAGAAATGGAAGCCCACATCCCGAGGCTAATTGAAGATTTTGAACCTGACTTCCTTTTCTACCAAAGTGGAGTGGATGTCTTGGCGAGCGATAAATTAGGCCGACTAGGCCTTAGCATGCAAGGCTGTAAAGAGCGCGATCGAAAAATATTTCGCTGGGCCAAAGAATATCAAATTCCAATTGCCGTAAGTATGGGTGGGGGCTACAGCGAGCGACTGGCGGATATCGTAGAAGCCCATGCGCAAACCTTTCGCCTAGCTCAAGAAACTTGGTTTTAAACTTTAGGCAAGTAAATGGAAAAGCTTGTTCCTACATCAACCTTACTTTTCACCTCAACCTTACCTCCCATTGCTTCCACCTGACTCTTTAATATATACAAACCCAAACCTCTTGCTTCAGGGTTTTTATGGAAGGTCTGATACAGGTCAAATAAATGCTTGCCATGTTTCTTAAGGTTAATACCCAGCCCATTGTCCTTGACCTTAAGGACCGAATAGACCTTTTCTTCCGAGTACGAAACTTTTAACCTCAAAGATCTGTGGTGATCCCTGTAACGTATTGCGTTGGTAATGAGATTTAATAATATGCTTTCTAGATAGGAAGGCACGGCAAAAACTTGATCCTCTTTTTGAACATCTAGAATTAGCTCCGCGTCAATGGAATCCAATTCATGTTGCAGCATACTTAAAATCCGCTCAAGCTCTTCCCCTACAGATAGGTGCTGCTTTTGCTGATTCAAATTAGAGTTCACCGAAATCACCTTATTTAAATTGCGAATGGTTTCATCCAAACCACGCGAAACATCGCGTAAATAAGACCAGAGTTTTTTCTCATCCTCCTTTTCACCATATTCGATAGCATCTAAAAGCCCCGCAAAATTGGCCGAATAAGAACGGATATTGTGAGACACGATGTAAGTAAAACTCTGCAACCTTTTATTCTGATCTGCCGTAAGGTCCAAAAGCTTCTGCATATCGTTCTGCTTGGTCCTCATCTCATTAATATCTCGTATTAAAAGTAGGCCATAGAGATACTCTCCATTATCGTTCCAAATAGGTTTGTGCAGCAGCTCTACCCAAAGCTTCGCCTCATCTTTATTTCGTAATCTTAGTTGAGCGTCGGCCGTATGATGACCTCTCATTTCTTCCAGCAGGGCCTTCCAACTTTCTAGACTCTCATCTTCCACTTGAAGAAGCTCTTCAAAAATATGATAGGTCGGATCCAGGTCGGAAATCACAAAATCCTTTGCTGCTTCGTTCTGCCAAAGCAGCCTTACATCTTTATCTAAAATTATAATGCCATCCGAAACATTCTCAGATGCATGAACTAATTGCCGCTGTTTTTCTTCAACCTTTTTATAGTCACTTAGGTCTGATATCACCCCGTACCAGGTGGTATGATTCCCTTCACCCTTCAAAGCACTAGCTTCTACACGCATCCAACGCAAGTCTCCTTTTTCACCTTTAATTCGAAACTCAACACTCAAAGGCTCCTCGCGTTTAGCTGAGTATAAAATAGAACCCGCTACCATGGAATAATCGGCTCGATCTATTCGTTGCGCAAGAAGCATAGGGCTTTTGAGCAATTGCTCACGACTCAATCCCAGCTGCAAACCGGTGTAGGAGGGACTTAAAAAACTGAACTCTAAATTATCCCCATGTTGTTCTAATTGAAAAACAACCCCTGGGATTCGGGCGGTAAGGTTTTTCAAGCGCTCCCGGCTTTCAACTAATGCTTTTTGTCTTCTTTCACTTTCCGTGATATCTTGTTGAACCCCAAAGTGACCTAAAATTCGCCCTTCATCATCTTTTAGGAGAACATAATCCCCTTCGAAGGTAACCATGCTGCCATCGTTCCGACGTTCCTCCGTTTTCACTTGCCAACGTCCCCGATCAAAAAACTCTCGCCACAGCTTTTTACCTTTCTCCAAATCATGGGTGAAAAAGTCCTTCGGACATAGACCTAGAAACTCGTTTTCATGCGAAAAGCCATATTGGTCTAGCATTGCTTTGTTGACCCTGGTAATCATTTGATTCTCAAAGGCCCAATCAATCGCTTTATCCTTATCAATTCCGTTGTGCCATTCCAATGGCTCGGGAAGCATCATAAAAAATGCTCCCATGAGCGAGTTATTAAAAAACAAGGATAGCTCTTTGTCCTTTTCCTTAATGGCTTTTCGAATACGCTCCTCTTCCGTTATATCTCGTGAGTTAGCAACGATATAATTATCATCTTTGAGCTCCACCAGTTTAACGACCACCTCAACAATAGCCTCTTCGCCCGTTTCCACATTAAAATTGGTGGTCTTAGCCTTCCAATAATTATGGTCTTTAAGATATTGCACATGCTCCGCCCAAGCGTCGGGATCTTCCCGAAAGATTTTCTCAAAATCTTGGACCTTATAATTTTGCACCTCCGCCATAGGAATCCCGAGTCGACGGGAGGCTTCCGCATTGATGTAAATTAAACTGCCGTCTAATTTCGATACCTGAAGCGCATCGTAGGTATTTTCGAAAAAGGCATAATACAACTGTAATTCCTGCAGCTTTTGATCCAAACTAGACTGTGCCTTTTCGAGGGCGGAAACATCGTATCCCCGAGCGTAAATACCCGTAACTTCCGCTTGCTCGTCGGGCCAATAGAGAAACTGCCAGGTAGTGCTCAACACTTCTCCATTGGGCAATTGCTTTTCGAGGACCACGTCTCGAACCTTACCCGGATTACTGACACAAAACTGGGCAACCTCAAGTGTCGCTTGGCGATAAGAAGCTCGAATGTCTCGCATCGAGTCTTTACCTATGCTCTCTTCCGCCTCCTCCCCTAAAAAAACCTGGGCATAATTGGAGTTGAAGTATTCATAGGATCCTTCAAGATTTGTTTTTAAGCAATAGTTATAGGCAAGCTGCGGACTATCTGGCCATGGGAACTCCAAGTGTTCATGATGAGCTAGCAGCATAAACTCTACCCCATCGCTTGTGAATTTTTGGAGCTCAGCTTTAAAAAACAATGGTTTATCCGCTAAAAAATATTCCACTCGGAAGCGGGCACCGCTCTTAAGCTTTTGCCATCTTTCCCATTGAAGCTCGCCAACAAGCCTCCGAAATACTTGGTGATCTAGAAACCCGGAGGGCTTAAAACCTAAACCGATATTTAAAAGGGGATCGAAATAAACCGGAGCATGGTCTACTAAAGCAATAATCCAAAAACCAAGGGCATCAGCACTGGAGTCCTCTTGAGGCTTTGCACTTGAAGCTAATTGATCACGGGCTATTCTCAAGACCTGATCTTGATTCATGCGAGCAGTTTACAATTCTAAATCTTGTCGATGAATATACATAAAACCATCCAAGGAATTGTTAAAAAGCGGGTCTACATTAAAGCAGACCATTAGAGCATTCTGCTGCAGATATTTCTTAATTAATGGAGGCATCCTTAAGTCGCCAGGCTCTATTTCATCAATCTTGCGATCAAACTTCACCAAGTCTTCTGCGCTCGAGTTCATGACAATCTCCCGGCCCTCTTTATTTAATTTAGGTTTAAATGCCTTACGTGGTTTAATCTCAGTGGCAAGATGAGCGTCGCCAAAGTTTTTAAGAAGGTAGGCTACCATTAAAGCTTTTCCAAAAGGCGAAAAGTTATTACTAATACTGGCACAACCTATGATGTACTTCAGGTCTTGCCGATCACGCATCAAAGCGCGGATCCCCTCCCACATCACAAAGAGCGGCATGGGCTTGTTTTGATGATTGGGCACCACAAAGGCGCGACCCATTTCCAAGGATTCACCGAGCATGGGCTTCACCCGGTCACTGAACTTAAATAAAGTATTGAGGTAAAAGCCTTTATGACTGTAGGCAGCATAAACATCGGGACCTATGGCTAATCGATAGGCACCGGCAATACATTGCTCTTCTTCACACCAAAGAACCAAATGATGGTAATGTTGATCAAAACTATCTAAGTCGAGTGCAAGGTTGGAACCTTCACCGATTGCTCTAAAAGTTATTTCCCTTAAGCGACCAATTTCTCGAAGAATACTAGGAATCTCATCTGCCTCAGCGAGATAGCACTTATAATTACGCCTTTCACTCACTTCCGCACCCGATAAAGCAAGTGCATTAATTTCGGATTGAATTAATTCTGGATCCACTGGATCAATAATTGCTTCTTCTCTCTCGGGCCGAGATTGTGCAAAGAGCTTAAAACTCGGGCGAAGCGCATTACCTAAAAGGTAAACTTTAGACCTTAAAAACTTCGAAAAAGACTCGGTATCCGAAAATGCTGCAATCTCCTTTGGATAAATGGTGCGGCCAAAGCGAACGATCACGGGCTTTGACTTAATTCGTTTAAGCTCGACCGGCACTCGAATCTCATCTACCGCCGGAACAAGGCGCCTTAAAACCTGATACGCTAAATTTCGATTCGCCTTAAAATAAACCGGGATCACAGGAACCGCCGCTTTCAATACTTCTTCCAAAATCTTTAAATCCCAAGTTCCATCACGCATTTGTCGGCGGGAAACATCGAAGTGCGAGCTCACTTTAGCGGATGGGAAAACTGCCACTAGTCCTTCTTGAGAGGTTAGGTCTCCTATGCCAATTTCACTTAAAGCCCCTTTAGGGAGCTCAAAATCCCAATAGTCACTAAGCGCCTCTACATTTTTCTTAAGTCGGGACCCAATAATCTTTAAATCCGGTCTCTTTTCCTTTAAAAGCTGGATTAGGATTAGAGCATCCAGGCCTGATAAGGGGTGATTGCAGACAAGAATAGCGGGGCCTTTCTCCGGTATTCGGCGCAATTCCTCTTCAAAAAACTCAAAGCTGAGTTCAATTTCTTCTAAAAACTTGGCAATAATATCTTCTTCCCCTTCAGCAGATAGCTTTTCGAGCAACACACTCCTTGCCTCTAAGCCGGTTAGGATTTTTAAGGTATCCTGCCACGCCAGTCGATGAGAGGCTTTGAGTCGCACCAAGCGAAGTACTTCTTTGGGGTTAAGTTTGGCCATTTACTCTCTGAGTACAATTTGATAAGTTTCAGCACTTATCTGTTCTAAAATTTTGCGACCTCGGCTTTGAACATAGGCTAAAGCGGCCTCATTGTAATGACGAACCGTATACAAGCTCAAGTCGCTAACCATGGTCACATCAAAGCTTTGCTTTAATTGCTCAATCAACTGTGGAGTGGCAATAGGATCGTCATTTACACAAAAATAAGAACTTGTAGCGGAATGCTGGGAGAGGTTCACGCGTAGTCCAAATTGATGGAAAAGCTTGTAAATCTTCGCCTGATGATCCTCAGCAATAAAGGCTAAGTCTCGGGTGGAAAGTCCAATCAACTGCTGTCGCTCCTTTCGAATATAACAAGACATGTGAGGCTCTAGGGGCGCACCCTCGGTGATGGTTGTACCATCTGCATCGGGATCCTCGAATGACTTCACACGTAAAGGAATATTTCGCTCTTGCAGCGGTTGAATGGTTTTAGGGTGAATAACTGAAGCCCCATAA
The DNA here is from genome assembly GCA_965658275.1 of Croceimicrobium sp. Taxonomy (GTDB): domain Bacteria; phylum Bacteroidota; class Bacteroidia; order Flavobacteriales; family Schleiferiaceae; genus Croceimicrobium. The sequence continues at coordinate 5,624 of CBFHRN010000029.1, forward strand.
AAAGCAAGTTCAATGGCCTCGCGATAGCTAATTTGGTGCAGCAATTGGGTATTTTCAAAGACCTTAGGATCTCCATTTAAAACTCCCGGCACATCCTTCCAAATGACCACCTCTTCGGCCTGTAAAACGTAAGCCAGTACCGATGCTGTATAATCGGATCCTTCGCGACCCAAAGTAGTTGGATTTAAATCATCGTCGGAACCAATAAAACCCTGCACCACGTAACGCATACCTGGTTGCACAGTCTCGCTTACCATTCGGCGGGTGAAATTCCAATCTACCCGGGCAGCACGGAAATTTTGATCGGTTCGAATCAATCGTCGTGCATCCAACCAACGGTTTTGGTAGCCGATACTATTGAGGTAGGCTGACACAATTTTTGTAGACAGCAATTCTCCAAAGGAAACGATTTGATCGTAAACCCGATTGAAAGAACCCACGGGAGCTGCAGATAGTATGCTTTCCAGCTGAGCAAATAGCTGCTCGATATCCTCTAAAACTGGAAGGTCTTCCTGCCCATCAAAGAGCCCCTTGGCAATGTCAAGATGGAATCGTTTAAGTTGACTGATCTGCGCCGCGGTAGACTTTGAATCACTCTTTAAAAAAGAAGCTACCAAATCTTCCAAGGCATTGGTTGTTTTACCCATCGCTGAAACAACCACTAAAATATTTTCTTCCGGAAAATGATTAAGCACCGAGGCCACTCGCTGCACTCCGGGCACGTCTTTTACGCTAGCACCACCAAACTTAAAAACCTTCATTGTAAAGTATTGGCCGTAAAATTAGTAAATGCAGTCTTTCGGCTACACACTTCCCAGCAAAGCTTCGTGCTAATGCTTCACCCAATTTGCATCGGATACGGCGCAGATGCCTCCAGAGTCTTCCAATAAGTCTCGAATCGGCTCTTTGAGTTTTTCAAATTTAGATGGCGCACAGTACCATACGATCATGGAATTGGTAAAGGCATCGGTAAGACCCATACCATCCTGAATTCCACGGCGACCCATGCCAATCACCTTATCAATTAAGGTATAGCCCTCTACTTTCTGACGCGAGAATAGCTCCAGAACATTTTCAACCTCTGCACGAGGAACTATGATTTCTACTCTTCTAATATTTTCCATGCCTAGGCGTATAAATGCTGTAGTACAAGATAATAAATTGGAATGCCAACTATAATATTTAAAGGGAAAGTAATCCCTAAAGACATTGGCACATAAATCCCGGGGTTCGCCTGAGGAACCGCCATTCGCATAGCTGCAGGAACGGCAATATAACTAGCGCTAGCCGCTAAGATGGTTAATAAAAAGGCATTACCAAAACTTATGCCCAGCATGGGGCAAAGGAACATTGTAACCACTGCATTGATTATCGGAACTAAAATTCCAAATAAAAGTAATAAGCCTCCTTTGGTACGCAAGCCTGATATACGCTTTCCGGCCAGAAGTCCCATGTCTAACATAAATAGACTCAGGATCCCTTTAAACAAGCTATCGCTGAAAGGCGCTACGCCGGCATATTGCTTGTCAGAGATAACCATTCCTATGATTAGGCTTAATAGAATGATAAACACAGAACCATTGGTAAAAGCCTCGTGTAAAACATGCTTTAGTTTATTCTTTCCTTTCTTCTGGCTCGCAAATCGACCAATAAGAATTACCCCCACGATAATAGCCGGAGACTCCATAATGGCTAAGGCGGCAATCATATGGCCACCAAAAGGCACGCCTGCCTCTTGCAGAAAGGAAACCGCCGTAACGAAGGTTACCGCACTTACCGATCCATAGGTTGCAGCAATGGCTCCCGCATTGTATACATCAATTTTCTTCTTCAATACGAAGAAGGTATACAGAGGTACCAAAACAGCAAGAAGCACCGCAAAAGCCAGAGGCTTTAGCATCATAGCTAGGTCATCGCCATGGGCTAATTCCATTCCGCCCTTTAAGCCGATCGAAAAGAGCAGGAAGAGCGATAAAAACTTGGCAACATCTCGCGGAATTTCGAGATCGGAGCGAACCGCAACTGCCAGTAGTCCGCCCAAGAAGAATAAAATGGGCGGACTAAGGAAGTTGTCTAATATTAAACTAGCATTCATATTATTCACCTTGACCTAAAGAGAAGGCCAGTTTTCCATCGAAATAATACAAGTTTTCGGTTTTCACCACATCTACGTTGTTCGCAACTAGATTGCTTACTAGTTCGGGCACGCTATTACGTGCCACTGTTTTCATCTGATTTACGTCCTTCGGGTTTTCCTTGTGCACAAAACGACAACGCCAGTGGTCGGTGCAGAAAGTCTCGGGTAATCCGTCAGGGAACACTTTCACACCGCGGTTGGTGATCATTTTTAATTTCAGGCTATTTCCCGCAAGAGCTTGTAGCTTAGCCCCTAGGTCGTCGGCAGAAATAGCGGCATCATCTACGAAAACATCTACACCTACGAGATCTTTCTGTTGTACTGGGCGAACATAGTCTTCCACCTCGATAGGCTTAAATCGATCTTGATCCAGTTTATGCGCTTCAATATGCTGAGGCTCCTGACCTAAGCGAGCAATTACGGCATCGGCAAACTCTTTGGTGCCTACCTTTTGCTTGGAGCTTCCTTCGCGGTAAATATCTCCTGTATGCACCCCATCTTCGATGGTCTTATACCAGGCATTAGCGACTTTTTCAGCGATTTCAAGCTGACCTACATGCTCGAGCATTAAAACGGCTGCAGACAACAAACCACTTGGGTTAGCTAAGTTCTGACCTGAGATATCAGGAGCTGATCCATGCACCGCTTCGAACATAGCAAAGCCTTTACCGATATTCGATGAACCGCCTAGTCCAACCGAACCGGTAATCTGAGCGGCAATATCGCTAATGATGTCCCCGTAAAGGTTAAGCGTAACGACTACGTCAAAGTCTTCTGGACGATCTGCTAAAAGCGCCGCGCCGATATCAATAATTTTCAATTCCGATTTAATATCGGGGTACTCGGCAGCCATTTCACGAAAAACTTCAGAGAAAAGCCCGTCTGTAACTTTCATGATATTGTCCTTCACCATACAGGTGACTTTCTGACGATTAAAGTTACGAGCGTACTCGAAGGCGTGACGGATAATTTTTCGCGTCCCTGGGATTGTGATCAATTTCAAACACTGGAATACATCCGTAGTTTGACGGTGCTCGATTCCCGCGTACAAATCTTCCTCATTTTCACGAACAATAATCACATCCATATTTGGATGTTTGCTCTCGATGTAGGGAGAAAGCGACTTACAAGGACGAATGTTGGCGTACAAGCCTAAAGACTTACGGATGGTAACATTCAAACTCTTATAGCCACCCCCTTGCGGTGTAGTAATAGGAGCTTTTAAGAACACCTTGTTACGACGTAAGGTATCCCAAGACTCGTTGGTGATACCCGCCGTATTTCCCGAGAGGTATACTTTTTCACCGATATCGATAAAGTCATATTCCAACTCGGCACCTGCCGCTTCTATAATTCGCAGCGTGGCGTCCATAATTTCGGGTCCGATTCCGTCCCCTTTAGCTACCGTAATTCTCGTTTTGCTCATTGTGCTTTTTTTAGGAGGTTACTTTAGTGATTTAAACAAGATTTGGATTAAGAATTCCGTCAATTTCTGATTTTGTTTATCATCAGGAAAATCGGTTAGTGAAGGCAAATGCTCGCGGTAAAACTCGAGGTTATGCGCCATTTCCACTACCGTAGTGCCCAAAGCATAAGGAAAAGGATGCTCTGGATTTAGGGTTAATATCATTTCCGCCAAAACGCTTACTACGCTTTTAAAAGGAGCAAACAATTTTTTGGCATTATCTTCATCTACTTGAACATGATGGTAAGCCTTTGAACCTTCGGTAATAACCAGGAGACGAAGGTCTTCTTTGCTTACTAGACCGGGATCGGCAGCTACCTTCGGAATTTGCCCCACCACGCGAACGGCCTTACGAAGCCTTTCCTCCGGGTCGAGCTCAATAGCGGTAAACACTTTAATCTGTTGCTCCAACCAAGTCCAGTACAACTGAAAGTAGTATTGCAACAAACGATGTTTATTCGGAAAGTATTTGTAGACGGTAGCTTCTGTTGTAGAAGCGGCAATAGCTAGCTTTTTTGCGGTGAAGCTTTCGAGACCCATTTCGAGAATCAACTTAGCACCCACGCTAAGAATCTTCTTGCCCACCTCCGAACTGTGCGGATCTTTCAAGTATAGATCGCTACTAAGAGTAAATGAATACTTGGTAATAGCCATGCTTTCCTTAAGTATAGTATTACTTTACACGGCAAAAGTAAGACCCCTTTTCAAAATAGGAAACGTTTTTATGATTTTTTTTATTTGGCTGCCGCAGAACCTGCTAAAAAGCCACCGGTCCAGGCATGCTGAAAGTTATAGCCACCCGTGATTCCGTCTACATCAATGAGCTCCCCAATGGCAAACAAACCTGGGTGTCTTTTTACCGAAAAATCTTTGAAATCAATTTCAGAGAGGGCAATGCCCCCAGCGGTAACGAACTCTTCTTTAAAGGTGGTTTTGCCCGAAACTTGGTATTCTGAGCGAAGGATTTGCTCTCGAAGACGATTGATTTCCTTTTTAGTAAGATCTAACCAACGTTTATCTAATGAAACATTGGCCTTTTCTACCAATCGCTCCCATAGCCGTCGTGGAATTTCGGTAATACGGGCATTCGCCAATTTCTTCTTTGAGGCCTGCAATTGTTGCTCTTCCACAAATTCATCGAAATCCGACTCAGACCAATTCATCCAATTAATTAAAATGGGGAACTGGTAGTTTCGCTCTGCGAAATCGCGCGCCTGCCAGGCCGATAACTTTAAGACAGCCGGACCTGAAAAACCCCAATGGGTTATTAAAAGGGGGCCTTCTTGCTTCCATTTCGTTCCGGGTATTTGAACTCTTGCCTGAACAACCGAAAGCCCCAATAAATCTTTGAGATCTGAAGAAGGAACATTAAAAGTAAAGAGAGAAGGCAAAGGGCTCACGAACTGCAAGCCTAATCCTTTTAAGGGCTCGAAGCCTCTGCAATTGGGCTGTCCGCCCATGGCTAATATTACGCGGTCGAAGAAGAGACTTTCTCCTCCAAAATCCAATTTAAAGCCAGCCTCCACCGGCTCTATGGATTTTAGTCTTTTCCCTAAATGGATGTGCACTCCCGCTTCATGAAGCTCTTTTAACAGTAAGTCAATTACCGATTGGGAATCATCCGAAATCGGAAACACACGGCCATCGGACTCTATTTTAAGATTTAAACCGCGCGACTCAAACCAGTCCCAAGTTTCAGGGTAAGCAAATTGACTAAATGCCTTGCGCATGGCTTTGGAAGAACGCGGATAAGCCGCCATGAGCTCCCCATTATTCTTCACATCATGGCAAATATTACAGCGACCACCGCCGCTTATTTTCACTTTGGCCAAGGTCTTCTGCGAAGCCTCAAAAATTTGAACTTTCGTATGACTTTGAGCTGCGTGAATAGCGGCAAAAACACCGGCGGCACCTGCTCCGATTACAGCAATATTTAGCTTAGGATCCGACAAGGGTCAGAGCCACCATTTGCAATTCCACCACTCTTTTTCGATCTGAGCCCCTATACTTTCGTAGAACTTTACGGCAGGTTCATTCCAATCGAGTACCTGCCAATCCAATCGTTTAGCCCCTTTAGCTCGGGCCGCATCAGCCGTCGCCATTAAGAGAGCCTTGCCATAGCCTTTACCCCGAAATTCCTGCTTTACATATAAATCCTCCAAATAATAGCAATAGCCTTTCCAGGTAGAATAGCGAGGATAGTAGAGACTAATACCGATTAGGTCTTCGCCCAGATGCATCACTAAAAACTCATAAGCACCCGCTTGCCAATCTTGCAATAATTCATCTTCAGTAGTAATAACCTCCTCCGGTGCTTTTTCATAGAGCGCCAACTCCCTGATGAGAGCTAAAAGGCCTGACATATCCTGAGCCCCTCCTTTTCGAATTACCGCTTCCATTACAAGTCTATTTCGATTTGATTAAGCACTAAGTCCTCTAGGTTTTGACGACGCGTAATCAATTGAGCCTTGCCTTTGTGCACCAAAACCTCCGCCGGTTTGTAGCGGCTATTGTAGTTATTCGCCATGGTAAAGCAATAGGCTCCAGCATTCCGGAAGCCTAAAATATCCCCCTCTCGTATTTCAGTAATTTGACGATCATTGGCAAAAGTGTCTGTTTCGCAGATATAGCCAACTACCGAGTACACTCTTTTGTGGCCTTCGGGATTGCTTACATTTTCGATATGATGGTACGCATCATAGAACATGGGACGAATTAGATGATTCATCCCCGTATCTACTTGCGCAAAAACTGTGGCCGTGGTTTGTTTTAGTCCATTTACCTTGGTAAAGAAGGTTCCGGATTCGGAAACTAAAAATTTACCCGGCTCAAATTCAATCTCTAAATCGCGACCATAGTCCTGGCAAAAATTGTTGAACATGGCTGTCATCTTGGTACCAAGCTCCTCAATATCGGTTGCAATATCACCTGGCTTATAAGGCACTTTAAAGCCTGACCCAAAGTCGATGTACTGCAGGTCTTTAAAATCAGCTGCCACGTCAAAAAGTAATTCGGCCCCTTTTAAAAAGGTATCAACATCTAAAATATCACTACCCGTATGCATATGCACTCCTTCCACGTGGATGTCCAAGCTTTTAACCAACCGCTCTAAGTGTCGACGTTGATGAATGGAAACCCCGAATTTAGAATCGATATGTCCTACCGATATTTTACTATTTCCACCGGCCATAATATGCGGATTCATACGCACACAAACAGGATAGCTATTGCCGTAGCGGGCGCCAAAACGCTCTAAAATACTGAGGTTATCAATATTGATTCGCACTCCCAAATCAACCGCTTTAACGATTTCCTCAAAAGACACTCCATTGGGGGTGTAAATGATATCACTGGCATCAAAACCCGCTTTTAAACCGAGTTGCACCTCCTGGATAGAAACCGTGTCTAAACCCGCACCCAGCGATTTAAAAAAGCGCAGCACATTAATATTTGTGAGTGCTTTACAGGCATAATTAATTTTCAACTTAGAACCCTTAAAAGCCTTTGTTATACGTTTATACTGAGCTTCCATTTTAGCCGTGTCGTAAACATAAAGTGGGGTGTCGAATTCCTGACATAGATCTAATGCCGAAATGCCACCAATTTCAAAGTGCTTATTTTTAAGTTCTAACATATATTTGAGTATTGCCTCAAAGGTAATTCTTCAAACCTTAAATAAAACCATGGAACAGAGCTTTCAGGAGAGTCAGAATCTTCGCAGCGCCCTTATGTGGATTGTACTGACTGGCCTCCTTTTCTTTAGTATTTTCAGCACTTTGAGTCAGCTTTTATTTAAAATACCCGTTGGCAACAATCCCATGCCCAACTGGGCCTTGATCTGCTTATTGTTATTTAGCATTCTACTACTTTTAATGACGGCTCTAACCAAATTACAAGTTGACGTCAACCATGAAGGTATTAAAATAGATTTCCGACCCTTGGGCAGAGAAACTATTGCTTGGCGAGATGTTAAGCGCGTTGAAATTCGACCTTTGAGCATGATTAGTGTCGGCCGGCGCTACAGCCCTAAAATAGGTCATATCTACAATGCCGGGGCGGATCACTCCTTGAACATTGAATTAAAAAATGGACGAAAACTTATGGTTTCCACGCGTCAAAAGGAGGCCCTTGAGGTTTATTTAAAGCGAATTAAAAAGCTTTAGCCCTTCATTTTACCATTGGTCCTTTTAACTTTGCCTCTTACCTCTCAACAACATGAAAAGACATATCACCTTAGGTGAGTTCATCATCTCTAATCAGAAGGACTTCCCCTATGCCAAAGGAGAGCTCAGTGCCCTTTTGAGCTCAATCCGATTAGCCGGAAAAATGGTTAATCAAGAAATTAACAAAGCTGGATTAGCCAATATTATCGGTGCCGTTGGCGAAGAAAATGTTCAAGGCGAAGATCAGCAAAAGCTGGATGTTTTAGCGAACGACCTTTTTATAAGCACCCTGCAGCGAAGAGGTGAAATTTGCGGACTGGCCTCCGAAGAAATGGAAGACTTCATCGCCTTCAATGAAGAAATTCATAGTGATGCCAAATACGTAGTACTCATAGACCCACTAGACGGCAGTAGCAATATTGATGTAAACGTATCCGTAGGGACCATTTTTAGTATTTACCGCAGGGTAAGTAAACCTGGTGAACCCGTTCAACTAGAAGATTTCTTGCAACCTGGAAACAAACAGGTAGCGGCAGGTTATCTGGTTTATGGAACTTCCACCATGCTTGTTTATACTACTGGAAAAGGTGTACATGGCTTCACTTACGATCCTGGTATTGGCTCATTCTTCCTTTCCAACCCAAATATGAAGGTTTCTGAAAATGGAAAAATATACTCCATTAACGAAGGAAACTACGTGCACATGCCGGATGGAGTTAAGAAATACATTAAATGGTGCCAGGAGTTAGACCCCGACACGAACCGTCCTCTTACCTCTCGATATATCGGCTCCTTAGTGGCCGACTTCCATCGCAACCTTTTAAAAGGTGGAATTTACATTTACCCCAAAGGCACCACTGCCCCTAATGGAAAACTGCGATTGTTGTATGAGTGCAACCCAATTGCTTTCTTAATTGAGCAAGCGGGTGGGAAAGCCAGCGATGGTCATACACGAATTCTAGACATCGACCCCAAAGAACTTCACCAACGCGTGCCCTTCTTCTGCGGAAGCCCCAAAATGGTGGAGCAGGCCGAAGAGTTCATGCGAAATAATCCGGATTAAAAAGATTACCAAAAAAACGGCCCCGCTATGCTGGGCCGTTTTATTTAAAGGGGAAGGAATTAAGGTTTTTTTTAAAACCTGATATAAATAAAGCTAATAGATTAAGTCAGTCCAAGAATTTGGCACCAATGACACAATTATTAGCACCAAATGCAGGTATTAATCCAGAGGTTTCTCTTTAAATCGCGCCTGCAAGTCATCCTTATAGGTTCGTGAAACAGGTAGCTCCGTTCCATTATTCAGGAGCACCTTGGTTGCATACACCGCTTTCAGATATTTGCAATTCACCAAATACGATCGGTGAATGCGCTGAAAGTCGAAATCCCGTAATTCTTCCTGTAAAGCTTTTAAGGAACTTCGGTCCACTTCTGGATTTGTTTTACCATCCAGAAACAAACTCACATAGTGACCTTCCGATTGTGCGTATATAATTTCAGAAACCGACAGTACCGCTTTCGATTTCAATTTCAATTGAGCTTTCTCTTCGTTTACTTTATCGTCCAAACGTAGCTCCTGTATTTGATTCTTATCCTGAAACTGGAATTGCACTTCTTGCCCCAGCTGGGAACTCAGCTCCTCAACCTTTTTACCTCTAAATCGCCAGTACAGCCATAAGACAATGAAGGAAAATCCAAAGATTAGAATGGCGTAGGTAAATATCTTACGGTACCGAGCTTTCAATTTAACCTGTTCTGATTTTAAACCAATGAGTTCGACATCATTGGCGGCTTTTTTAATTGCGCGGGCATCTTGCTGTTTTTGCAGAGATTCCTGGATAGCATCGGAGGCTTTGAAATAGGCAAGCGCCGAATCTGCTTCACCCTTTAGCTCAAAGTAGCGGCCCAAGCTTTCCATCACGCGGTAATCCGACTTTATCCTCGAATAGCCTAAGTCACTCACGAATTTGGTAAACCATTTATCGGCATCTGCCAAATCCTTCTCCTTAATCGCTAAATCAAAACTGAGCAATGAAATATTCTGAAGAACTTGGCTAGAGCGTGGATTATTTTCATCGACCATAGTCAAGGCCTCATCTAGGTAGCGATGAGCAGTGTCGAGCATCCCCATTTCAATAGCATTTCGCGCTAGATTACCACGCACTTCTACTTGATCGAAAATAGAACCCAAGGCTTTATGAATGGCCAAGGCTTCTTTTAAATAATACTGAGCGGAATCGAGCTGGTCCATATCTCGAAAGGCAACCGCAATATTATTTAAGACGCGACCTTCCATTCGACGATCGGGAGCTTTTCCATTTCGCAACCTAACTAAAGCCAGTTTAAACCATCGATTGGCCTCCTCGGCTTGAGACATGCGACCAAAAATAGAGCCCATACTCAGGTAGGTCAAAGGCACGCCCTGATAATCGAGTTTTTCTTGAATCCGCACGGCCTCTTTCATCAAAACCACTGCCGAGTCGAAATCCTCGCGCATCATCATCGCATTGGCCATGCTTTTCTGGGCCATGGCAATATCTAAACTATCCCCTTTAGCAATGGCTAAATCGCGTAGGCGGACAAAAACGGAATCACCTTTTTGAAAGTTTTGTGAACGGTAATACGAAATACCTAAGTTTCGAAGTACAACGGGATAAGTAAAACGCTGATCGTAAATGGAATCGGGGTGCATAAAAGACAATGCCTTCCGGTAGGCTTCAGAAGATTCATTAGCCTTGGCTGCGTAGTTGTACGCCAATCCCTTCACAAAATAACCGCGCGCCTGCATTTCGCTATCCTCGTACTCGAGCAGAGCGTCTGACAAGCCCTCTAAAACTTTAGGGTTTCGAATATTCTTCAAAGACTCCTGAATTAAAGAGTCTCGATTAGCAAAAGCGACAGCGTCAATTGTAATACAGCAAAATAGACCCAGTAGGCCTAAGCTCCATTTCCCCATTAAATTCTTTTTTTAATCACGTCCCCGGGTTAAAGATACTAGAAAGATTGAATTTCAAAAATGGCCGCTGGCGCTTGCACACGAACTCGGCATTAAGCTACCTTTGCTATCGCAAAACCACCCCCTCCTTTGAGTCGGGTGGATTACTCATTTACAGGCATGGCTGAACAAGGACAATTTTTAGTGGATCTTTACAAGGAAGATCAAAGAGTGGCGCTAATAGCTAAGGAATGGCTTCAGGATAAACACAGTAAAATCTTGGCAAAAGGTTTTAGTGGATCCCTGCCCTCCATTGCCATTGCCCAAAGCTTTGTACAAAGCGAGAAACCACATTTGGTTATCCTTAATGACAAGGAAGAGGCTGCCTATTTTCTAAATGACCTGGAAAGCCTTATCGGCGAAAAAGACGTTCTATTTTACCCCGCCTCCTATCGTAGACCCTACGATACCGAAGAGACCGATAATGCCAATGTCCTTTTACGTGCAGAAGTATTAAATCGATTAAACAGTCGTAAGAAACCGGCTTTACTGGTCAGTTATGCCGACTCGCTTTTTGAACAAGTTGTAACCCGAAAAACCTTAAACGACCATACCCTATCTATTCAAGTGGGCGATAATTTGGGCATTGACTTCCTTAATGAAACTTTGTTCGAGTATCAATTTGAACGGGTCGATTTTGTGGTCGAACCTGGCCAATTTTCTGTTCGAGGTGGGATTGTAGATGTTTATTCCTTCTCCCATGAGCAACCTTACCGCATTGAATTTTTTGACGATGAAATTGAAAGCATCCGACTCTTCGACATCGAGAGCCAATTGAGTATCGATCAACTTAAAAAAATTCAATTAGTACCCAATGTGGAGAACAAGGTACTGATGGAAAAAAGGGAAAGTTTCCTCAATTACATCTCGGAAAACACGGTGGTATGGACTCGGAACCAAGATTTAAGTGCTAAAAAACTAGACGACCTGTACGACAAAGCACTGCAAGCTTTTAAGGAAGTATCTGGAGAGCTGCATCGATCCGAGCCCGCCGAATTATACCTCAATGGCCAAAGATTCCTTACGGGCTTAACGAATTTTGCCCAGGTTGAAATGACGGGGAGCCAATCCTATCAGCATGAGCTGGATATTAATTGGCAAAGTTTACCTCAACCCAGCTTTAACAAGAAGTTTGAGCTGCTAGCAGAAGACCTCCATTTAAAAGAAGCGGATGGCTTTAAAAATATCTTGCTCTGCCTCAACCACAAGCAAGTTGAGCGATTTCATTCCATTTTCGAGGACCTTGACAAGGAGTCTAATTTTCAGCCCTTAGTTCATTCTTTACATGAAGGTTTTATTGATAAAGAGGCGAAGATTCTAATTTATACCGACCATCAAATTTTTGAGCGCTACCAAAAATTCCGCTTACGAAATGGCTATGAAAAACGACAAGCAGTTAGCCTCAAGGAACTTACCTCCCTACAAGTAGGAGATTACATTACCCACATCGACCATGGCATTGGAGAATTCGGGGGTCTTCAAAAAATTGAGGTAAACGGAAAGCACCAAGAGGCCATTAAACTTATGTATTCGGGTGGAGACGTGTTATACGTAAGCATTCATTCCTTACATAAAATCACCCGTTTTAATGGCAAGGAAGGAACGGTTCCGACCGTTCATAAACTTGGATCGGGAGTTTGGCAAAAAACCAAAGCCAAAGCTAAAACCCGAGTAAAGAAGGTAGCTTTCGACCTGATAAAATTATACGCAAAGCGTAAGTCGGCCCAAGGCTTTGCCTATTCTCCAGACAATTACCTGCAACACGAACTAGAGGCCTCTTTTATTTACGAAGACACACCTGATCAAGAATTGGCTACAGCCTCGATTAAACAGGATATGGAGGCCAGCATGCCTATGGATCGATTGGTCTGTGGTGATGTGGGATTCGGCAAAACGGAGTTAGCGATTCGAGCCGCCTTTAAAGCGGTTAATGACAATAAACAAGTGGCCGTTCTGGTTCCTACCACCATTCTTGCTTTTCAGCATTTTAAAACTTTCAGCAAGCGCTTGGGAGACTTTCCGGTGAACATTGAATACCTCAATCGATTCCGAACCCAGAAAGAACAAACCGAAACTTTAAAAAGACTAGAAGAAGGTAAAGTGGACATCATTATTGGCACCCATAGACTGGTTGGCAAAGATGTGAAGTTTAAAGACCTAGGGCTTTTGGTTATTGATGAAGAACAAAAATTTGGCGTAAGTGTAAAAGACAAGCTGAAAAATATGAAGGTCAATGTGGATACGCTAACCTTAACAGCGACCCCCATCCCTCGAACTCTACAATTTTCATTAATGCAGGCGCGAGACCTGAGCGTAATGACCACTCCGCCACCCAACCGCCATCCCATTGAAACGCAATTAATTCCCTTTAATGAGGAAATTATTCGTGACAGCGTTCGCTATGAATTGAGTCGAGGTGGCCAAATCTTCTTTATCCACAATCGGGTTGAGAATATCAAAGAAGTCGCTGGCATGCTTCAGCGCTTGCTCCCAGATGCCAAAATCGGAATTGGTCATGGCCAGATGGATGGCAAAAAGTTGGAAGAAGTAATGTTGAACTTCATCAATGGAGAATTCGACATCTTAGTTGCCACTTCCATCATCGAAAATGGCTTGGATGTACCCAACGCCAACACCATTATCATAAACAATGCCCATAATATTGGCTTAAGTGACCTTCATCAAATGCGTGGACGGGTGGGCCGAAGTAATAAAAAGGCCTTCTGTAAGCTTATTACACCTCCCCTTTCTGCCATGAGCGATGAAGCACGCAAACGGATGCAAGCCATTGAGAAGTTTAGTGATTTGGGAAGCGGCTTCCATATTGCTATGCGGGATTTAGAAATCCGTGGTGCCGGAGATTTACTAGGAGCCGAGCAAAGTGGCTTTATCAATGATATTGGCTTTGAGACCTTTCAGAAAATCTTGGCCGAAGCCATCGAAGAATTGAAGGAAACCGAATTCAAAGAACTCTATGCTGAAGAAATTAAGAACCAAGAGCAAATAAGTGACACCATCTTAGATACCGACTTGGAGATTTTGATCCCCGATGACTATGTTAACAAGGTAGATGAGCGTTTAAAACTATATCAGGAACTCGATCAGTTAAAGGATGAAAAAGAAATTCAAAACTTTGCCGATGCCTTAAAGGATCGCTTTGGGCCCCTTCCATCGGAGGTGAAAGAACTATTCGACTCATTGCGCTTACGCCGTTTGGGCCGGAAAATTGGTTTTGAAAAAATCGTATTGAAACAGGAACGTTTATTGTGCTATTTCACTTCCGATCAAGACTCGCCTTATTTCCAGAGCGACCGCTTCCAGAAGGTGCTTCTATACTTAAAGGCTGCCCCTCAAGTTCAATTGAAAGAACGAAGTGGAAAGCTTTACCTCAGCTTTCATGAGGTTAGCAGTGTGCACGGAGCCTTTGAATTACTTAAACCTATGGTGGACTAAGCCGATTAAGCTTCTTTTCATTTATTTCAGAACTTTAGGCTATGAAAGAGCTCATCTTTACCGCTGAAATCGAATATACCGGCCGCAATTACATGGGGCCTATCCTTCTATTACCCCATGATCAATCCTCGACCTTCATTGAAACGAATGGTAACCGAGTAATTGTTAAAGGCCCCGACCAGAAGCCGATACATCGAGCTTTGCAACTACGCAAAGATGGCTACGCCTTGATAATGCTTAATAAACAAGTGTTGAAGGCTTGGGGCTATTTACCGGGTGATTCAGTCGAAATAAGCATCACCAAAGACGACTCGGAGTTCGGAATGGCCTTTCCTGAAGAGTTTCAGGTAGTGCTCGATCAAGACCCTGAAGCTAATGAAGCTTTTCGGAGTCGCACCCCAGGCAAGCAGCGTGGTGTTTTACATTATATTGACTCAGGGAAAAGCGAAGCCACACGAATTAAACGTTCCCTCGAAATGGCGGAAAGGTTGAAAAACAATGCCCTTTATGGGGAAGAAAATCATGGAAACTAAAAAGGACAGACCGTTAAAGCCTGCCCTTTTAATTATCTATTTATTAGCATTTAGACTTTCGCCAAAGCCTGTTCTAAATCGGCAATCAAATCATCGGGGTGCTCTACCCCTACAGATAAACGCACTAATTTTTCCGAAATAGCCAATTGATCTCGTAGCTCTTCATCAACCCCTGCATGAGTCATGGTAGCTGGGTGCTCGGCCAAGGATTCTGTTGAACCTAAACTAACCGCTAATTTCACTAATTGGAGGGCATTTAAGAATCGGAAGGCCTCCGCTTCTCCGCCCTTAACATCAAAAGATAACATGGCTCCTGCTGAGCTACACTGATTTTTGAATATTCGAGCATGACGCTCATCCTTTTCATCCAGCATACCTAGGTAATACACTTTTTCCACTTTAGGATGTTGCACTAACCATTCTGCTACGGCTTTGGCATTAATTGCTTGACGCTCCATTCGAACTTTCAAAGTCTCCAAACTACGCATCAACAACCAACCGGTATGAGGTCCGGCCATATTCCCTAAGAAGGTACGCAAGGCTTTAACGCGAGCCATTACTTCGAAGTTTCCTAAAACAGCTCCAGCGATCACATCGCTATGACCACCGATGTATTTAGTAGCCGAATACATCACAAAATCGGCTCCATGCTTTAAGGGATGTTGCCACAGTGGGCCCATGTAAGTATTATCTACAGCCACGTATACCCGGTCTTCTTCATTACGCGAATATTTCTTTGCTAAGGCAACACACTCCTCTATATCGAATAAGTCTAGGGTAGGATTCGCGGGAGTCTCCACATAAATCATCGCTAAACGATTCTTTGCGGGATGTGCCTCAATAATGGCCTCGATGTCTTCTTTGGTATCAGCCGGACTAAAACCAGCTACTTCAATACCAAATTTGGTTAATACGTGTTTTATAAAATGGTCGGTTCCCCCATAAACGGGATTGGAAAAAAGCAGCAAATCACCAGGCTTTAAAAATTCCAATAAAACGGTTGAAATCGCTGACATCCCACTTTCAAAAACCGCAGCCTCATCCGCACTATCCCATAGCGTGAGTCGGTTTTCAAGAATTTCAAGATCGGGGTTATTAAGTCGCGAATAAATTAAACCGAGCTCTTCATCTGCTCCTTTTTCCCGCTTTCCATAGGCAACTTCAAAAAAGGCCTTGCCTTCTTCTGCGGTTTTAAAGGCAAAGGTGGAGGTCTGGAAGATAGGGCACTTCACAGCGCCCTCGGATAGGTGTGGCTTGTATCCGAAAGACATCATTAGACTTTCGGGGTGCATTTTTGATTTGTCCATTTTTAGCTTTTTGAGAGACCACAAATGACGTCAAAATCCCAGAACTAGAGAACGACTTTTGTCAGTTTCCGAAAAAATCCCCGGCTCAAACCCATTTTTCCCCGGTTCATATTTATTGCCTTTTGCAAAACTTCAGGCTAAACCACCTCTATAGTGAGAACAATTCGTATTTGCCTGTACTTCGACCGAAGAAGGCCTCAAGACTGCAGAAAGATTAGGAAAACTAAAGCCTGGCTGGAGGGATAGCTTTAATCGAGCGATTCCATTTTCTTGGCCACCTCATCTGCCAAAGCCGCCGTTTTATCGCTTTCCGCGCGATTAATTGTAGATAATCGATGGGCCTCCTTCATCAACTTCTCATACTGCTCTTGCAGTTTTTCTTTCTCGGTCTTCTTCTTAAATAATCCAAACATGGTATCGATTTTAGAAAAGAACAAGCGCCCGCCGCTTTGGTTCGATTATAGGCCAAGAACCTCGCGTAATTCACTAAACCCGCTGCGGCTAACCGGCACCCTAGAACCATCTTTTAATAAAGCAACATGATCATTCTTACCATAAGGGTCTAATCGATTGATATGA
Organism: Croceimicrobium sp.; assembly: GCA_965658275.1. Taxonomy (GTDB): domain Bacteria; phylum Bacteroidota; class Bacteroidia; order Flavobacteriales; family Schleiferiaceae; genus Croceimicrobium. The sequence continues at coordinate 22,256 of CBFHRN010000029.1, forward strand.
TCCACATTGAGTAAGTACGAACGATGCACTCGAATGAAAAGAGGTTTTGGCAAAAGTTTCTCGTAGTACGACAATGTCTTCTTTTTGGAGTAATTGCCTTTTTCCGATACAATCTTCACATAATCACCATCAGCTTCAATTCGGATCAATTCGGGGAAAGGAATGATTCGAATTCTTGCACCGTCTTTCACCACCAGTCGATCTTTCGGCCCATGGTCTTGATTCTTTTGCAAAGCCGAAATCGTTTCCTTCATAAACTTCGGCTGAGCTTGAAACTTGGCAATCGCTTGCGCGAAGCGCTCTTCCGAGAAGGGTTTTAAGAGATAATCTACCGCGGAAGCCTCAAAAGCCTTAATGGCATATTCGTCAAAAGCGGTTGTGAAGATAATCGCAGGAGGATCCTCTAAAAGCTCTAAGAAATCAAAACCGGTAAGCTTAGGCATTTGTACATCCAAAAAAATGAGGTCGGGTTTTTGATTTTGCAAGCTTTTTAAAGCAGCAAAACCGTCTAGGTATCGGTCGATTACTTCAAAATCGGGAAAGGCTTCCAAATATTCTTGAACTAAATCTGCCGCAAGAGGCTCGTCATCAACTATTAGAACTTTGTACATCGGCTTGAGGTATGGTTAGATAGGCGGTAAAGACTTGATCTTTCACCTCCGTTTTCAATAAATCTGCTCTACCAAAGATAAGGTATAAACGCCGCTGGATTGAGGGAATGCCAAATCCAGTACCCCCAGGAGCACTGCTGCCATCTTCAAAGGGATTGGTTAGACTCACCTTTAAATTACGGCCTTCCATTGTTGCGGTCATTCTAATCTCAAGATCATCCGTAGTACCATAAAGTCCATACTTTATGGCATTCTCGAGAAGGGGCTGTATTAACAAAGGGGGCACCTTGGCCTGAAGCGCAGAATCATCAACTTCTCGAACCACCTGCAAACGGTGTCCGAAGCGAAGCGTTTCTAAATCTAAATAAAGGTTTAAATGTCCTAATTCATCCTCTAAACTTAGGAGCTCCCCTTCCTCTCGATTGAGTGTTCCGCGCAAGAACTCAGAAAGTTTTTGGGTCATTTGACGGGCTTCTTTGGGACGACTCCCAATAAGGCTATTGATCGAGTTTAGAGCATTAAATAGAAAGTGAGGTTGAATTTGTTGCCGCAGCTTAAAGAGTTCTGCTTCCTTGGCCATTCGCTCCGTTTCTTGCTTGCGCTGTTCCTGAGCCGTTCGCTCATCCAATCGATACCAAAGCATGCTAAAGCCAATGACCCCTACTTGAATAAGGTATGCGGTGTTAGCTCGTGCCCCTCCTGTTCGCTCCATCCATTCCATGGTTGCTTCGGTGCACTCCACCATTTGAACAATTAAATCGGACAACTGATACCAGGCATAGGTACTTAACACAGGTAAGAAAAGCGCAATTAAAGCTTGAAAGCGAGGTGGGTGAAAAAAGGAAAAGCTATTGACTAAGCCATAGCAAATGGCCCCTAAAAAACCCCAGTGCACCAAAGCGTGAATTAGGGCAAATCGAAGCTCTAAGGAATCGTAATAATACATCGAAACTACCTGCAAGGCACTGAGCAGTAGCACTGCTGCAATGTAATACAGGTAGTTTCGATCTTTCAGCAAAGGGTTCTGTGCCATTTGCCTAAGTTACAGATTCTAGTAATTTACGATATCAAGACCACCAAATACTACGGTACCGGTGATGGTCAATATCTTATCTTCCTCGGTTACGATTTCCACCGCCGATAAGCGCTTGTCGTCTACCCCTCCGAAAATGGTAGTTACCTCGGGGCGAACTTCCCAGTTACGGGGAATAATAAGCTTCGCACCGCCAAACAATACGGTTACCTCCAAATGAGATACTCCGCTAATATCCGCTTGCATCAGGTTTAATTCGGTACCACCAAAAATGGTTACCACTTCGCCCCCTTCAAAGCTCTTGCTTGTGATATTGCGCTTTACACCATTAAAGACGGACACAGAATCCAGTTTATCACCGTGCCCAGTGCCACCAACATTAATACGCTTGGAGCGGATTCGAGATTGGAAAATGATAATCAGACCTACGGTTATTACCAAAAGTGGCCAGAAGTAATCCATCACCCGGAAGGGAATTCCGAATACATCATCAATTAAAAAGACCCCACCAATTCCCATTAAAATGTATGAGGTTGGATTTTTAAACTTACTATCAATACCAATTACAGCACCAATAGCAATAAGAAGCATTTCCCAGCTAAATAGCCAGTAAGGAAGGTAAACACCGGCACGTCGTAATAACCAAATTACCCCAATAAGAAGAATTACTACCCCAGTGTAAATCGATTTGTTTCGTTTTTGAGCTGTCATTTCTTTCGTTTTTATGTTTTAGTTGTTTCGTTCTTATGTTTTAGTGGTACTAAAGTAGATCAGAATAGCCATTTGAATAAACCCCTATCGCTAGCTAGAGGAGACTTCGTCGGTGAATGGTGGATAAAGGGAGATTGGAGATTCGGAAATCTTGCAATTAGGAAAAGGACCGCTTGATACTTTAGTGGGCAAGACCTTTAAATTCAATACCTTCGAAATGCACTTAACCAACGAAGGGAAAAGCTTCATGACAAAAAAACTAGGAAAGGCCTATTTTCAATCCTATTTCTATTAATTGGCTTATTGAGCCAAGCACAGGTAGACAGTAGTGCCGCTTTAGCAGATAGCATACTGCAAAGCCAACAAGATGTAGGTCAAAGTTTACTAAAAGAAAGTGACTCCTTACATCTAGCAGACTCTTTAGCTCAAGCCTCCTTACTGGATCAAATTGCGGCTTTAAGAGCCCAGGATGAACAACAAAAGGCTAAGCTTCAAGGGCGCTTAGACTCCTTAAAGCAAGTCCAAAATGCGGCTAAAGATCGCATCAGGCGAGAGGTCGACTCATTGCGCTCTGGCACACTCGGAATTCCTGTAATTGTATTTGAAGATACTTTATTCAACATCCACTCCAAACTCGGAGCTTTTAGTCCGAGCGAAAGAGCGCAAAGCCTAGCTAAAAAAATTGAAGGTCTCGTGGATC
>CBFHRN010000030.1:0-25305 GCA_965658275.1 Croceimicrobium sp.
TATTGATGCTAAGCGAGCCTCCTTTATTGACAAGGACATATTAGAGGTGCTGGACGACTTCGTGAAAAGCGCCGATGAAAAAAACATTGAATTAAGTCTACAAGGCTTCGACCGAAATATTTAATCACTATGGATTTACACAAAAGACTAATACTTCAGAATAAAGCTTGGGCTGAAGAGCAAAATGAAAAAAACCCGGGCTTTTTTAAAGAATTGGCCTCAGGGCAGCATCCTAAGTTCTTATGGATTGGCTGTAGCGACAGCCGCGTGCCGGTAAACGAAATTACGGATACCCATTCGGGAGATATGTTTGTACACCGAAACATTGCCAATATGGTCGTTCATACCGATTTAAACCTATTATCAGTTCTCCAATACGCCGTTACCGTCCTCAAGGTAGAGCATATTATCGTATGCGGACACTATGGTTGTGGTGGGGTAAAAGCAGCCTTTGAGCACGGTAATTTAGGCTTACTCAATAAGTGGCTCCGAAATATTAAGGATGTTTACCGCCTGCATGAATCTGAAATAACGCAGCATTCTAGCAACGAAGAAGAACGATTGAATAAGTTCATCGAACTCAATGTCGAAGAACAAACCTATAACCTAGCCAAGACCTCTATTGTACAACAAGCTTGGGCCGACGGTCAAAAGCTCCTCTTGCATGGTTGGGTGTTCGACATTTCAAGTGGACTGGTACACGATCAAGTGCTCATCGAAAACGATGCTAATCTTGATGATATCTACAAATACGATATCGAAAAAGGAGTACAATACTAAGATTGCAAGGAGACACGATAGGCTTCCAAGGCCGGTCTATAGGTTCTGGAAACCGGTAGATTGGCCTTATTTGTTTTCCTACCTTCACTTGGTAAATATGCGCCAAAAAAGCCCATTTTACAATGAACTACGGGAATTGACAGCTCAATTACGGTGTTTAACTTGGCTAAAGATTAGTTATTTTTCGTGCTTTGGAGGGAATCAAAATTCTTAAATCATGATCGATATTTTTTACATGGGTGGCCCCCTATTTATGAGCATTATTAGCCTTTGCCATTTAGCTTCCTTCTTAGCCTTTATTCTCTACTTTAGAGGTGTGGATTCCCTAAAGTACGTACGCGAATTTGGCATACTCGCTTTAGCCCTTGGAATCTTGGGTCAATTAATTGGATTGTTTGAAGCTTTTAAAGCCATCGAATTAATGGGCGACGTTTCACCTGCATTACTAGCCGGAGGCTTAAAGGTGTCTTCTGTTACTACCCTTTATGGATTATTTGGATTTATCATCAGCCGCCTATTTATGCTTATTGCGCAAGCTCGCCCTAGCTCGAAATAAAAGCTTTTAAAAATGAAGAAAAAAAGCGGCTCGAAAGCCGCTTTTTTTATTTGTTTTATCCACCGAAGTCGTCAAAACTTACATTCTCTGGAGGTACGCCCCAATCGTCGCACATCTTCAGAACGGCGGCATTCATAAGGGGTGGTCCGCAGAAATAGAATTCGATTTCTTCTGGCTCAGGATGTTTCGATAGGTATTGATCGATTACCGCTTGGTGAACGAAACCTAAGAAACCATCGCCTTCTTTGTCATTAACATCTTTCTTCTCTGTCCAGTTGTCCTCTTCCGTAGGTTCTGAAAGAACCACGTGGAATTGGAAGTTCGGGAATTCCTTCTCGATATTTTGGAAATCATCTAAGTAGAATAATTCACGCTTAGAACGACCACCATACCAGTAGCTTACTTTACGACCCGTTTTTAAGGTGTGGAATAAGTGGAATAAATGCGAACGCATCGGCGCCATTCCTGCACCACCACCGATATAAAGCATTTCCGCCTCTGTTTCTTTAATAAAGAACTCTCCATAAGGTCCAGAGATGGTTACTTTATCACCTGGCTTTTGATCGAATACATAAGAAGAACAAACCCCAGGATTCACATCCATCCATTGGTTCTTCGCACGATCCCAAGGTGGAGTAGCAATACGGATGTTCAACATCACGATATTACCTTCCGCTGGGTGATTGGCCATCGAATAAGCACGGAATAAAGGCTCATCGTTCTTCATCTTAAGATCCCATAAACCGAATTTATCCCACTCCGATTTAAAGTCCATTGGATCTCTTCCTAATTTAGGATGCGATGTAATATCAATATTCTTGAAATCTACTTCACAAGCCGGTACATCCACCTGAATGTAACCCCCAGCTTCGAAATCAAGGTTTTCACCCTCTGGAAGTCTTACTACAAACTCCTTAATGAAGGATGCTACGTTGTAATTGGATACAACCTCACACTCCCATTTCTTAATACCAAAGATTTCTTCAGGAACGTGAATTTTCATATCCCCACGAACCTTAACCTGGCAACCTAAACGCCAGTTCTCTTGCACTTCCTTGCGTGTGAAATAGCCCACCTCTGTTGGAAGGATTTCACCACCGCCGTCGAGCACCTGACACTTACACATCGCGCAAGTACCACCGCCACCACAAGCAGAGGGTAAGAAGATTTTCTCGTTAGAAAGAGTAGACAATAGGGTCGCACCCGATTCTACCTGACGATCCTCACCGTTAATATTCAATGTAACCGGGCCACTTGGCGACAATTTAGCCTTCGCACCCAGTAATACTGACACCAATAAGATGATCAGTAGGAAGAATACAACGATACTGGATATAATTACTGTACTAGTTGATAATAATACCATCTCAACAATATTCTTAATTACAATTTAATTCCCATGAACGCCATAAAGGCAATTCCCATCAAACCTGTCACAATAAATGTGATTCCCAATCCACGCAATGGCGCAGGAATATTAGAGTAACGAATCTTCTCGCGAATTGCTGCAATCGCTACAATCGCTAAGAACCAACCTACTCCACTACCTAAACCAAATACGGTAGCCTCGCCAATAGAATTGTAATTACGTTCCTGCATAAATAAAGACCCACCCAAAATCGAACAGTTTACCGCAATAAGAGGTAAGAAGATTCCAAGCGCACTGTAAAGAGCAGGAGCAAATTTTTCTACAATCATTTCTACCAACTGTACCATCGATGCAATTACAGCGATGAACATGATAAAGCTTAAGAAGCTTAAATCTACTTCTGCAAACTGTGGCCCTAACCAAGACAAAGCGCCTTCTTTAAGTACATAGTTTTCCAATAAGTAGTTAACGGGCACAGTAATTCCCAAAACGAAAATTACGGCTGCTCCTAATCCCACCCCAGTACTTACTTTCTTCGATACTGCTAAGTAAGAACACATGCCTAGGAAGTAGGCAAAAATCATGTTCTCTACAAAGATGGATTTTACGAATATGTTAATGAGTTCTTGCATGCTTCTGCTTAGTTATCCTCAATTAATTCTTTGTTACGTGAACGCTGTACCCAGATGATGATACCTACAGTGATAAGTGCCATTGGAGGCAATAGCATTAAACCATTGTCACTGTAAAAACCACCATTACTTAAATACCAAGATTCAGGTATTACCTGCATTCCGAATAGTTGACCACTTCCAAGTAATTCGCGGAAGAAAGCCACGGCTAATAGAATCCAAGCATAGCCGAAGGCATTACCTACACCATCTAAGAAGGATTTCCAAGGACCATTACCCAAGGCAAAGGCTTCGAAACGTCCCATGATGATACAGTTGGTGATAATCAATCCAACGAAAACGGATAGTTCCTTACTTACATCGTAAACATAGGCTTTCAACACCTGGTCTACCAAGATTACCAAGCTCGCTACCACTACAAGCTGAACGATAATACGAATACGGTTCGGAATAAGATTACGCATCAAAGAGATGATAACGTTACCTGCTCCTAGTACGAATAATACCGAAATCGACATTACCAAAGCGGGATAAAGCTTTACGGTAATTGCTAGAGCGGAACAAATACCCAAAACCTGAACGGTAATCGGGTTACTATCGTCTAGAGGATCGGTAATGAGCTGGCGATTCTTCTTACTGAAGAGTGGCTCGCGCTCCTTCTTAACTTCTACTGCTTCTTTAACTTCAGCCATGTTAGTCGATGCTTGCTAGTTGTTTGTCATCCGCTTGCTCTACAGCAGCGGTTTTATAATCTTTCAAGAAAGGAATATAACTCTGCATACAGTCCTGGATCATATCCTGAACTCCCACAGAAGTAATAGTTCCACCGCTAATACCATTTACTTGGTGAGGACCTGCAGCGTTTCCTTTCATAACCGAAATTCCGACGAATTCACCATCTTTAAGTACTTCCTTATCTGGGAAAAGACTGGTAAATACTTCGGTTTTAATCTCCGCACCAAGTCCGGGAGTTTCGCTCTTATGATCGAAGGTAGCACCGTAAATAGTACTTACATCCTCTTCTAAAGAAATATATCCCCAAATCGGGCCCCAAAGTCCTTTACCGCGTAAGGGTAAAATGTAATAGGTTTTCCCGTCTTTTTCAGCAATGTATAAAGGCGCATTACGCTCCATGGGTGTTTTAGCAATCTCCTTAGACAATTCAATGTCAAAAGCTTTAATGCCACTAACCTCTGAACCATTGCTAATCACTAGTTCATTTTTAACGTACTGCGAATACACTTCTTCGGCCGCATCGCGCTCTACGCTTACATTAATGGAAGAAAGGATGTTTTGCATCTTCTCCAATCGTACGTTGTTGTCTTGCTTTTCCTTTAACGAAGTTGCCGCAAAGGATAAGATGGCAGCCACTACGATTACCATAATCGCAGCGAATGTAAAGGTGTAACTGTTCTTATTAACGTCCATGCTTATGCTGCTTTAACAGTTGCCAAGCGCTTTTTACGCTTGTTGATATTAGCTTGAATCACATAATGGTCAATCAAAGGAGCCATTACATTCATAAAGAGAATGGCAAGCATGATTCCCTCTGGATAGGCAGGGTTAAATACGCGAATCATGATCGCGAAGAAACCTACCAAGAAACCATAAATCCATTTACCGCGCTCCGTTTGTGATGCTGACACTGGATCGGTAGCCATAAATACGATACCGAAAGCAAAGCCACCCATGATTAATTGTTGCCAGAAAGGAACCGCCATAAAGGCTTGCTGCTCTGGAGAGATAGCGTACTCCGCGAAGGTATTGAAGAGTAAGCCCATGGCTACCGCTCCAATTACACCGCTTAGCATAATTCTCCAACTTCCAATTCCCGTAAATATTAAAACAATGGCACCAATAAGAATGGCCAAAGTCGAGGTCTCTCCTACCGAACCAGGAATAAAACCAAGGAACATGTCCATCACGCTATATTGCGTAGTACCTGCTGTCGCTAAATCTCCTAAAACGGTAGCTCCTGAAAAACCATCCACTACAGATTGTCCTTCCGCAGCACTAGTATTGATCCACACTTTATCACCACTCATGTAAGATGGATAAGCGAAGAAAGCAAAGGCACGTGCGGTTAAGGCCGGGTTTAAGATGTTCATACCGGTTCCACCGAAAACCTCTTTACCAATTACCACCGCAAAAACTACCGAAATAGCCAACATCCACAATGGGATATCAATGGGCATAATTAAAGGAATAAGCATACCTGAAACCAAGAACCCTTCTTGAATCTGGTGCTTTTTGATGATACAGAAAATAAACTCTACTCCTAAACCTACGGCGTAAGACACGACAATCATTGGAACAATTTTAATCGCTCCGAAAAGGAACTTGTCCATGAAAGTCATGCTGTCCGCTAAACCTAAAGCCGCATAGTGTAAGTTACCGGCATTCCACATACCGAAGAGAAGCGCTGGTACCATCGCAAGGATTACGGTAACCATAGTACGCTTTAAGTCAATCGCATCACGTACGTGAGCACCACTGTGCGATGTGTGTCCTGGTGTAAATAGAAAAGTTGCGAAACCGTCATACACCGGATAGTATTTCTCCAATTTACCTCCTTCTTCGAAGTGAGGACGCACACTATCTAATACATTCTTGAATAACTTCATAACAAAACCAATTAATCGCCTAATTCATTCAACATTAAGTCCAAACCCTCACGCAAGGTCTCTTGCACAGGAGTCTTGGAGGTACAAACCACTTCGCAAAGGGCCATATCCTCTTCTGCTACTTCATAGATACCGAGGTTTTCCATCGCTTCGATATCCTTAATCATTATAGACTTCAGTAATTGTACTGGGTAAATATCAAATGGGAATACTTTTTCGTATTCGCCAGTTACCACAAAAGCACGCTCTTCACCATTCATATTGGCGTCGAGATTTAGCTTTTTATTGGGCATGATCCAGTTGTATAAGGCGCGAGAAATACTAAACTTATCCAAGTTTGGAGCTACCCAACCAAAGAATGCATCTTCTCCACCTTCAGGAATAACGGTGGCTTGAGTATCGTAGTAGGATAAATATCCTTCGGATGACACCTTGGTACCGGTAAGAACATTACCACTAATGTAACGGCTGTTCCCTTCCTTAATATTACCAGCAAAAACCGTTTGAAGATTTGCGCCTAAAATCACCTTGTAATAACGTGGTTTTTCTACTTGCGCTCCGGTTAAGGCAATACTGCGTTGTGCATTGAATTTACCTTCTTTGAACAAACGACCTAAGATGATAACATCTTGATAGTTTACGGTCCAAATAGTTTCTCCTTTGTTAATCGGAGCCACCTGGTGAATCTGCACGCCTACATTACCGGCAGGATGTGGACCCTTAAAGGCTTTTACAACCGCTCCTTCAACTTTGAAAGCTGAGCTAGGATTGGTACTGGCATCTACTCCTAAGTGTACTTTACCATCGGTCAATTTCTGTAAAGCCTGAACGCCCAGCTTAAATTCCTCCTCTTGTCCGTGTACGACAAAATCAGCATCAGGTGCTAAAGGAGCCGAGTCGAAACAAGAAATGAAAATATCGCGTGGAACGCGATCGGGGTTAGCTACGATATTGTAAGGACGCTGACGAACCAAAGGCCAGGCACCTGAACCTAAGATCTTCGTCTTCACTTCTTCTCTTGAAAGAGCATTTGGGTCCGCAGAACCGAGATCCTTGTAGCGGATTTCGCTGTCGGCCAAGATGCGTACTTCCAAAATACGACGCTTTTCACCACGAAGTACCTCCACTACCTCACCACTTACGGGCGAAGCAAAATGGATATCAGAACGATCCTTATCAAACATTACCGTATCACCGGCTAATACTTCATCGCCTTCCTTAACTTTCAGTTTAAGGCGAAGACCCGGAAAATCGTCGGGTTTTAAGGCGTAGGTCTTTGGTGAATCAGCGGAAGCAAAGATCTTCTCTGCCTCGCCTACCAATTTAATATCTACGCCCTTTTTAATTTTGATTACTTCAGACATCGAATGGAATCAAAAAATTGTCATTATTATTGGTCTGCAAAATTAAGACGAAGCTTGAGCCCGCCTAACAAGCATTTAATTTAGAACCCATCTAAATTGGCTGCAAATTTAAGGCTTCTTCGCAATAAAATAAGCCCAAATCCATTTTTTCAAACATGGTTCGAAATAGCTTTCCCCTTTTAACTCCCTGCTTACTGCTATTGTTTAGTGTATTAAGCATTTCTAGCAAGGCACAAGAATATTACAATGGAGGGCCATTAGTTTATGACGATCACATCTATCAAGCGGGTATTCGTACCGTAAGGCTCGTGCCTCGTGGTAATGATTTAGCCTTGCCTATCATTGCCCTAAATTCAGGGGAGCAATTACTTTTAAGTTTTGATGACCTTTACGAGGAATTCACCAATTTGTCCTATACCCTTATTCATTGCAATGCCGATTGGACGCCCTCCGACCTTATGCGGAACGATTACCTCAGCAATTTTGGAGACGATTACATCCAAAACTTCGAGTATTCCATAAACGCCTTTATTCCTTACACGCACTATCGTTTGGCGATTCCAAATCAGCAGGTAAATATTACCAAGTCTGGCAATTACCTTTTGGTGGTGTACCGAGATGGGGATAAAGAAAATTTAGTGCTTAGCCGACGATTTATGGTCTACGAGGAAATAGTCCAAGTAGGCGGACGCATTAAACGTCCTACAAGGGTAGAGAAAATGAACACCCACCAAGAATTAGACTTCACCATTTCCCACGGAGCCTACCCTATCCCAAACCCGTTTCAAGACTTACATGTGGTAATGATGCAAAACCAGAGATGGGATTTAGCCATAAAAAACCTTAAGCCTCAATTTTTACAAAACGGGCAGTTGATTTATCAATACGACGACGAAAACACCTTCGAAGGAATCAGTGAATGGCGCTTTTTTGACATTAAAAACCTCTTAGCGCTCAGTTTAAATGTTCGTCAAATTAAACAGGATAGTCTGTTTAAAGTATTCCTGGCAGAAGACCGCAGTAGAGCGGTTGAACGCTATTCGGTGCAGTTTGATATCAATGGTCAGAACCGTATACGTCGTTTGGATGTCGAAAATTCCGATTCGGAAGCGGACTATGCCTTGGTCGACTTTTACCTAGATTACCCCAACGAAATTGGCTCCGAGGTCTATTTATTCGGGGAATTCACCGATTGGAAATTATTACCCGAATATCGGATGTCTTACGATTACGATCGGAAAGCTTATCGAGCCAAAGCGCTTTTAAAACAAGGGTTCTATAACTATGCTTATGCGATAGATTCTCCTGCCAAAGCCTATGCCGACCTCAGTTTCTTGGAAGGTTCGCATTGGCAAACCGAAAACGACTATCAAATATTGGTTTATCACCGTGAAATTGGCAGTCGCTACGATCGATTAGTTGGTTTTGCTACCTTTAACTCCGACGACCTTTTCAACGAATAATCATGGCGAAACCTCAAAAAGGCGAACATTGCCTCAATTGTGGGAATCAAACCGGCGACGATACCTACTGCTCCAATTGTGGTCAGCTTAATGATACGCGTCGACTTCGATTTTGGGAATTAGTAAGCGAATCCCTATCTAATTTCTTGGCCCTAGATGGCAAAATATTCAAGACCCTATGGTTGGTCATGTCTAGTCCCGGAAAAGTGGCCGTAGATTTTAAAAACGGTAAGAGGGTGCGTTACATGAACCCTGTGCGCTTGTATTTCCTTTGCTCCCTGCTTTTGATAACGAGCATACAGTTAAATCGCTCGGATGCAGAGTTTGTGCAAATGAGAGCCGATGGTAAAGAATTCGTGCCCCAAAAGACCGATAAACCGAAGAATAGTCTTGAAACGAGTTTAGACCTAGCCCGAATTACGGAAGAATACAAGAATTCCACCGATCGCGATTTACTCGATCGGCTCAGTGTAATGAGCGACTATCTCGATGCCTCTCCAACCAGCAGTAAAGCGGAAGTATTTGGCTCTTTAGGCATGGAAGAAGGCTTTTGGAACAACTTCCTCTTCGACCAAGCTTTAAAAATTGAGGATAGCCGCAAAGAGGGAAACTTCTCGAAGTTTAATCGGGCCTTCCTGAATAAACTTTTTTGGATTCTTTTTCTCTTTATTCCCGTCTTCGGAATCGTTTTACACCTGATGTACTGGCGTAGAGATTACTTCTACCCCGAGCATCTGTTCTTCACGCTTTACCAGCAGTCGCTATTTTTCTTATTCGCCGGGCTTTACAATTTGTTTGTCCCCAAATCACCAACCGTATTTACGGTGCTGATGGTTTCTTTTACTATTCATTTGATCATTGCCATGAAACGTTTTTACCAGCAAAGCTGGCGAAAGACACTTTTCAAGTTTAGTCTCATTAACCTTTTGGGCATCGTGGCCTTTGGGATATTTTTCCTTGTCTCCGTAATTGTGGTTTTCATTTTGCTCTAATTTTGCCGCATGGCGAAAGTTTCTTCCGATACCGTCCCTGCTAAACGGCTTTTAGAGCAAGGCCAGGTGGTTGCCATCCCTACCGAAACGGTTTATGGATTAGCCGCCAATGCGCTGGATGAAAAAGCAGTGGCCCTAATATTTGAAACCAAAAACAGACCGGCTTTCGATCCCCTAATTGTTCATGCAAGCAGCAAAGAAGCTGCGCAAGGGCTTATCGAAGACTGGGGTCCCTATTTCAACAAGCTTTACCAAAGGTTTTCACCCGGACCGATTAGCTATGTCCTGCCTAAATCAAAGCGAGTTCCTGATATCGTAACCGCGGGTCACCCGACCGTGGCCCTGCGATTTCCTGCTCATCCCCTGTGTCGAGAATTATTGGAATCCCTAGACTTCCCCTTAGCCGCTCCTTCTGCCAATTTATTTGGCAAGGTTAGTCCTACCGAAGCAGAACATGTGCAAGAGCAATTAGGCGATCGCATTGACTATATTTTGGATGGCGGTAGGGCTCAAGTAGGTTTGGAGTCTACTATTATTGATCTTAGTCAGGAAAAACCTGTGGTACTGCGCTTAGGCGGATTGAGTCTGGAAGAAATTAATCATTGTTTGGGCGAAAAGGTGGCTTATACCAAAAGCTCATCCAGCAATCCGAAGGCTCCAGGAATGCTAAGTGCTCATTACTCCCCGGGCATTCCCGTTTTATTTGGTTCCTTAACGGAAAATCTAAAGAAAGTAAATCGTCAAAGAATTGGTACGATCAGCTTCTGCAAGAAGATTGCGGGAGTTCCGGAAGATCAGCAACGAGTGCTATCCCCAAAATGCGATTTAAAAGAAGCCGCCAGCAAGCTCTTCCAAGCTTTACGAAGCTTTAAAGGACAAAACATTGATGTGATTCTAGCAGAAGAGTTTCCGCAGGAGGGATTAGGTAGGGCGATTAATGATCGACTGAAACGTGCCTCTGTTGCTTAGGCCTTTTCATCCTTAAACATCTCAGCGCGCTTTTTACGCAACTCAAAATTCTGACCCAAGTAAACCCGTCGAACTTGCTCATCCGAAGCTAATTCTTCCGCACTACCCGACTTCAAAATAGAGCCTTCAAACATCAGATAGGTACGATCGGTAATGGCCAGGGTTTCCTGTACATTGTGATCGGTAATTAAAATACCAATGTTCTTCTCTTTCAGCGAGTGCACAATACTCTGAATATCCTCCACCGCAATAGGATCAACACCCGCAAAAGGCTCATCCAATAAAATAAAATTGGGATCAACCGCTAAGGCACGAGCTATCTCCGTTCTACGTCGCTCACCTCCAGAAAGTAAATCACCTCGATTCTTACGGATGTGATTTAAACTAAACTCCTCTAATAAAGATTCCAATTTGAGGGCCTGTTCCTTTTTACTGAGCTTGGTCATTTGCAAAACGCCCATGATATTCTCCTCCACCGACAGCTTGCGAAAGACAGAAGCTTCTTGGGCCAAATAGCCAATTCCCTTCTGAGCTCGCTTGTACATGGGATCCGTGGTAATTTCTTCATTATCGATGAAAACCTTACCCTCATTTGGCTTAATTAAACCCACTACCATGTAGAAGCTTGTGGTTTTACCGGCCCCGTTCGGCCCTAATAAACCCACAATCTCGCCGCGGTTCACCTCAAAGCTTACCCCTTTAACTACAGTCCTGCTGCGGTATTTCTTAACGATATTTTCAGCTCTAAGAATCATACATTATCTTTTTTCAAGAGCCGTATTGGCCTTCTCTCGGTTCTTTAATACCCGCGCTGCAATGCGAATACTTAGCTCGTATAAAAGTAATATCGGCAAGGATACTAAAATCTGACTCGCAATATCGGGAGGTGTAATAACGGCTGATAAAACTAAAATCAAAACGATGGCATGGCGTCGATATTGTCGCATAAAGTCCGGCGTTACTAAACCACTGCGCGCCAAGAAATAAACCACTACCGGTAATTCAAAAATCAATCCGGTTGCTAAAGTTACGGTACTCACCGTAGAGATGTAACTCATTAAATCTATGAGGTTATTCACCTCATCACTAATGGTATAGGTCCCTAAAAACTGAAGCGACAAGGGCACAATCAAATAGTATCCAAAAAGAACCCCCGCCATAAAAAGGAGGGCGCCAAAAAAGAGAATCCAACGCGAGAAACGCCGCTCGGTAGACTTAAGCCCTGGAGCCACAAAACGCCAAGCTTCCCACAGTATATAGGGAAATGCCATAATAAAGCCTGCAATAAAAGACACCCAAAGGTGCGTCGAGAACTGCCCAGCCATTTTTGTATTCAATATTTTAAATGGCATTTCGCTGAGGCAAAACAATTCGGTATTGCTAATTTCGCGGGAAATTGAACAAAACAGCTCATAGGTATAGAAATCTGGCTGCTTAGGACCAAAGATTACAATATCGAATAGGATTCCTTTGGCCAAGAAGGCCACGAGAGCCATACTCACCATAACAAAGGCTGAACGAATGAGGTGCCACCTTAAAACCTCAAGATGTTCAAGAAAAGACATGTTATCACTATCGACTTTCGCCATTACCTTTTAAATTGCCTGCAAAGGTGCTAAAAAAAGGGGGCAAGTAGAACGAAAATCGCCGGGGAAAAAGATTTCTATTGGCGAGGAATATTAGTATATTTAGAGCATTAATCATTATCTGACGGCATTGGAAAGACAAACTTCTAGGGCTCAGGAAACTTTAAAGAAATTTTTCGGCTTCAATGGTTTCAAGGGAAATCAAGAAGGAGTAATCGAAAATCTATTGGCTGGCAATGACACTTTCGTTATCATGCCAACCGGAGGTGGAAAATCTCTTTGTTATCAGTTACCCGCCATCATGCAAGAGGGAACAGCGGTAGTTGTCTCCCCCCTCATCGCTTTGATGAAAAATCAAGTCGACAGCCTCCGAGGCTTCGCCGATAAAGCTGGAATTGCGCATGTGCTTAACTCCTCTTTAAGTAAAAAGGATGTAGAGCGTGTGAAACAGGATATCATCGATGGGGTTACTAAATTGCTTTATGTAGCTCCCGAATCGCTTACCAAAGAAGAAAACATTGACTTTCTGCGTTCGGCCAGAATTTCCTTTTACGCTATTGATGAAGCGCATTGTATATCGGAATGGGGTCATGACTTCCGTCCGGAATACCGAAATCTTAAAAGCATCATTCAAAAGATTGGGCGTAAACCCATTATTGGGCTCACCGCCACGGCAACGCCAAAGGTGCAAAGCGATATCCAGAAAAACTTAGGGATGGAGGATGCCACCGTATTTAAAGCATCCTTTAACCGGCCGAACTTATTCTACGAGGTGCGGCCAAAGACGAATAATGTCGATCGTGATATCATTCGGTTCATCAAAAAACGTGAAGGGCAGAGCGGTATCATTTACTGTTTAAGTCGCAAACGCGTGGAGGAACTCGCGCAGACTTTACAGGTCAACGGAATCAAATCCCTTCCCTATCATGCCGGTTTAGACGCTTCCACGCGCTCTAAACATCAAGATGCCTTCTTGATGGAAGATGCGGATGTGATCGTTGCCACTATTGCATTTGGTATGGGAATCGATAAGCCCGATGTGCGCTTTGTGATTCATTACGACATGCCGAAAAGCTTGGAAAGCTATTACCAAGAGACAGGAAGAGCCGGCCGCGATGGCGGTGAAGGTCATTGCCTAGCTTTCTATGCCTATAAAGACATCGAGAAGCTTGAGAAATTCCTAAACGGCAAGCCGGTTTCCGAACAAGAAATTGGCATGCAGCTGCTGCAAGAGGTAGTCGCCTATGCAGAGACGGCCATGAATCGCCGTAAATTCATCTTGCATTATTTCGGCGAAGAGTTCGATGAAGATGCAGGACCCGGTGCTAAGAATGATGACAATAGCCTGAATCCACCGAAGCAGTTTGATGCGCAGTCCGACTTAAAATTAGTTTTAGAAACAATTAAGGCTACAAGTCAGCGCTTCAAGGCCAAATCGGTAGTAGACACCTTAATCGGTAAGTTAGGCTCCATTCTAAAGCAGTATAAAGTCGAAGAACTGGATGTTTTCAACCAAGGGGCTGATCAAGATGAAAAGCACTGGATGTCGGTAATTCGTCAGGCTATCGTGCAAGGCTATCTCCGTAAGGACATCGAAAAATATGGGGTTCTTTTTATCTCCGATAAGGGTCATCAGTTTTTAGTGGACCCCGTACCCTTTATGATTGCAGAGGACCACGATTACGAAGAAGAAGCCGGGCAAGAAGAAATTATCAAAGAGCAAAAAGCAGGAGCCTCCTTTGATCCAGCCCTCTTTGAAATGCTGAAGCAGCTTACCCGAAAAGTGGCGAAGGAAAAAGACCTTCCTCCCTTTACGGTGTTCCAAGAGCCTTCGCTCAACGAAATGGCTTTGCACTACCCTACCAGTATCGACGAGCTCAAGCAAATATCAGGCGTTGGAGAAGGAAAAGCCCGCAAATTCGGAGCTCCCTTCTTGGAGCTAATTCAGAAATATGTCGATGATAATAACATCGAAAAAGATGATGGTTTACTGGTAAAATCGGTGGTTAACAAATCGGGACTAAAAGTCTATGTTATTCAAAGTACCGATCGCAAATTACCCTTAGAGGATATTGCCGCAGCCAAAGGACTTTCAATGTCTGATTTAATTACAGAAATTGAGCATATCGTTCACTCGGGCACCAAGGTTAATTTAGACTATGTAATCGAGGATATGCTTGATGAAGAAGCCATCGAAGAAATTCATGATTACTTTATGGAAGCCGAGTCAGACGACTTAGATTTGGCCCACGAAGAATTTGACGGCGATTACAGTGAAGAAGAACTGCGTTTAATGCGCATCAAATTCATGAGTGAAGTAGCCAACTAATTGAAATACAAGCCTCTTTAATGCAATTAATAGAAACTCCGATCCCAGGACTTTTTGAAATTATCCCTAAAGTTTTTGGCGATCATCGTGGATATTTTTACGAATCCTACAATAAAGAAATCTTCCAAAACTTCGGTATTAATCATGAATTTGTGCAAGACAATCAGTCTTTGAGCAGCAAAGGAGTCTTGCGTGGATTGCACTTTCAAAATCCACCTTACGCCCAGGGAAAATTGGTGCGCGTTATTCAAGGGTCGGTACTCGACGTGGTAGTGGATATCCGAAAAGGATCCCCTACCTACGGTAAGCATCACAAAATTATTCTCAGTGGCGAAAACAAGTACATGTTTTGGATTCCGCCGGGTTTCGCGCATGGATTTGTAACCTTAGAGGATGAAACTATTTTCGCTTACAAGTGTACTAATGTATACAACAAGGAAAGTGAAGGTTCCGTTTTATGGAATGACCCCGCATTAGGGATAGACTGGGGAGTGGAAAACCCGCAGCTTTCCGAGAAAGACGAGATCGCACGTCCTTTAGCAGAATTAGAAACCCAATTCATGTATTCATGAGAAACCGAGTATTTACGATTAGTTTAGCCCTTTCGGGTATTATTATAGCCTCGGTTCTCACCTTTGCTACTGAAACCGACAAAGAAGATGGTGATCAGAAGCAGAAATTTAATGACAATTACACCATTTACAGCTTACCACTGCCGGAGTCGGTGATTTTTGCGGGTGAAGAAATTCCATTAAAAGACCCCCAGGTACGTGAAAATTACGATCGTGAATTATTGGTAAATACCTACTGGCAAAGCCAAACGGTACTTTTCATCAAAAGATCCGCTCGCTACTTCCCGACGATAGAGCGCATTTTGAAAGAAGAAGGGGTTCCTGAAGACTTTAAATTTTTACCGCTCATTGAGTCGGGTCTGAGTCATGTGGTTTCCCCAGCTGGAGCCGTAGGATTCTGGCAATTAATGGAAGGCACCGCCAAGGATTACGGATTAGAGGTAAACCGCACGGTAGATGAACGGTACCATCTTGAAAAAGCAACTCGCGTAGCCTGCACCTACCTTAAGGAGGCATATGCCGAATTTGGCTCTTGGACTTTAGCTGCGGCTAGTTACAATATGGGGATGAACGGTTTACGAAAACAATTGGAACGGCAGCGGGGCTCCTCCTATTTCGACCTCAACCTCAACTCGGAAACCATGCGCTATGTGTACCGCTTAGCCGCGATTAAAGAAATCTTATCTGAGCCTAAATCATTTGGATTTCAGGTACGTGAGAAAGATCGCTATCAGCCAATTCCCACCATCACCGTTACTGTGGATACCGCTTTAAGTCATGTCGACTATCTAAATCAAAAATATGGGATCAATTATCGAATCTTGAAATTCCATAATCCCTGGCTGCGTATGGAATATCTTCCCGCTAAGGAGGGTAAAACTTATGCAATCAAGATTCCACTTAAAGAAAGCGACCGCTTGTCTCAGCCTATCGACCCACCCGTGGTAGACCCTAAAAGCGGAATGGAATAAACGCATTTGAAGATGGAAGCACCCAAACTGCCCAGTTTCATACGACAGAATAAGCACAAGTCATTCGAGTTCAAGCCGCGTTACTACGATGAGCGTAAAGAGCGAATCGAAGAATTACGTCGTAAATACGGGAAGAAAGATGCACCCAACGCTAAGGCCGATCGAGAACGATTACGAGAAGACTTAAGCGGCAAATGGCATGGGAGTCGGCAGACCAAAGTAAATTCCAGTAATCGCACCTTATTACTCATCATTGTGGCACTTCTCGCCCTAACCTATTACTTAATTAAATAATATGGCCGATATCATCAGGCTCTTGCCCGATAATGTAGCCAATCAGATAGCTGCAGGAGAGGTGGTGCAACGCCCTGCTTCCGTAGTGAAGGAATTGTTGGAGAATAGCGTTGATGCTGATGCGAGCGATATTCAGTTAATCATCCAAGATAGCGGCAAGTCTTTAATTCAAGTCATTGACAACGGGAAAGGCATGAGCGAAACCGATGCCCGGATGGCTTTTGAAAGACATGCTACCTCCAAAATTCGGAAAGCCGAAGACATCTTTGGCATTATTACCAAGGGCTTTCGCGGTGAAGCATTGGCTTCCATAGCGGCGGTTTCGAAAATGCAAATGCGCACGCGCCAAGCCGAATCGGAACTGGGCACCGAGCTAAAAATTGCCGCTAATGAAGTAGAGCAGCAAGACTTTTGCAATTGCCCCCAAGGAACCAATATTACCGTCCGCTCCCTGTTTTACAATATTCCCGCACGACGCAACTTCCTAAAGTCAAACCAAGTCGAACTGCGGCATATCATTGATGAGTTCGAACGGGTAGCACTAGCCCACCCCACGATTAGCTTCCGGATGGAGCATAATAGCAATGAGCTATTTAAACTACCCTCCTCCACTTTAAGGCAGCGCATTGTAAACATATTTGGGAAAAAGTTCAATGAGAAGCTGGTTCCCGTTAAAGAAGAAACGGATCTCATTCGCATTGAAGGCTTTGTAGGTAAACCGGAGTTTGCAAAGAAAACTCGAGGTGAACAGTTTTTCTTTGTCAATTTCCGCTACATCCGCAATGGCTATCTACACAAAGCCGTTCAAAAGGCATTTGAAGGCTTACTGTTGGAGGATAGCCATCCCACCTATTTCCTGTACCTGGAAATAGACCCCGCCCGCATCGATGTCAATATTCATCCCACTAAAACTGAAATTAAGTTTGAAGATGAGCGTGCCATCCATAGTATTATTCGGACTTCGGTAAAGCACTCTCTGGGGCAATACAATATCGCGCCCACCCTCGATTTTGAGCGAGACCAGCAATTTACCCCTCCGCCGCCTAGTGGGAAAAGTATTGAGGCGCCTGGCGTTTATGTAGACCCCAATTTCAATCCATTCCACAAAAAGGAAAAACCGAAGGGAAACGGAGGCGCTTACTCCAATTCTTGGCAACAAGCCCCAGATCGCTCACCAAGCTCGCGGGAAAGTCAGCAATGGGAGTCCTTGCTCAGTCAGATTCCGGAAATCCAAGAAAGTCCTGTCCAGCAGCAAATTGGCGAAGAAAATGAAGGGATAGTCCAGCCGAATTATATGCAAATCGGGCGGAAATACTTGCTAAAGACCCATGGCGAAGGATTAATGCTGATCCATCAGGCTCGTGCGCACCAACGGATTGTATATGAGAAGATTTTAGCCTCCTTACAAAACCAACAAGTAGCCTCCCAACAATTGCTATTCCCCCAACAGATTAGTTTTAGTCCGGCCGATTATAGCTTAATCGTAGAGCTTTTACCCCGACTTCGGGAGATGGGTTTTGACCTAGATGAATTTGGTCAGCACGAAATAATCGTCCATGGCATCCCCCTCTATTTGGAGAATACCGCTCTGGAGGATCTTCTGCATAAGATTTTAGAGAACAGCAAAGACTTTAACACCCGCTCTAAGGAAGAATTGTCCGATAAAATGGCAAGAAATATGGCCAAATTGGCGGCTTTAAAGGTAGGAACGGTTCTTGAACAGCAAGCTATGGCGCATTTAGTTGACGAATTATTTGCCTGCTCTTCCCCCTACCATAGTCCGGATGGAAAAGCAACCATTATAAACCTCGCCCTAGGCGACTTAGATAAAACTTTCCATTAATGTTACGTTTTCAACTTTTACCGGAAGTCATTAAGAACCTACTCATCATAAATGGTTTGTTCTTTCTTGCTACGGCTTCCCTTGGCAGTGTATTCGGCATTGATTTAGCCGGTATGCTCGGCCTCTACATTCCTCAATCGGAGTTTTTCAAGCCTTTTCAGCTCATTACGCATATGTTCATGCACGCCAATTTGGGCCATATCTTCTTCAATATGTTTGCCCTTTGGATGTTTGGCTATGCCTTGGAGAATATTTGGGGACCCAAGAAATTCTTAATCTATTATTTAATCACAGGCTTTGGAGCAGCCATGCTTCACTTAGGCTTTCAATATTGGGAGTTCCAGTCCTTGGCCTCTAGTTTAAGCAGTTCTGAAATTCAGATGCTTATGAACGAGGGTGGACGCATCCTGCAAAGTGGACGAAATTACAGCGACCCTATTCTAGGTCAGGCTAATGCCATATTAAACACGCCAACGGTAGGAGCTTCCGGAGCGGTTTTTGGGGTTCTACTAGCCTTTGGAATGCTCTTTCCTAATCAACGGATTTACCTTTACTTCGCCTTTCCAATTAAAGCAAAGTACTTTGTAGCGGCCTATGGCGCCTTGGAATTGTTCAATGGCATCGCTAATGATCCCGGATCTAACATTGCACACTTTGCCCACTTAGGGGGAATGCTGTTTGGATTTTTACTTTTGAAGTATTGGAAGAAAAATAGTGGAAGCTATTATTAATGAGCAAGATAATTGACGACATAAAATTACAGTTTAAGATGGGAGGCGCCCTCAACCAGTTGATTATGATCAACTTGGGGGTTTATCTAATCTTTTTGGTATTGCGAATCTTAAGCTTTCTTACGCAAACCAATATCACCTCGATCTTTATAAAGTTTACCGCTCTTCCTTCAGATATTTTCACCTTTGCCACCCGTCCTTGGACCCTCGTATCCTACATGTTCTTGCATGAAGGCTTCTTCCACATCTTATTTAATATGTTGTGGCTCTTTTTCGGCGGGCAGCTTTTTATGCAGTACTTCGGTGGACGTCGCTTAATCAGCACCTACCTCTTAGGAGGTATTTTAGGGGGGGTCCTGTATATCCTCTTCTATAATATTTTCCCTGCTTTTAGTGATGTGGTTGCGGTAAGCAATAACCGAGGCGCCTCGGCGGGTGTGATGGCCGTCATTTTTGCCATTGCGACTTACAATCCACGTTTTCCGGTACGCTTATTCTTTATGATCACCGTACCGCTTTGGGGATTAGCCATTTTTGCCCTACTCACCGATTTAATTGCTTTGGGTGATGGCAGCAATGCCGGAGGGCGTATCGCACACTTAGGAGGTGCTCTTTTTGGTTACCTCATGGCTAGTGCGCACAAAAATGGAAAAGATCTTACCGATGGTTTTTCTTCCCTCTTAGATCGACTCGCCAATTTACGTAAGCCTAAATCGGCCCCTTTAAAAACGGTATACAAGTCGAGTGGCGCATCTAAAAGCACTGGGATTAAGCGCCGAGAAGATGATGAAGTGAGGCTTAATCGAATTTTAGACAAGATTTCGAAAAGCGGCTATGACAGCCTCAGTAAAGACGAGAAAGATCACCTCTTTAAATTTGGAAAAGACTAATGGCACGCCGTAAGTCGATGGTAGATGGCCTATTGTATGTCATCAATACGATTGCAGCTTTCGGCTTGATGTGTTCCTACCTTAGCAATTACGTAGATCCCCGAATCTTTTCTTGGTTTTCCTTTTTAGGTCTCGCTTATCCTTATCTCTTACTGGCCAATGTGATCTTCGCCGTTTGGTGGGCCCTACGCATGAAATTAAAAATCATTCTGCCTGTGGTCGCCATTACTTTAGGCTACCGCCAAATTCCAACCTTATACCAATTAAAGCCTTCGAATCAGGTAGTCTCACCCGGAGAACGCCTCAAGGTCATGACTTACAATGTTCGTATGTTCAATGTCTTTAATTGGCTTGAGACAGAAGATATTCCCAATCGCATCAGTGCTTTGATTAAAGAAGAAGACCCCGATGTATTGCTCATTCAAGAATATCATTATCTAAATCCGCCTGCGGATATTCATTTCCCTTACCAATACCATGAGTTCCCTGCTCGTAAAGGCGGAACTGGGCAGATTATCTACAGCAAGTACCCCATCCTCGAAAAGGATTACATCGAATATCCGAGTCCAGAGGGGGTCGCTAAAAATGGAGCCGCGCTATATGCTGACATTGATTGGAAGGGAAAGCGCATTCGTGTTTTCAATATCCATTTAGCCTCTGTAGGCCTGCAAGACGAGGATTACAGCAATTTGGCTAGCCTTAACGACAAGAACACCTTGGAGCTGCAGCGCGATTTAGGGAAAATTGGCGGCGACTTAAAGCGGGCCTTTGTGAAACGTTCCTTTCAAACTGAATGCTTAGACAGCCTCATTAAGGCCAGTCCATACCCCTTAATAATTGCAGGTGACTTTAATGATCCGCCCTCCAGTTATACCTATCACACCCTTAGTGAAAACCTTGCAGATAGCTTTATCAGTGCGGGAAAAGGACTCGTGCGCACCTATAACCGTGGACCTCTACCCCTGCGTATTGATTATGTTCTTTACGATGACGGGCGATTGCGCTGCTTCGATTACAAAGTTCGAATGGAAACGCTCAGCGACCATTATCCTGTGATTACCGAATTTGGTTCTCGATAATTTGGAATAATTTTAGCTACTAGCTGAATAAAGTAATTACATGCGCCGCTTCCTTTTAATCCTACTACTTCTTCCCGCTTTAGCTATCAGTCAAAGCAATACGAGCGATAAGCTTTTTATTGAACCCTGGGAACTTTGCGAAGAATGGCTGAAGGAGCATATCCAAGAACTTACTCAGGATTTCTCAAGCCAAGATAGCCTGGAAGCATTACTCCAAGAATGGGAACTTTTTTGCGAGCCCAATCTAGCGAGCATAAGACAACGTTTATTGGGAGAATTGGAGTTTAATGGAGCAACCGAGGCTCAATCCGATCTCAGCGTATTCGCTCGAAGTCAACTTCAGTTTCTACGCGACCCCACTTGGCAAGGCCCATTGCAGGAAGCGCACTGGGTTTATAGCCGAGTAAAAGCCGAGAATCTTTTGGAACGCCAACCATGGAAGCCAGTTGATAAACTGCTCTTGGAATTTTTAGCGGCTAAAAGTCATCATGAAGCCCTCGATTTATTTTACCAGCGAGAATATAAAGATGTAGAGCTTAGCCGGAAGATGCGTGAAAGCATGAATGAGGACATCAACGAGGTACTCAATTTAAGCTTAGGCTACAATCGCTTGCAATTTAACCAGTTGCTGGAAAGCGAGTTAGCGGCTGCCAATGGACTATGGTTGGCAATGGACATCAATGACCAAAAAAACCTTTTTTCAATAAGTATCAGCTTTAATATCACCGAAGAAAAATCCTACCTAAGACTTCTTGAGGATGGACAAGTGCGCACCTCCGACTTAGAGATGCTCTTTATGGGCGACATCAACTACGGCCGCACTATTTGGTCTGGAAGACGACATGCCTTAAAATTAATGGTAGGCATAGGTATGGTAAACTTTGGTACGGATTTAAGCACGCAAACGGAAGAAGGAGAAACCATTTCTATTGGCATAAGCTCCTACCACTTTAACACTGGCTTTGATTACAGCTGGCGGGTTTACGGCAGTCATGAAATTGGTTTGCGACCCTTGATAGCCTTCACCAATTTTAATCGCGATGAAGATCTGCGCGGTAATTTAGCGGGGTCTATCTTGCAAATGAGCCTTTATTACCGTTTCTAAAAAAAAGCCCCGAGCACTTAGAGTACTCAGGGCTATCAGTATTGCTGTAAGCGCGAGGCTTAGTTACGGCTTAAGTATTCAGCTACCCCGTCGTGGGTATCTTTCATTCCTTCTTTACCTTCATCCCAGTTAGCAGGACAAACTTCACCTTTCTCTTCAAAGAATTGTAAAGCTTTTACCATACGCATTGCTTCGTCCACGTTACGACCTAAAGGCATATCGTTTACTACCTGATGACGAACAATACCCTCTTTGTCGATCAAGAATAATCCGCGGTAAGCTACCATCTCACCATCAGCCTGCAACATGTCGTTTTCGTCGTAGTAGAAGTTTCCTGCTAATACGTCGTAATTGTTAGAGATCGTTTTGTTGGTGTCCGCAACTACGGGATAGGTAATACCTTGAATACCACCCTGATCTTTGGTTAATTGTAACCAACCCCAGTGCGACTGCTCGGTATCCGTAGATACTGCAACCACCTCAACACCTAATTTTTTGAAATCCTCCAATTTTGCTTGGAAAGCGTGCAATTCGGTTGGACAAACGAAGGTGAAATCCTTCGGATAGAAGAACAAGATTACATAGTTCTTACCTGTATACTGATCTATAGAAAAGTCTTCTACGATCTCTTCACCGTTAATTACCGCAGCAGCAGTAAATGAAGGGGCTTTCTTACCAACTAGTACTCCCATGTTTATTGATTTTTATATTAATTATTATTAAAAGCTATTTGATTTCATTTTTGATAGCCTTTGCAAATGTAGGGTGCTCACCATTGCTTGAAGCCGATCGGTATTCAATCTTTTCTATGACTCTTAAAGAATTTAAATCTAGTGGGATACCGACAACCAGGCTATCAGAAGCGCCAGCAAAATTACGGCATATTTCATCACATTAAAGTGGTGCGACTTATTATCCTCAAATAGTATGGTGGTGCTAATATGCAAGAAGATACCAAAGACGAATGCGGTTAACTCCCTGCTGTAATCGGCTAAGAAGCTTAAACTATCTCCTAAGTAAACCCCTAAAGGAGACATCAAGGCGAAAATCGTTATGATGACCACCCGACGGGTTAAACTTAGCTTTAATTCACAAAGCATATTGTAAAGGATAATACTCACGGGCACTTTATGAACTAGAATCCCCCAAAGCAAAGCATCACGACTCAAATGATTATGACTACTTCCAATCGGAATACTCTCTAAAAAAGCATGTAAGAACAAGCTAATAAGCACTCCCATGGGTAGTCCCTTATTCTTGAACATAGCCACATGGCTATGCCCATGCTCCAATCCCTTGCTAAAGGCTTCCAGAACTAATTGCACTAAAAACCCTGCTACTACCAATAAGCCATAATGATGAGCATGCGTCTCATACACCTCCGGTAAAAGGTGGAAAACGCTAATACCTAAAAGATAAGCGCCGCTAAAGCTTAAAAGGAACTTAATGGAGATGGTTTTCGATTCTCGTAACCACTTACCCAAAAGGGCTCCGATAAGAACTGAGGCGATAAGATATACTGTGATCATGCTGTACGAGCAATTTTTAAGGCCCGATATCGGGCCGCAATTTCGCTAAATTATCTCTGCTAATAAAGTCTAGGATACAATCAATAACTTCAGATAATCCAGGAGACCCAATAAACTGATGGATGAAACACTCAATATCACGATCAGGGTATAGCGAACGATGGTATTCGCTTTCGGTAAAAATAAGATATAGCGGGCGCCAATCCAGGCTCCTAAGCCCTGTCCTATAGCCAATAATAGTCCTGGTAGCCATTCTACATCGCCACTCCAGACAAAAACCACAAAAGCAGGTAAAACAAATAGAAAAGCCAATACAAGTTTAATGATATTGGCATCGCGCAAGCTATACTGGGCCACTAACACCAATACCGCTAATAGCATAATTCCGATACCCATTTGTAAAAAGCCCCCATAAACTGCGACTGCAAAGATTAGAAGCCAATTGAGGAGGGTTTTGTGATTACGTTCTACATTGGTGGGGCGCGCCCATTTCGAGGGTTTGTAGATCATGGTTAGGAGTAATGCCAGCATGATTACCCCAATGATGCGCTTTAAAACAATAGGATCGACATCAACCGCTAAAAAAGCGCCTATCGCCGATCCGATAATGGCGGGTACTAAAAACCAGGCACTGTCTTTAAAAAGGAATAAGGTCCGAGGAGATCGTTTTAAACTCAGCACCGCCGTAATGGTCTGCACCAAGGCCCCCACTCTATTTGTGGCATTAGCCACATTTGCTGGCATACCGCTTAAAATAAGGATGCTTAGTGTTATGGCCGAGCCGTTTCCCGCCAAGGTATTAATGAGTCCGGCAAGCAAACCGCCACCCAATAAAAGAAGGTAGTACCACCATTCGTTCATGCGGCAAAGGTAAGTTCCTTCCTCTTCTTAAAAATCAAATTAGGATTCATCGATAATTTTATAGCCCAGTCCCCGCACATTCAAAATCTGTAAAGAAGGATCTGCCTTTAACTTTTTACGCAAACGCGAGATAAAAACATCCAAAGTACGCCCTACATAATCTCCTTCATCTCCCCAAACCTCATGCAACAGGACTTCGCGTTCCACAGCCTTGTTTCTAGAGTTCCATAGAATAAGTAAAAGCGCGGTTTCCTTGGCGGTGAGTTCTTCTTCGCTTGTATCCAACTTTAAGAGCCCAGAAACCGCGTTAAACTGAAATTGACCGATTTGATGCACGTGTTCCTCAAGCGTAGAGGGTGATTGACGAATCCAGAAATAAACAGGAATACCCAACAAAGGCAGTAAGAACCATAAGTACCAAGCGCTTGAGTCGGTTTCACTTTGTTTATGAGCATCCGACAAATCGGGAAAAGTAAAGGATAGCGTGTAGCAAGCCTTTATTTGCTCACGTCCTAAACAGGGAACAATTTCATCCTCAAATCTAGGGGCGATTTCAAAACTATATACGACTCCTTCTTGCTCGCATTCTTTCACCTCTATTATGTAGCGAGTGGGAAGATCCTGCTCCGATAAAATTTGCTTACTCAAATCGACCAGGGCTGCAGGTTCAAAGGCAAAACTCGATTCGAACTGCATCACATAGGTATTGGCTTGCTTTTCTAAAGGCAATACCCTAGAGCTTGAATCTCCAGTACTCAATAATAGC
>CBFHRN010000031.1:0-25009 GCA_965658275.1 Croceimicrobium sp.
CTTTGGCTGTGAAAAAAGGATCAATCTCAGATCGGTCTCCATTTAAAGGATATTTATAAGCATTCTCCCATAGCCATCTCTGATAACCTTTGTAGCCAGAGCCTTCCTCCGTTCCATGAATTTCAAAATAATCCTTAGCCGCCAATTCAATATCCTTTAGGCTATATTGATTATCGTAAAGCATGTGTTTAAAGCTTTGCGACGAGAGGAAGAAGGGTACAAAAAATAGAATCAGGAGTAAGCGCTTATTCATGCAGAGTGTAAATTTGAGAGCAAGATAAGAATGATGATGGTATTAAGCTCTTCCATTCCAGATGAATACATTAGAAAAATCATCCACATCGACATGGATGCATTTTACGCATCGGTAGAGCAACGCGATAACCCAGAGCTACAGGGCAAGCCATTGGCAGTAGGAGGCTCAAGAGAAAGAGGCGTCGTGGCGGCAGCAAGCTACGAAGCTAGAGCTTATGGGGTTCGGTCAGCGATGCCCTCTCGAACGGCCTTCCGGAGGTGTCCCGATATCATTTTCGTGAAACCCAATTTCGAGAAATACCGGGCAGTTTCGAAACAAATACGAGCCATCTTCTATTCCTATACCGATCTGGTAGAACCCCTTTCATTGGATGAGGCTTACCTAGATGTTAGTCATAATAAAAAGGGGATCGACAGTGCTTCTAAAATTGCCCGAAAAATTCGTGAGGAAATAAAAGCTGAAACCCAATTAAATGCTTCGGCCGGTATTTCCATTAATAAGTTTATCGCCAAGGTGGCTTCCGACATCAATAAACCCAACGGACAAAAAACCATTATGCCCGATGAAGTAATCGGCTTCTTGGAAGAATTGCCGATTGGAAAGTTCTATGGAATTGGAGCGAAGACCGCCGAAAAAATGAAAAGCCTTGGGATCCATCACGGTCGGGATTTAAAAACTTGGGATTTAAGTCTCTTGCAACAAGAATTTGGCAAGGCCGGTGCCCATTACTATAACATCGTGCGAGGATTGCAAAAATCGGAAGTTAAGCCCCACCGAGAGCGAAAGTCCTTAGGAGCAGAACGCACTTTCAGCAATGACTTAAAAGGAATTGCTGAAGCGGAAAGGGCTCTTAAAGACATTTTTGAGGTATGGAATAAGCGAGTTCAAGAGAGCGGACTCAAAGGCCGGACCATAAGCCTAAAATTGAAGAGTCAGAATTTTGAAGTGATTACACGCAGTCATACCCTAGATCATGCCACTAATGCTAAGGAGGAACTATGGCATTGGGCGCATCATTTACTACATCAGGACTACAAAGGAGAGGCTTTGCGCCTGATGGGCTTGTCGCTGTCTAATTTCTCCGAACTAAAAACAATCCAGTCTCCACAACTTACTTTGGATTTTTAGCTTTGTCCCCTATGAAAAAAACACTGCTGCTATTCTTAGTTTTTAGCACATTCAACCTCTGGGCTCAAAGTAATGATGCCTATACAGATGAAGACCTCAAGAAGTACATCGAGGTGAATACCGCCCTACAACACTATCGTATGGAAGTTAAATTGAAGGCCGATAGTATGCGTACCGCACAAGGCTTAGATGAGCAGGATTTCCTTGAAATTATTGGTCGCGTGCGCGAAGGTGAAAATTACGATAGTCTTAAATCAGAATACCCCAAAACAACCATTTCAGCCTTTGAACGCACCATGTCCTACCGCCAATTTTTACGACAGGGAATGCAAAACTTTTTGGCTACAGAGCTGGATAGAATAGATTGGGATTTGGATTATTATCAGCATCTTGCATTAAGCATTGAAGCCATACCTGAGCTTCAGCAAAGAATAATTGCCTTAAGTAAATGAAAGTGATAGGTATAGTAATGGGTGGCTACTCTGCAGAGTATGAAGTGTCCATTGGTTCTGGAAATGTGGTTTATCAGAATTTGCAAAGCAGCGGCTTTGAAGTATATCGCCTCGAACTGAATGCCAAAGCTTGGGAAGCATTAGACGACCAAGATCAGCGCTATCCCATCCATATGGACGACTTCAGCTTTAACTTAGGTGAGCGGAAGATAACCTTCGATGCTATTTTCAATGCTATTCACGGGCACCCCGGTGAGGATGGTCCGCTGGCCGGTTATTTCGATATGCTACATATTCCTTATACCAGCTCGGGTCAATTTGCCAGCGCTTTAACATTCAATAAGGCAGAATGCAATATCCTTTTGGCCCACTATGGCTTTAAGGTCCCGCAATCGGTTTTCCTTCATAGTGAAGCCATAAGTGAAGAAGAAATTATTGCAAAACTCGGTTTACCCTGCTTTGTAAAGCCTTGCCGCTCGGGTTCATCCATTGGGGTTAGCAAAGTGAAAACTCCTGCGGAGCTTGGTCCAGCTATCCAAAAGGCTAAAGAAATAGACCATAAGGTTCTAGTGGAAAGCATGGTCACAGGCCTCGAATTGGCTTGCGGTGTTAGCGATCATGAAGGGACAGCAAAATCACTGGCGGTAACCCATATAGAACCCTCTAATGATTTCTTTGATTACGAGGCAAAGTACAGCGGTGGATCCAAAGAGATTACACCTGCAGCGATACCCGAGTCTACCTATGAAAGCATTATGCGCAATAGCGAAAAGGTATATGAACTGTTAGAGCTTAAAGGCATAGCGCGCATCGACTATATTTTAGACGCCGATGGAAATCCAGTTTTAATCGAGGTAAATACGGTTCCAGGTTTAAGCGAACAAAGTATTTTACCACGTCAAGCAAAGTATATAGGCCTAGGATTGGACCAACTTTTTAAAGCAAGCCTAGAAAAAGTTCTAAATTCGTAAAATGAGAGTTGCCGTTTTTCCCGGATCATTCGACCCCATTACTCTGGGGCATTACGACATCGTGAGTCGGGCCATTCCCCTTTTTGATGAAATAATAGTGGCTGTGGGTACCAATGCCAATAAAAACTACATGTTTAGTTTGGAGCAAAGAACGGCATGGATAAAAGAGACATTTGCCAAGGAAGAAAAAGTAAGGGTAGATACTTACAGCGGACTAACGGTTGAATATTGTAATTCGGTTGGAGCTCAATTTATTTTACGCGGGCTTCGTAACCCATCCGACTTCGAATTCGAAAAGGCAATCGCTCAAACCAATCGCAAGTTAAAAGGTGATTTAGAAACAGTATTCTTACTAACGGCTTCCGGGCTAAGTTCCATTAGCAGCAGCATTGTAAGAGATGTAATTCGAAATGACGGTGATTACGCCCAGTTTGTTCCAGCAGCCGTAAAAATTTAGTACTCTCCCTTTACCATCGCGTCTAAAACCAGAGCGATATTCCCGTAGGTATTCTGGAGATTTTCTTCTACCTCACTCCGGCTGCACCAAACCGCATCCAATATCGATTCCTCCAACTGAGGTACCAAAAAATCAAAGTCATGTGCTATTGCCATGGTAAACCAATAGGTGCGCTTTAAGATTAACTTACCTTCCATTTCATAGATATGGTAAGTAGTTGGTAAAACTCCCACGATCTCTGGTTTAGAAACCCCCGTCTCCTCCTCGACTTCACGAACGGCGGCCATTTCTTTCGGCTCACCAAACTCAATTTTGCCTTTAGGTAAATCCCATTTCCCCAAACGGTAAATCATTAAAATCTGACCATTCGGATTGATACAGGCTCCACCGGCGGCTTCAATGATTTTAAACTTTGATTTGAATAAAGCCCAAGTTTCGGACAAATTACGAACATGCAAATGCACCTCGCGCACTGGACCTTGCAGCATGGAGTTAATCAAATTATCCAGCTGCGCTTCGCCAAGGTAATTTACAGCCTCTTCACTAGGTTTATCCGAGAGAATTAGGAGCGATTCCTTGATGAAAACTTTATACATTTGACCCATGATTTTAAACGCTCAAACCGCGCATGAGACGGCTGAAAAACTCATGCAAATAAAGGCAATAAAACTTCAACCTCAATCACCTTTTACTTGGGCTAGTGGTTGGAAGTCTCCAATTTATTGTGATAACCGTGTTACGCTCAGCTATCCAGATATGCGTAATTACCTGAAAGGCAAACTTGCAGATACCTTAAAAGAGCTTTATCCCGAAGCTGAAGTTGTGGTTGGCGTAGCCACCGGAGCCATCGCTATGGGGGCCTTAGTGGCCGATGCCCTTGGCTTGCCCTTTGTTTATGTAAGGCCCGAGCCTAAAAAACACGGGCGCCAAAATCAAATTGAAGGTGAATTGCCAGAGGGTGCCAAGGTAGTCGTTATCGAGGACCTTATTTCTACCGGAGGTAGTAGCTTAAAAGTGGTAGATGTTCTTCGAAAAAGCGGCGCCCAGGTAATGGGTATGTTAGCCTTGTTTACCTATGCTTTCAAAGTAGCGGAAGAAAACTTTAAGGAGGCTCAATTAGATTTACACACTTTAAGCGATTACCCACATTTATTGGAAGGTCTGCTAAAGAGCGGTAACTTGGACCAAGAAAGTCATCAAACATTACTCACCTGGCGAGAAGACCCCGCCAACTGGAAAAAAGATTAAAATGAATATTACTTCCGAAAAAGTACAAATCAGCAAGAAGCCGGCAGCGTTTTTTGCCCTTATGGCTGATTTAAATAATATGAAAATGGTAATGCCAGAATCAGTGATTCGCTTTGAAGCGGATGAAAACACTTTTGTATTCGGACTCAAAGGCATGCCTGATGTACGCCTATTAATCGAAGAAATTCGCAAACCAGATTTACTGAAATTTAAAGCGGCGAGCTCCAAACTGGACTTCACGCTTAGTTGTGTTCTTGAAGAAAATGAACAAGGCGCTCAAATTCAATATCTTTTTGAAGGGAATTTTAACCCTATGATGAAAATGATGGTGGAGCGCCCATTAACGCGCTTTATTGAAGATCTTGCAGCAAGCACCGCAAGTCTTTAGTCTATAATAAACTCAATTTCACGATGGCGGAATTTTTGAATTTCGCCATTGTCAAATTGAAATATCAAATCACCGCTCGTTTCTACTCCCAAGCATTGACCAAAACGCTTGCTGCCTTCCACCAATACGGTCATTGGATTATGACGGCCCATTAGAAGTTCTTGAAACTCTTGATGCTGCGATTCGCCCATTCCCATGCGGAGCTGCAGATAGCGGCGGTCCAGGGCCTCACATAACTGTACCCAGACTTCATCGCGAGAAAGACGAGTATTCGTCGCTTCTTCCAAACCTATGGCCTTCAGGTCTCCATAGACTTGTTGCTTGATGTTTAATCCGATTCCTACTACACAAGATTGAAATCGGCCCTTCTGCAAATTGGCCTCAATAAGTACGCCGGCTAGCTTGCGCTTACCAAAATACCAATCGTTAGGCCATTTAAATTGTGTATCCAAGCCCAGATTCTTCCCTAAATCGTTTAAGGCAAGACAAACTGACATAGTTAAGCGGTAAGCTTGCTCGGGAGCCAAAAAAAATGGCTTTAAATAGACGCTCATTAGGAGATTTTGCCCTGATTCCGACTGCCATTCTTTCCCATATTGGCCGCGGCCTGCTTTTTGGTAATCGGTATAGAGGCAAAATCCTTCACTAAGGTTTTCCCGCACCGCCATTTCTTTGAGTGCACTATTGGTACTATCAGTTTCCTTCAAATGAAGAAAGTTTTTTCCTACCAAATCAGTATTCATGAGTGGAAATTATAGATAATACAGGGCAGCTAGGCGACATTGCTTAATTTTGTGCTCAAATTAAATGAATTAATGACGCAATCGAACTTTTCGAATCTCGTAAAAGAAATCATTGAAGGGATGGAAGATCTTAAAGCAAAGAAGATCACGGTCCTAGATTTACGCAATATTGAAAACTCTATATGCTCTTTCTTTGTTATCTGCGAAGGAAACTCCAATACCCAAGTAAAGGCCATTGCTAATTCCGTGGAAAAACGCGTCCGCGAAGAATTACAAGAAAAGCCTTGGCATATTGAAGGATTGGAGAATGCCGAGTGGATTTTAATGGATTATGTAGACACCGTTGTACATGTATTCCAGCCTCAATTTCGCTCTTTCTACGACTTAGAAAGTCTGTGGGGCGATGCGGAGGTCACCGAATTAGAAGACAAATTTTAGACGGAACTAAGATTAGAATGGAAAACGAAAAAGAAAACAAAGAACAGCTCAGAAAATTAAAAGAACAGTTTTCGCGTGGCTCTGGCAACAAACCGGGAGGTAACTCGGGAGGTCCTGGAGATCCACGCAAGCGCTTCAATTACCTCTGGATTTACGCGGCTATAGCATTAGTTTTCATAGCTATCCAGGTAGTTGGAAGCTTTGGAAATACTTTGGCGCGCACCAATTTCAATGATTTCACCAAAATGATTGAGCGTGGTGATGTAAAAGAAGTGCGCATCATTAACGAGAAACAAATCCAAATCTACCTTACTGAGGAAGCTTTAACTCGAGATGATGTTTACAAAGAACTAAAGGATCGTCCGATAGGCGGTTTTAATAGTGGCCCTCAGTATACTTTCGAAATGCCCTATGAGGCCTATAAAGACAACCTAGACTATTTCTACGACCAAAATCCAGAATTAGCGAGCTCTCGAATTGTAGCGAGCCATGAAGAAAGAAAGGACTACTGGGGTGATGTAATCGCTTGGACTTTCCCTTTCATCCTTATGATTGCGATTTGGATTTTCATCATGCGACGGATGAGTGGCGGTGGTGGCGGTCCTGGTGGACAAATTTTCAATATCGGGAAATCGAAAGCTCAGCTCTTCGATCAGAATACCAATGTGAAGGTTACCTTCAAAAATGTAGCTGGATTGGAAGGAGCCAAAGAAGAGGTTCAAGAAATTGTATCCTTCCTTAAGGACCCCGATCGATATACCTCACTGGGCGGTAAAATTCCCAAAGGGGCTCTATTAGTAGGCCCTCCCGGTACAGGTAAAACGCTTTTAGCTAAGGCCGTAGCTGGAGAAGCAAAAGTTCCATTTTTCTCTCTTTCAGGTTCCGACTTTGTAGAGATGTTTGTTGGGGTTGGAGCTTCACGAGTGCGTGACTTATTTAAGCAAGCTAAGGAAAAGTCTCCTGCGATTATCTTCATTGATGAGATTGATGCTATTGGCCGTGCCCGAGGTAAAAACGCGATCTCTGGAGGAAATGACGAAAGAGAAAATACGCTTAACCAGCTACTTACTGAAATGGATGGTTTCGGTACCAATGAACATGTTATCGTATTAGCAGCAACCAACCGTGCCGACATCTTAGATAAAGCTCTGATGCGTGCAGGTCGATTTGACCGTCAAATTTTCGTGGATCTACCCGACCTCAATGAGCGTAAGGAAATTTTCGAAGTACATCTAACGCCTTTAAAACTGGCGAATGCTTTAGATAAAGACTTTTTAGCGCGCCAAACTCCAGGTTTTAGTGGAGCTGATATCGCGAATGTTTGTAATGAAGCGGCGCTTATCGCTGCTCGTAAAAACAAAAAGGCGATTGAGCAACAAGATTTCTTGGATGCAGTCGACCGGATCATCGGTGGATTGGAAAAGAAAAACAAAATCATTTCCCACGAGGAGAAAAACATTATCGCTCATCACGAAGCGGGTCATGCCACTGTGAGCTGGTTATTAGAGCACGCCTCGCCCTTGGTAAAGGTTACCATCATTCCTCGTGGACGTTCTCTTGGTGCAGCTTGGTATCTTCCAGAAGAAAGACAGCTTACCAACACGGATCAAATATTAGATGAGATGTGTGCGGCTTTAGGTGGCAGAGCTGCAGAGGAAATTATGTTTGGTAAAATATCTACCGGCGCCCTGAGCGACTTGGAGAAAGTGACCAAACAAGCCCGTGCCATGGTGACGATTTACGGCTTAAACGAAAAGCTTGGAAACATCACTTATTACGATTCTCAAAATGGCAATGATATGGCCTTCACTAAGCCATACAGTGAGCGCACCGCTCAGATCATTGACGAGGAAATCAGTAAAATCATTGAAGCTCAATACATAAGGGCTAAACAAATATTAACAGAGCATAAGGAAAAACTTGTGGGTCTGGCCGATATTCTACTTGAAAAAGAAGTTATTTTTAAGGAGAATTTAGAAGATATCTTCGGCAAACGCCAGTGGCAATCTCGCGATGAGATTCTGCATGCAGAAAATCATCCAGACGAATCAAAAGCCGAAGAGGAAAATGAGGCCAGCGAGCAAGTAAACTCTAATAGCGAACTCGAAGCAAAAGGAGAAGACAAAGCTCAGGCCTAAGTTAATTACGACGCAAAGCGCTTATGGCAGAGCAAAAAAGTAAAAAAGGCATTTTTGGACGCTTCATAGATATCCTCAGTGGAAAACCAGAGGAAGAACAGGAGCCCCAAAGCAATGAAGCGCCTAGCTCCTTTGCTCCTCAAGAATCAGAACCAACAGATTTATCATTTGTTAAGAAATTTACCTCTTCCGGGGGTAAATTTCTTTATTGTGAAGATGAAGGTAAAGCCTACAATTACATTCGGCTAATTATGGAAGAGTCGGGCTTGCACAAAGTGTACTGCAAAGACCCGAATCTAATTTCCATCTTGCGCAAAGCTGGGGTTGATGTGCAAGACCAATTAAATGATTGCGACTCTTTCTGCAGCAATTGCGAATACCTGGTTTCATTTAATGGAGGCATCATGATAAGCGCCAACCAGCTGCAAGGAAAAAAGCTGGATGAGTTACCCGATACCTTTATCACCATAGGTAAGACTTCGCAAATAACGGATAACCTGCGCTCCGCACTAGCTGGCATTCGAATTAAATATCAAAACAACCTCCCCTCTCAAATAACGACGATTAAAGGTCCTAAGAAAGTAGAGGAAATCGAAGAAAACGACCTGGCCAAAATCTGTAATAAAGAAATTTATTTACTGCTTTTGGAAGACCAATTGTAAATGCGAAACCTAATTGTCAGAGCCCTTAGCGGCAGCGTTTATGTTGCTGTAATAATCCTCGGTATTTTCTACGTGCCCTCTGGAGCGCTTTTCTTAGCTGCTTTGTTAGGAAGCTTCGCCTTGGTGGAATGGCAATTTTTTCATCCGGTGAAGGACCGCTCGGTTCAAGTGGCCTTTTCAGTATCCCAGCTCCTACTGACCCTTTACATTTTCGCACATAACTACACCAGCTCGAAGAGTATGGCCATTCTATTGGCGCTAAGCTTGATCTTAATAGTCTGGCAATTTTCACGCAGTTTATACTCCACCGAAGAAGAGGAAGATGCCCTTCACAATTTGTTTCACAGTGCATTTGGCTTGGTCTATATTATTCCTGCCCTGGTCGTTTTAGCTTGGCTTGGTGATGAGGCTTGGATTCTCATGAGCATCTTTATCTTAATTTGGTGTAACGATAGTTTCGCTTATCTGGTAGGCCGTTTCCTAGGTCGAAATAAACTTGCTCCCAAACTATCTCCTAAAAAAACTTGGGAAGGATTTATGGGCGGATTGGTTTTTACTGTTATCGCAGCCCTGATCTTAAATCACTATATACAAACAGCTAGTCTGAGTCAATTTCAATGGATCGGTCTAGCCGTACTTACGGTTATTTCAGCGACCCTGGGCGATTTGTTTGAATCGGCCTTAAAGCGAAAACACAATTTAAAAGACAGCGGCAACTTCATGCCAGGCCACGGCGGTATTCTCGACCGCATCGATAGCCTTTTACTTGTAATGCCAGCCGCTTATCTTTACCTTAAATTAGTAGCCACATTATGATTCGAATTCATCACGAAGGCATTAAGATATTATTGCAATTCCTCATTGGTTTGGGAATAATTAACGCATTGGTTTTTTGGCTTAGCGATATTGCTTGGCTCGAAAATGCGATACTCATTGTTTCACTAGTCATCTATTTGTTAGTACTGCAATTCTTCCGGAATCCTAAACGTGTGACACCTCAAAGGGAAAATGTGGTAATCGCTCCCGCTGATGGAAAGATCGTGGCAATCGAAGAAATTGAGGAACCCGAATACTTTAAGAAGAAAATGCTCCAAATCAGCATTTTCATGTCGCCCCTAAATGTGCATGTCAACCGATACCCAATCAGCGGAATCGTGAAATACGCGCAATACCATGCTGGGGCCTATCTGGTAGCTTGGCATCCTAAAAGCAGTACGCTTAACGAAAGAACGGCCATTGTAGTCGAAAACTCCGCTGGTGTTGAAGTGATGTACAAACAAATTGCAGGAGCTTTAGCGCGACGTATCATCTCCTATGCTAAGCCAGGCACACAAGTCGTACAAGGAACTGACTCTGGTTTTATTCGATTTGGTTCGAGGGTAGATGTAGTCTTACCTTTGGATGCCAACATCTTGGTTAAGGTAGGAGACAAACCTCGTGGCGGCGAACAAATTTTAGCGGAACTTAAATAAAATGGCGATTTCAGATCTAGATAAAGAATTTGAAAAGTATGTGGAGATTGGCAATAATATGCCACCACAAGCAGCCGATGATATGCTCATCGCCTACGCCTATTTCAAACAGGCAACCGTTGGCGATAATAATACCCCTCGACCTACCGCTTCGAGTAATGTAGTTCAAACTTTCAAGTACGATGCTTGGAAAAGACTAGTGGGCATGCCCCTCGAAGAAGCCAAGCGCAGATACATCCAAACCATTATTGAGCTTAAAGCTCGTGCTGAAAGAGGGGAAGACTACTAAAAGTTTAGTGCCCGTCAATCTCACGTACCCAGGAGAGCGCCAGCTTCAATTGCTCTTGTGGACTTATTTCGGTGTTATCCAAAACTTTGGCATCCTCAACCTGGATTAAAGGAGAGTCGGCTCTGCTTGTATCCATTGCATCCCGCTTCTGCAAATTCTCCTTAACAGATTCTAAGCTATCCGACATGCCCTTGGACTTTAATTCATTGTAACGTCTGAGCGCACGTATCTCAGGATCTGCGGTCATAAAAATCTTTAATTCAGCGTCGGGCAAGACAACCGAAGCTATATCTCTACCATCCATTACCACCGCGCCTTCCTGAGCCATTGCCTGTTGCTGTTCTACCAGAAACTTCCGCACCTCACTTATGGTAGCCACTTCCGAAACTCGGTCTGCCACCTTAGAGCTGCGAATTTCGTTCTCTACCATCTTATCATTTAAGAATAAGACTGATTTGCCTTGATCGCGATCGTACTTAAAATCCAGTTTTAATTGGGATAGGGATGACAATAAGCCCTCAACGTTCAGTTTCTTATCGAAATAGCCTTCTTGCAGAGCCCATAATGTTACGCCGCGGTACATCGCTCCTGTATCAATATAGCGGTAATTAAGCTCTCTGGCCAACTCTCTAGCCATGGTGCTTTTCCCCGTGGATGAATAGCCATCTATAGCAATATTAATGGGCATTCTTTTTCGATTTAAATTCTTCGAAATTGGTGCGTAAGGTAATCTGATTGGCGCTACCAGCAATGTGGTACATATTGCGACTATAATGGAGGTAAAACTTATAAATCCGTAACCCCCCGCCTACCGAAAAACCAGCAACCGTCCTGCGAGTAGCAAGGTTCAACTCCTGACGGCGCCGGAAACTATAGCCAAACTGAATATTAAAAGACTCGGAGGGAGCAAACTCCGCCCCTACTACAACATGTCGTAATAAGTTATTCCAGATAGATGGGTAGTTTTCCTCAACCTCGCCCGTAAATTGATTCAGTGTAAATCGATTAGGGTCCGTATAACGTAGGTCAAATGTTTCCAATTGTTCCAAGGTAATTTGCCAGCGCAGCGGCATATGCTCAAAACGATTGCTAAAACCAAACTGCAACTCAAAAGGCAGGGGCTCGGACTCCTCAGCATATGGATTCAATTGAAAGCCGGCATTTTTCATCAACAAGGATATTACCATTCTTCGGTGAGGAATCTGATAATTGATCCCGGCATTCCAAGCTAAACCCCAAGAGGACCAAGTATCGTAAACCGAGTTGATAACGCGCATACTTGCGCCAAAAGACCAATTAGTATCCAATTGATAGCCATATCCAAAGTTTATGGAAAGATCGCTACCGGTAAAAACTCCCTGCTTAATGCCAATAACATTGGTGCGATCGAACTCTCCATAATCGAAAAACTGCACCTGAGCACTAAAGGTTCCAACGCTATCCCAATGATAGGCATAGGCCATATCCGTAAAAGAAATATCGCTTAGAAAATCAACGTAACTAAAGCTAAACTGCCCCGACATATCCGCTTTTAACAGCGCTGGATTGTAGAGTCCAAAATTGAGATCATTCGCCGTATTTGCGATGGCATTACCGCCTTGTCCTGCAACCCTTGCAGAAGACACCTGATTTAGAAAGGAATAGGTAGAAGTTCCACCGACCTGTGACCAGGCCATAAAAGGCAACATCAGAGCAATTAAATACAGCTTTCTCATCTAGGCGGTGAAGTTAAGTAAAGAACGCGTTTACATCCGAATTATTGAAGGGCAAAAAAAGAAAGGGGCCGAAGCCCCTTTTACTATTTTGATCCGTAGCCAATCGACTTTTTATCTGCTTTTAAGTTCTTTGCGTTTTCCACCAATTCATCGCTCAAAGCGTGATCGATAACTTCCATCATGCGGTCTACATAATGGAACTCCAATCCTTCGAGATAGTCTTCTCGGATTTCTTCAATATCCTTACGGTTTTTAGTGGAGAGAATAATGTGTTTAATGTCGGCTCGCTTCGCTGCCAAAATCTTCTCCTTTATACCGCCTACAGGCAGCACTTCGCCCCGTAAGGTTATTTCACCGGTCATCGCTAAACGCGTTTTTACTTTGCGCTGACTAAACAGGGAAGCCAAGGAAGTTAAAATACTAATCCCTGCAGAAGGACCATCCTTTGGTGTGGCGCCTTCGGGAAAGTGAATATGTACGTCGTATTGATCAAAGAGTCGATAATCAACTCCAAATTCCTCAGCATTGGATTTCAAATAAGCCATTGCAATCGCTGCAGATTCCTTCATTACATCACCAAGATTACCGGTCACCGTTAAGCGACCCTTACCTTTAGCGATGGAAGATTCGATGTAAAGAATATCACCACCTACGGGAGTCCAAGCTAAACCTGTAACTAAACCAGCAATCGAACGTTCCTCGTATTTTTCTTTACTGAAACGAGGAGCGCCTAAAATTTCTTTCACCTCGCTAACCTTAGGCTTAATATGGTAGTCTTGCTCCATAGCGATGCTTTTCGCCGCATAGCGCACCATTTTGGCGATAACCTTATCCAAGCCTCTTACCCCCGACTCGCGGGTGTAACTTTCTACTACATACTCTAAAACCTTTTTACTCAAGCTCAGATGACCTTTCTCTAAGCCATGTTCTCTAAGCTGTTTAGGAAGTAAGTGTTTCGCCGCGATTTGCACCTTCTCCTCTACGGTATAACCATTAATTTCAATGATTTCCATACGGTCGCGCAATGCGGGGTGAATAGATCCTAAGTTATTGGCAGTAGCCACAAATAGAACCTTACTTAAATCATAACCCACCTCCAAATAGTTATCGTAAAAACTATTGTTTTGCTCAGGATCTAGAACCTCTAGCATCGCCGAAGCGGGGTCACCATGACCACGGCCGGCGGTGAGCTTATCAATCTCATCTAAAACGAAAACAGGATTGGAAGTTTCAGCCTTCTTTATGTTCTGAAGCAAGCGACCGGGCATAGCGCCGATATAGGTTTTTCGGTGCCCGCGAATCTCAGCCTCATCACCTAAGCCCCCTAAAGACATTCGTACATAAGGACGCCCCAAGGCCTCTGCGACACTTTTACCTAAACTCGTTTTACCTACTCCAGGAGGGCCATACAAACATAGAATCGGAGATTTCAAATCACCCTTCAATTTTAATACAGCTAAATATTCGAGTAAGCGCTCCTTCACCTTCTCTAAACCATAGTGATCACGATTTAGAATTCGTTCGGCCCGCTTTAAATTGAAATTATCCTTCGTTACCTCGTTCCATGGTAAGTCTAACATAAACTCGAGGTAATTTCGTTGAATGCTAAACTCTGGAACCTGAGGATTCACTCTTTGCAGCTTAGTTACTTCCTTTTCAAAAAGCTCCTTCACCTTATCAGGCCAATTCTTTTTACGGCCTTTCGCCCGCATTTCCTCAATCTCCGACTCCGTGCTGGATCCACCTAATTCTTCTTGAATTTGACGCAGCTGCTGCTGAAGAAAATACTCGCGTTGTTGCTTATCAAAATCCAAGCGAACCTTATCCTGGATTTCGTTCTTCATTTCCAGCATATTAGCCTCAAGGTTTAATAGCTTGAGCACCTCGTTCGCGCGGTCATTTAAATCGTCAACTTCCAGCAAATGCTGCTTCTTGTCAACCTCAGCATTCATATTATTACTCACAAAGTT
Organism: Croceimicrobium sp.; assembly: GCA_965658275.1. Classification (GTDB taxonomy): domain Bacteria; phylum Bacteroidota; class Bacteroidia; order Flavobacteriales; family Schleiferiaceae; genus Croceimicrobium. The sequence continues at coordinate 14,328 of CBFHRN010000031.1, forward strand.
GAGCAAGAAAGTATCGCTGTCAATACTTTTTATAGTCATTGCCGCCTCGTTCGGAATCTCCGCCGACTTATCAATGATTTCAAGAGCCATATCCTTAATGGACTCCATCACTGCTTTAAACTGTTGATTGCTCTCATCGGGCTTGGTCTCATCCGATTTATGAACCTTGGCGTAAATATGTGGATCTGTTCGGGTAAAATCTTCAATGACAAAACGTCTTAGACCTTGCAGAATTACCGCTGTATGACCATTAGGTAACTTAAAAGAGCGAATAATGCGAGCCACCGTTCCGGTGCGATAAAGATCTTCCGGATTGGGATTTTCTTCGCTGCCATCTTTTTGAGACACAACACCCAGCAGGCCTTGTTTTTTATTGACCTCATTAAGTAACTTAATAGACTTATCGCGACCTGCTGTAATTGGAATTACAACTCCGGGAAATAAAACGGTATTGCGCAAGGGAAGAATCGGCAATTCTTCAGGAAGCTCCTGATTCTTAAGACTCTCCTCATCCTCCTTACTCATTAACGGGATGTATTCGCCTTCATCACGCATTACTCCCATTTGTAAACTATCTATATCTGAAAAATCGATAAAACTCATGTACAAGAAATTTGTCCACCCACGGTGGGCAGAGCTAAGTTCAATCCTTATGCCAAAGGCTTATTAAGAGCGGTAGCTGGTCGTTTTGTCAAAAATCACCTGCAAAATGTCACGCTCAATTTCATCCAATTCGACATTACGTCGTGACATTACCAGTTCGGCAGTTTTCATCGCCTTCTCAAATTTGTACTCCGTAAACCCAGAAGCACCTCCCCATGAAAATGAAGGAATGAAATTCCGTGGAAAACCGGCTCCAAAAATGTTGGCACTTACCCCCACAACGGTACCGGTATTAAACATGGTATTAATACCACATTTTGAGTGATCACCCATTACTAAACCACAAAATTGCAATCCGGTGCGGGCAAATCCACCACGAGGATAATCCCAAAGCTTTACTTCTTCGTAATTGTTCTTGAGGTTCGAGTTGTTACTGTCAGCCCCAATATTACACCACTCTCCTATAACAGAGTTACCCAAGAAGCCGTCATGACCTTTATTGGAGTAGCCCAGAATCAGGGAATTATTTACTTCTCCCCCAACCTTACTATGCGGACCTATCGTTGTAGGACCGTAAATCTTCGAGGATAGCTTTAAAACCGAATGTTCACAAAGGGCAAAGGGACCTCTTACCACCGAACCTTCCATAATCTCGGCATCCTTAGCAATATAAATCGGACCCGATGTTGAATTGAGAATAGCCGCCTCAACTTTTGCCCCTTCCTCAAGGAAAACACGATCACCTAAAATCGTATTGGTAGCAGATAATGGAGCCGACTTACGACCCGCGGTTAATAGTTCGAAGTCTACTTCGAGTTCAGCCCCATTTAAACTAAAAAGGTGGTAAGGCCTAGAGATGTAATTCAACTCTCCCTGGTAATCCAAAACCTCCGTATCATGCTCTTCATCTTCCTTAAAATGACGCGAATCACGACTTGCGATTAAGATCTCATCTTTCATTAGCGATTGATGATCTTCTAAGCCCCGCAAGGCTTCGATTAATTCATCTGACGGACAAACACATGGGTTCACAAACCAATCATCCCCAGTTTCCTTTAATGGAAATTTACGCTGCAAGTAATCCTGCGTGAGATAAGAAGCCTCTTGAATGTTTAATCGCATCAACCACTTTTCCTCAAGGGTAAGAATACCACAACGCAGCTTAGCACTAGGCCTAGTAAAGGTTAAGGGTAAAAGATGATCACGGTTTTCGTCGTCAAAGAAGATGATATTCATACCTGTAGTTTTGGCTTAGCAAGATAATAGTTGGCCATAAAAAAACCCCTTCTCCAATCGGAAAAGGGGCTGAATATTCTGAGTGTTATTCGCTTACTTGTTGCGATTTGCGTAACGACTGCGGAATTTGTCAACACGACCTGCAGTATCCACCAATTTAACCTTACCGGTATAGAATGGGTGAGACGCAGCCGAGATTTCCATTTTGATCAATGGATACTCAACGCCATCGATTTCGATAGTGTCGCGAGTGTCGGCACATGAACGGGTAATGAAATAATCTTCAGTACCCATATCCTTGAATACACAAGGACGATAGTTTTCTGGATGAATGTCTTTTTGCATAACTGTAATTATATGGTTAGGATTTTGCCCAAGCCAAAAAAGGGCTGCAAAGCTATAAATAATTTAGAATGAGGGCAAGACAGAATGCAGGAAAAATTGAAATCTTCCTTTGCACGTGGAATTCAAAGATAGAAAGTACTTTTGAAGCCTCAATGTCGTTACTAGTGCATGTTTAAAAAGATCTTGTTTTTAGGACTAATCGCCACTATTATTTTTGGAGCCTGTCGCAAGGAAGAAAATATTGTGATTGCCAGCTCACAGCTGCGCTTTTCAACCGATACTGTTTTCCTTGATACCGTCTTTGAAACTATTGGATCAAGCACCTATCAACTCAAAGTTTACAACGACAGTAAAGACAACATTAGCATTCCCAATATTCGTTTGGCGGATGCCAATAGCCCTTATCGCCTCAACATTAACGGCATAGCGACTAATAATGCCAGTAATGTCGAAATCCTACCCGAAGACAGTATTTACATTTTTGTAGAGGTTAATGCGGGTGAACTAAATAACAGCGCCGAGATGATTGTCGATGACCAAATCATCTTCGAATTAAGCAATAGCAGTCAACAAGTAGAGCTCGTAACCCTAGCCAAGCAAGCCATTTTCCACTTCCCAACTAATTTTATAGTAGTTGGACAAGCCCCTAATTCCATTGTTATCCCCTACTCCATCATCAGCTGTAATAGTACCTGGGACGCGAGCTTACCCCATGTCGTTTATGGCTATGCCGTGGTGGACAGTGGTTGCACCTTAACCATTGATAAAGGCACAGACGTCCACTTCCATGAAAATAGTGGCCTCTGGGTATTTAATGAAGGCCAACTTAAAATTGCTCCGAATGCTAGTCCGGGTCTTGGTGATTCTGTAACCTTTAGCAGTGATCGGCTCGAACCATTCTACGAAGAAGTACCCGGTCAATGGGGCGGGGTTTTAGGCGGACTCTATATTGGTCAAGGAGGGCGAGCTGAAATCAACAATTTGGTTATTAAAAATGCGGTCAATGGCCTGCGGACCGATTCGGCGATTTACAGCGACCAGCTCATTATTCGTAATAGCTATATCTTAAATAGTTCTCGAACCGGCTTCTATGCGGGCTACAGTAGTGTTGATGCTCAAAACTTGGTTATTGCCAATCAAGGACTTTATGGCTTTTATGCCTTTGGAGGCAATTACAGTTTTAGACATTGTAGCTTCGTTAACTTCTGGACGCAAGGTACACGGCAAGACCCTTCCGTTTTGCTCACAAACTTCATCGACATTCAAACTGAAAACGGATTACTCCGCGTTAGCCGTGATTTGGAGTCGGCTTACTTTGGAAACTGTTTAATTGATGGAAACAACCGGCAAGAATTGGCGCTAGCCGATGATGAAACTGCGCTCTTTAACTACAATTTTAACCATGTCGGTTTAAAGCTCGACCCCGATGTGGAAGACCGAGGCTTTGACATCAACGATGCAAGGTTCAATCAAATCTTTGTGAATCAAACCAACGACTTCGTTAATAGCGAGCAAAATTTCTTCCAACTGGATAGTGCTTCTCAGGCTATAGACCTAGGCAACACTACCGATGGATTTATTGTACCCACCGATATTTTAGGTGAAATTCGAAACTTCAATGGGCTCCCTGATCTTGGAGCCTATGAACGTCAGTTCTAAAGAATCGCGTAAGAGTATCCCAAATTGAAACCCCAAACTTTATTGTTTGGATTGGTGGCTTGTGGATCTAGATCGATAAAGCCATCCATGGTATCACCATTCACATTGGTATACCGAAACTCCAGACTTAGGATACTGTGATAGCCAAGGCGGTATTTAGCCCCCAAACCAAAGAAACTGGTCATACCGTTGTAGGCATTACTTTCAACCTCAATGGTAGATGGAATTAAATCATTGAAGGAAAGCTCAGGGTTCCATCCTGCAAATCCCACACCTCCTTTGAGGTAAACGGTATACTTGTCGTCCAAGTGATACTTCCCAAATCGGATAAAGTGGATTTCAGCAAAAGTGTTTGCTTGGGCCATACTAGTAACCACAGAGAGACCCCGATTGGCATTTTCATGATTTATATCGGCCGCCTTTAAATTGGCATAACTAGCTTCAAAGCCCCATCCGAACCAATCGTTAAAATGATACTTGGCGAAAACACTAAGATTGGGAGAGGCCTCCGCAAAGAAAGCATTTACACGAGCCGAATTTGCGATACCATTCGACATATTAAGAGTTCCTAAACCCACTCCGAACTCATAGTACTTCGTGTACTTGGTTTGGGCTTGGGTATTTAAACCAATAAAAAGGGCGAAACTGAGCGCCACTAGTTTGAGAGTTCTATTCATGCTTTGTCTCTTAAGAATACCAATTTAGACTCGCTTGATTGTTTGGGGTCGAAATAGTATCCTGCTAAGTTAAAATCTTTTAGTTCTCGCCAATCATCCAATCGATTTTGGATGATATAATTTGCCATCATGCCACGCGCCTTCTTCGCAAAAAAGGAAATCACCTTATACTTCCCCTTCGAATAATCCAGAAAGTCCACATCAATAACGGGATTGGCTAGTTTCAATTGATTCACCGCTTTAAAGTATTCGGTGCTCGCCAAATTTAAAATCGGCTCTCCTTCTTTCAAGTCAGCCTTTAAAAAATCATGTAAATCATCTTTCCAGAACTCATACAGATTCTTTTTACGGCCCACATTCATAGCCGTTCCCATTTCCAAACGATAGGGGCTCACCAAAGTATTAGGCCTTAAAATACCGTATAAACCAGAGAGAATGAAAAGCTTTTGCACTGCAAAATCCATGTCTGCTTCCGACCATCGCTCGGCTTCCATCCCCAAATACACATCCCCTTTAAACGCTAAGGCCGCCTGTTTCTTGGGACCCATTTCACCGGCCAATAAAGCTTGATTGCGTTCGTAATTTACATTAGCCAAGGCTTTACTAATACCTTGCAATTTCATTAAGGCACCAGGCTTGAAGCTGGCTAGCTTTTTAACCACTTTCTGACTAGACTCTTCGAATAAAGCGTTCTCGCTTGGCCCAATCTCTAAATCCGACTCAAAGTCCAGCGTCTTGGCTGGGGATATCATCATTCGCATAGGCAAATATAAAAAAGGCGCGATGTGGAAACATCGCGCCTTAATAGCTTTTACTAATACTTCGATTATTTTTCTACGTGTAAATTTCTCTGATCCAAGGACCACTCGCGATGCTCAACCATTCGGTTAGCTTCGTATACACATTCGTATAATTTCGTGCGGTCATCCGCCCATACAAACCAAGTACCTTCTTTATGACCGTTAATGTAAGTCGCTTCAATTCGAATATCACCAGTACGGGTAAACTCGGTCCACTGTCCGTGTGATTTACCATCCTTGAAATAACCTACTTCTTTAACTTGATCGGTGCCCGCAAAATAGCGTGTCATCTTTATCTGATCATCTTGTTTTTCCCAAGAAACATCAGATTGCGCTTTTGCTGTAGTCACCATGAACAAGCCTACCACTATTAATCCTACTATCTTTTTCATGACTACAGAGTTTTTTAGTTCAACACTTCAAAGATACAAAAAATATTTACATTTAGTTAACATTGGGTTAACATTAGAGCGTGTAAATAACATAATTCATTAAATATCATGTTATTACAATGTTAACTTAAAATAAAAAGCCACCTCTTTCAAGGTGGCTTTCTATAAATTTTGGCTAAATCTTAGTCTTTCGCTAAGAAAGGGTATTTGTAATCTTCTGGAGTAACCAAGGTCTCCTTGATTAATCGCGGACTCACCCAACGGTATAAGTTCTGCTTCGAGCCGGCTTTGTCATTCGTACCGGAAGCGCGAGCACCACCGAAGGGCTGCTGACCCACAACAGCACCAGTTGGCTTATCATTGATATAGAAGTTACCCGCAGCATTGCGAAGTTTCTGCATACCGAACTCAAGCGCGTAGCGATCTTCCGAGAACAAGCTACCTGTTAAAGCATAGGGAGAAGTCTCATCGACCAATTGAAGGGTTTCTTCATATTGATCAGCAGGATATACATAAATGGTAAGTACCGGGCCAAATAATTCGGTTTCCATGGTTACATACTTTGGATCCTGCGCTACTATTACCGTAGGCTCCACAAAGTAACCTTTGGATTTATCGTAATGACCACCTGCAATAATTTCTGCATTGCTATCGGCTTTGGCCTGATCTATATAAGAAGCCAACTTATCGAAAGCACCTTCATGAATCACAGCGGTAATAAAGTTCTCGAAGTCACGTGGGCTACCCATTTTAAGCTCAGCCATGGTATCGATAAGGCCCTGCTTTACCTCTGGCCACATATTATCAGGAATATAGGCACGTGAGGCTGCTGAACACTTCTGTCCTTGGAATTCGAAAGCACCTCGAATTAGAGCGGTAACTACTTGTTTAACTTTAGATGACTTATGCACCATCACAAAGTCTTTTCCACCTGTTTCACCTACAATACGTGGGTACGTGCGGTATTTCTTGATATTCGCACCGATCACGGTCCAGATATTTTGGAATACTTCGGTAGAACCGGTATAGTGTAAGCCCGCAAAATCGGGATGAGAGAAAACGATATCAGCGGTTTCCTGAGGGTCAGTAGCAATCATGTTAATGACTCCGGGAGGCATACCCGCTTCTTCAAAAATCTCCATTACGATATGAGCCGAGTACATCTGACTCAAACTTGGCTTCCATACTACCGTATTTCCCATCAGCGCCATACTGGATGGTAGGTTACCGGCAATAGCAGTAAAGTTAAAAGGGGTGATTGCAAAGGTGAAACCTTCCAAGGGACGGTAGTCTACCCGGTTCCAAATAGTAGAATGAGAATGCGTATAAGGCTGCTCATTGTATATCTCAGTCGCGTACTGCACATTAAAACGTAAGAAGTCCGCAAACTCACAGGCCGAATCAATCTCCGCTTGGAAAATTGTTTTGGATTGCTGAATCATCGTAGCCGCGTTGATACGCGCCCGATAGGGGCCCGCCACCAAATCTGCGGCCTTTAAAAATATGGCCGAACGATTGGCCCATGACATATTCTCCCAAGCTTCTTTGGCTTCAAGGGAGGCCTTAATCGCGTCATGCACATGCTTAGACTCTCCGAAATGGAAAGACCCAACATTATGCTGATGATCATGAGGCGGAAGAACGCGCATGGTATTATTGGTGCGTACTTTTTCACCGTTAATCACCATGGGAATATCTAGAGTTTCATTCCACATTTTGTCATAAGCCGCTTGAACTTCGGCACGCTCCTTAGTTCCTGGAGCATACGATAAAATCGGCTCATTAATAGCCTGTGGAACATGGTAAAATCCTTTATCCATTTTCTTGATTTTAAGAGGTTATAAAATGGGAACGTAAAGGTACAACAAAGCCTAAGGGCAAAAAAATAACTTAGTCAAGGATCGGAGTACTGGCATCTCGCGCATCCTGTTCTACACGAATAATCTGAGGCCTATGGGGATTATCTTTGAAAAGAAGCGCGCTTAAGCATCGGCCAGTCCAAGCACCAGTATCAATGAGCCAGGCATTTTCCTGCGGCTTAAACAGGGGCTTATCCATCTCCAAAATTTGATGCCCGCAAACTTGCACCTTCTCCATAGTCTTAAGTTTCTTGCGATTCTCGAGTAGGTTATGAGCTCTTTGCAAATCAAAAGGATCAATAGAAGCCGTTGAAAAGCCAGCATGACTCACATAAATATCCTCGTTTTCCCAATGCAAGGGTAAGGAGGCAATCTGAGCGGCTACGTCTTGGGCAGAAAGGTTTTTTCGAGCAAAAGCATCTACCAATTCTAAAAAAGCTTTGGATGGCTTTTTCTTGCGCGAATGGCGCATAAACCAATGCTCATGGTTACCTCGTATTAGGATTACTTTCCGCGGGTAATTGCCGCAAAGTTTTAACCAATAACGCCAGGTTTTTACGCTATGCGGACCCTTATTTATAAGGTCGCCAACAAAGACCAAGGTGTCTTCCTCTGGGCGCCAGTACTGCTGCACCAAAGATTTTAAGGTGTAATAACAACCATGAACGTCGCCTATAACTAGAACGCCCAATCTGCGCTTTTAAGAGTTAAGCATCACTGGCATTACCAGCATCAAAACATCTTCGCCTTCCTCTAAACTATCGGCCGGTAAAATGATTCCAGCACGGTTTGGAGCAGACATTTCGAGATTAATTACGTCCGACTCTAGATTACTAAGCATTTCAGTCAGGAAACGTGAGTTAAATCCAATCTCCATATCCTCACCTTGATAACTACAGTCTAAACGCTCGTGCGCCTTATTGGAGAAATCAATATCCTCAGCTAACATCTGTAATTCAGAGCCAGCCATTCTTAAACGTACTTGATGCGTGGTTTTATTAGAGAAGATCGCCACACGCTTCACTGAGCTTAAGAACTTACCACGCTCAATTTCCAATACGTTGGGATTATCTTTAGGAATCACCGCTTCATAGTTTGGATACTTTCCATCAATGAGGCGACAGCTTAGTACAATATTTTCAAATTCGAAACGAGCGTTGGTCTCATTGTAATGCACCTTAACCTCATCCCCCACACTCACTAAAGTTGACTTCAAAATAGTAAGCGGCTTACGAGGCATAATGAATTCGGCGGTATTATCGCTCTTAAAGTCATTACGACGGTAACGCACCAACTTGTGGGCATCCGTGGCTACAAAAGTTAGGCTATCGGCACTAAACTGGAAGAAAACACCAGACATCACCGGACGAAGGTCATCATTACCCGCTGCAAACAAGGTTTTATTAATGGCGGTGGCTAATATTTCTGCAGGAACGGTCGTAGTGCTCACATCTTCCATTTCCGGAAGTTTTGGGAACTCGTCACCTTCTACAAAGGCTAAACTATAACGACCATAGTCTGAACTAATTTCCACAGTCATACTCGACTCATCGGTAACGAAGGTAACCGGCTGCTCGGGTAGTGCCTTTAAACCATCTAAAAGCAAACGAGCAGGCACGGCGGCTACGCCATCCTGATCTCCCTGTACCTCAAGGGTGGCACTGATCGTAGATTCCAAATCGGAAGCTGAGATGCTTAATTGAGAACCTTCTAACTTCAATAAGAAGTTATCCAAGATGGGTAAAGTGTTATTGTTGTTTAACACACCCCCTACAATTTGCAATTGCTTTAAAAGCGCACCACTTGAAACGATGAATTTCATAAATCCGTGATTAATTAGAATTTAAAGAACAAATATAGCTAATAGCCCTAGCCACAAAAGCCGCATTTTTCAAAATTTACAAGCTTTTATCCTCATAGAGATAATAATCTAAAGGCTTGATTACCTTACGTAAAGCATAATATTGGAGTAAAACCATGCGCTCATCGTTAATAAATCCATGCAGACGATCTGGGTCAAAGAAGGTCTTAGGGTCGTCAAAATCGATAGTCTCTGGCGCGGCCTTAATCTTATAACCGCTAAAACTCTGCATCCGCCCTTCCTTATCGCTTACACTCACTTTAAATACGGGAGTACTCGCCAAAAGTGAGTCACGGTCCATGAAGATGGGATCGGTTGGAATTATTTCGCCTTCGTAGCTTAACTTCTGCATGGCCGATAGTAGTAAACGGGCCTTTACCTGAGAGGCCCCACGCATCACTTTACCGTCACTTGCTCTTTTAATAAAAAGGCTGTCGCCTGAAAAGACTTCAATACTAAAACTTTGATCCAAAGAATCGGGGAATAATACGGTAACCTCCTTTATGGATTGAGTATTAATATCCATCAACTCCCGAGAACGCCATAAATAGTCATCTACAATAAAGCGCGTATTTAAAAAGCCATTAAAGCCGGGGATATGCACAGCATAAGGTTGGTCTGCCCCTTCAATCTTCATATTGGTACCCATCTCATCGGTCGTTGGTAGTCCTACATATAGCACTTTGGTTAAAGATCCATTCTGATAGATTTCTACCTTTTTACCTAGGGTGACTAGGTTTTTCTCTACCACCGGAATCATGCGCTGCGGTATGAAATTACGCATCTCCATGCGAGCCATAGTTTCTAGTAAAATCTCAATGGCATCCTTTCGAACCTTGTATTCATCATTGAGATACCAGCGCTTCCCTTTGCGACTCACGGTAACCTTTTTCGGACTCTTATCGGTAATCACAATCTTCGTGATGCTCGCGGTGTCCTTCACGGCAAAGGCGTAATTCTCGGGACCCGCGAGGGTGCTCCCACCATTGCTTTCGCTAAAAAGCCATCCAGCCACAGCCAACAATATCAAGAAAACAATAAGGTAGATGAGATTCTTCTTCATTTTAAGACAAGTATTTTTTACGACGGATGTAATAGTTCAGCACCGCCAATAATAAGATTAAAGCAATCGGAATTAGCGTGCTGGCCAATTGCCAGCTTAAACGCTCTTGCTTGCTACGGTTTAAATCCAACAAACGGATCTTTAATTCGCGGGAACGGATATCAATTAAGCCACTATCATCCAGCAT
>CBFHRN010000032.1:0-24178 GCA_965658275.1 Croceimicrobium sp.
GGTTTCAATTGATACATAGAACCTTACAACAAATATTATGGGGTAAGTATAACCGTTCCTTTCCGTTACTCCACCGTAACCGATTTCGCCAAGTTACGAGGTTGATCCACATTACAACCGCGCATTACCGCAATGTGGTAGGATAGGAGTTGTAGAGGAATGGTCGTTAGAAGCGGTGAGAAAACCTCTAAGGTATCATCTACTTCGATGACATAATCGGCCATCCGAGCAATTTCACTATCTCCATTATTCACGATGGCAATTACTTTTCCATCGCGAGCTTTTACTTCCTGAATGTTGGAAACGATTTTCTCGTACTGGCCGCTCTTCGGAGCAATAACCACCACAGGCATGTTTTCGTCGATAAGGGCAATCGGACCGTGTTTCATTTCGGCCGCCGGATATCCTTCAGCGTGAATGTAAGAGATCTCTTTAAGCTTTAGAGCTCCTTCTAAGGCCACTGGGAAATTGTAACCCCGACCTAAATAAAGGAAGTTAGGCGCGTCTTTAAAGAGCTCCGCAATCTGACGAGATTGGGCGTCGCTCTTAAGCATATGCGTAATCTTATTCGGAATCTCATTTAATTCACTCAATAAGCGATGGTAGTAGCTCTCTTTTAATAAGCCCTTTTTGTGAGCTAGTTTTATGGCAATAAGACTTAATACCGCCACTTGGGAAGTAAAAGCCTTGGTAGAAGCTACGCCAATTTCAGGTCCGGCATGCGTGTATGCTCCAGCGTGAGTTTCTCTCGCAATAGATGAGCCCACCACATTACACACTCCGAAAATAGTAGCACCACGTTCCTTGGCCAATTTAATGGCCGCTAAGGTGTCCGCCGTTTCACCCGACTGACTAATGGCAATAACTACATCTTTTTCGGTGATGATAGGATTACGGTAGCGGAACTCGGAAGCGTACTCTACTTCTACCGGAATACGGGCTAAGTCTTCGAAAATATATTCGGCAACAAGGCCTGCATGCCAAGAAGTACCACAACCCAAGATGATAATGCGCTGCGCATTAACCAATTTTTCTTGGAATTGATACACTCCGTCCATTTGGATAAGTCCTTGCTCAGGCAGCAAGCGACCGCGCAAGGTATCGCCAATGGATTTTGGTTGCTCGTAAATTTCCTTCAGCATGAAATGCTCATAGCCGCCTTTTTCAATAGAAGCTAGGTCCATCTCTAACTGGTGGATATAGGGGTCAATGGTGCGATTATCGGGAATGGAAAGTACTTCAAGACTTTCACCGCGATTAATAACCGCCATTTCATCGTCCTCTAAATAAATAGCCTTCTTGGTAAATTCTAAGAATGGTGTGGCGTCACTAGCAATAAAGTGTTCCCCTTCACCCACCCCTAGAACTAGGGGGCTTCCTTTTTTAGCCACCACAATTTGATCGCTATTGTCTTTATCGAATACAGCTATGGCATAAGCTCCAACAACTTGGTTTAAAGCAATTCGAACCGCTTTTGGAAGGGTGGTTTTTTCACTTTTACGCACATCTTCGATAAGGTTAACCAGTACCTCGGTGTCTGTGTCGCTGTGGAATTCATATCCACGTTGAATTAAAGCTTCTTTAATAGATGCGTAATTCTCAATGATACCATTGTGAATGAGCACGATTTGACCACTGTTGGAAGCATGCGGGTGCGCATTACGATCGCTTGGCTCACCATGGGTCGCCCAACGGGTATGACCAATACCAATGCTTGCTTCTTTAAGAGAGCCATTAATTTTAGCTTCAAGGTCAGCTACCTTTCCTTTACATTTTACCAAATGGGTGTCGCCACTAATTACGGCGATCCCAGCACTGTCGTATCCACGATACTCTAAGCGACGCAGACCGTTAAGGATTACGGGGACAGCATTTTTGTTACCTAAGTAACCTACAATTCCGCACATTTCTTTTTAAGGTTTAGTATAATAAACAACTACGGTTGCTCTTTCTTGCAATCCGCTTCCTCCCCTCAAGATTGTTCGGTTAGCCGCGGTGGTGCGGGTCGCCGGAATAATTGCTAAAGTATTGTTTTCTCCGCTATTTAAAACGGCGAAAAGATGTCGGGTCAGGCTAAAAACATATTTGTTATTACGGAGGACACCTCTTCTTAGCGTTCCATCTCCAGTGCCATCGTCGCCCGAGAAATCTAAGATTCTATCTCCTAAAGTGAAGCCGTCCAATTGACGAATTTCCATACGGCTGCTTGGCGCAACCGATTCACCCGTTCCCTGAGCAGTGTACACTTCCAATTCAGCTTTGTTGATTACCAAACCTTCTGCTAATAAGGAGTCAATTTTAGATTGATCAAATTTAAAGGCGGTACATACACCTCCCATAGCCTGAACGTAGGTTTGCTCTTCGCCATTGATGGAGTCCAATCCCAAATTTTCGAGAGCGGAGCCCGTGTAATCTTGCTCGAAGGTGCTGAAGTTTATGGGTACGGTAGATTTATCTTGGTCAAAACTTAAATCGGTGAATGTAGTATCTGAATCATTATGATAATAGATGCGAACCAGACTGTAAGCGCTTGCCAAGTTGGTATAAAGTATCGATGAACCTCCTTCTGCGCTAACCTTGATGCCTTTAAAGTATTCGGTGAAACCGCTAAAGCTGCTGAAGGGCTCAAAATTTCCATCGGCAACATCGGCAAAATTAGCCTGAAAATAAGAGGTGTCTAGAGGAATGCGAAGATGCGCAGGGGCTAAGTCGCCTTCGAATAATCGACCTGTTTTAGGACTTGGTTTTACATTGGTGATTCTACCTAATTCCGGACCTAATACTGGTTGGTAATTGGAGTAAAAATTCGAATCGCGATCTAACTCTTCATCCAGTAAATGAACCACTATATCCATGGGTACCGAGGTGTCTCCATAAGCTGAAGTAAGTCGAATATAAAGGTTGACAGAATCAACTTGAGCATTGGTGCCAAAATCGGCGTTTACCTGTTCAGGTAACAATTGGCTTATAATATTCGCCTTTTCTGTTCCGAAATAGGGACTATTAGTTTGTCCCAAAAGTCGTGTTGAGGCATAACCGCCGAACAGCTGCTGTCTGTCGTAGTCTAAAGCCACAATAATACTGTCAACAGGAGAGGTGTAAGAAACAACCTTAACATGTACAGAATCTGCCTCGATGGTGCCGCCAATAATTTGTTGGAAGCCTAGATTTTCGGTTGGCTTTTCGCAAGAAATAATCAAAAGCAAAGGAGCCATTGCTAGAATGGCTCGCTTTAAGGTTTTCAAAATAGTTTGTTTCATAGAAACTTAGGCCAGAGATTCTTCTACGCTAATTTGCTCATACAGCGTAGTGATTTCCTCATGTGGTTTTTCGGATGAAGTAAGATCAATGAATTGATTAACGTTTTCTTTCACGTAATCTTTCATTTCATCATTTAATCGACTACCTGCTAAAGCTACACCATCGCAATATTTCATATTTGCTTGGTAAACAGAGCTAATGTTAGCATCTTCAAAAGCCTTGACCTCATCTTCTTCCAAACCGTCGAAGCTGAGGTAAGAAGGAAGTTTAGCACTCATTTTTTCCTCTGTGGCACCATATACCGATAAAACCGTTTTGCTATCCGAGAACATAGGGTCATCGTGATGGAACTTTTTAAGGTATAAAGGAAGGAAGCTGGCCATCCATCCATGACAATGGATAATGTCTGGACTCCAACCTAGCTTCTTAACAGTTTCAATAACTCCACGGCAGAAGAAAATGGCACGCTTATCATTGTCAGGGTGGAAGTCCTCATCTTCGGTATAAAAAATCGACTTACGTTTGAAGAATTCATCATTATCAATAAAGTAAACCTGCATACGCGCTTGTGGCACCGAAGCAACTTTAATGATCAAAGGTTGATCTTCATCGTCAATAATAATATTGATACCGCTCAAACGGATTACTTCATGCAATTGATGGCGACGCTCGTTGATTAAGCCGTAACGAGGCATGAACACCCGCACCTGATGGCCACTCTCGTTCATTTTACGAGGTAACTCTAAACTTGGTTTTGAAATTTCGTTTTCAGGAAGGTAGGGGTGAATCTCCTGGCTCACATACAATATTCTCTTGCTATCCATGATTCCGTTTTAATCTATGATTTTAAAAGGGCCTGCAAAAATATAGCTTTTTTATGAATAACTCAATTTATAATGATAGCTTTACCGGCTTGAATGCCTTATAAATGCGAGTGTTTCGTACCCAACAAGAGCTTCAACAATTTAATGAGGAGCTAGGCCGAGAAGGCAAAGAATTAGGATTTGTTGCTACCATGGGGGCCTTGCACGCGGGTCACATGGGACTTCTCCATCAGGCACAAGCCGAAAATCAGGCTACAATTGTCAGTATTTTCGTTAATCCCACTCAGTTCAACAATCCCGAAGATTTAGAAAAGTATCCTGTTCGGACCGACCAAGATTTAAAGCTTTTGGAGCAGGAAGGGGCCACCGCGGTTTTTTTACCTTCTGTTCATGAGGTTTATGGGGAACGTGTGGAGGCGGAGCCTATAGATTTGATGGGCTTGGATATTGGCATGGAAGGGGAGTTTAGACCTGGTCATTTTCCGGGAGTAGCAGCCGTAGTACGTCGCTTGTTTGAAATGATTAAGCCCCAAAGGGCCTATTTCGGTGAAAAAGATTACCAGCAGTTACTTATTGTAAAGCACATGGCAAGGGTTTATCAATTGCCCGTTGAGGTGATAGGTTGCGAAACAGAGCGCTACCCAAGCGGCTTGGCAATGAGTAGTCGTAATTTTAGACTTTCGAAGGAAGGGCTCGAGAAGTCCGAAATAATATATCGAGAGATGACTTGGTGCCAGTCGAACTACCAAAATTTTAGCCCGGTAGAACTTAAAGAGGCGGTTCAAAGGCACTTTAAAAAAAGCACCTTGGAGCTTGAGTACATTGAGTTTGCGGATGCCGAATCCATGAAAATTGTCGGGGACTGGAAACAACATACGCATGTTCGCGTTCTTATTGCGGCATATTGCGAAGGGGTACGTTTGATTGATAACCTTTCGCTTTATTAGTTTTTTGTTTTTCCTATTTAGAATTTACCTTAATACGTAATTTTGCGCCATGCAAATCGAGGTGTTAAAATCGAAGATCCACCGAGTAAAGATTACCGGAGCTGATCTTAATTATATAGGCAGTATCACTATTGATGAGGATTTATTGGATGCGGCCAACATGATTCAGGGTGAGAAGGTTGCTATCGTTAATGTGAATAATGGTGAGCGCCTGGAAACGTATATCATTAAAGGTGAACGCGGAAGCGGCGAGATTACTATGAATGGTCCGGCCGCTCGTAAAGTGCAGCCTGGTGACATCATCATTATTATCTCTTATGCATGGATGGATTTTGAGGAGGCGAAGTCCTTTAAACCTTCGATTATTTTCCCGAATGAGGAAAACAATCGCTTAAACTGATTTTTTGAAAAGCCGCTTTAAAGACATAATCAAATATATTTTATTCCTTGGGGTGGGGGGGCTGTTCTTGTGGCTTGCCTTCCGAAAAACAGAATGGTCTAAACTGGTCGAAGACTTTCAGTCTGCCGATTACTCCTATGTCATTTACTCCATGTTAATGGGCTACGCGGCTTTCATTAGCCGCGGTTTGCGTTGGAATTTATTATTGGAACCACTTGGTAAAAAGGCCAAGCCTTGGAATGCAATACACGCCATTTCTATTGGATACTTTGCCAATGTAGCCGTGCCTAGAGCAGGAGAGCTTATGCGCTGCACCTCCCTTAAGAGTACCGATGACATTCCTTTAGAGCGTTTATTCGGAACAGTTGTATTAGAGCGGGTTATTGACGCCGCTATACTTCTAGCTTTGATACTCTTCACTTTTGTTATTCAATTAGGTAATCTCCAGCATTTCTTTGACCAAGCCTTTGCCAATGGCGATGGTTCTGCCGATGGCCCCGATTTGAAATTGATACTACTAGGGATAGTGCTTGTGTTTGCAATAGTGGCTTACCTTTTTCGTCAAAAAATCCAAGCGCTACCCATATTTATAAAAGTTCGAGAATTGTGGCAAGGTTTTAAGGAAGGTTTTAAATCTCTTTCTAAAGTCCGAAACAAATGGGCTTTTTACGGTCACACGGCCTTTATCTGGATCATGTATTTTCTTATGATTTATGTGGTCATATTTGCCTTGCCGGCAACATCCGAAATTAGCTTAGCTAATGGTTTATTTGTAATGATTGCTGGAGGAATGGGGATGGTGGTGCCCGCTCCCGGCGGGATTGGCTCCTACCATTATTTAGTGATGTTAGCCCTGGGTGTCTTGGGGATTCCAGAGGCAGATGGCCTTAGTTTTGCTACCTTGGTACACAGTGGCCAGATAGTGATGACTTTAATTGCAGGTGTGCTAGCCCTACCTATGATATATCGTGCTCGACGAATTTTGAAAAAACAATTACCATGACCCTCAGAGAAGCTCTAAGATCCAAAAAGCACAGTCTTACTGATATGAACCTTAAGATCAATTCTTGGTCCATATACGGAGAAGATACCGTAGTGCTTTTCTATTCAAACTGGGAGTGCAGTGCTCGTAATTTAGACAAGCTTCTCGATTATTTAGCCTTGGTCGATAAGCTAGTCGTGGCTTTACCAAAGGGCGCCAAGGAGGATACCATTTTCCAAATTGTTAATATTCAGGCCGTAGATGGAGTGGTTTTATACGACTCTGTAGATGATGCCCTGGGCTATTTTTCAGGAGCCAAATTTGCTTTTGAAGGAACTAGTCCAACAGATTCAAACACCTATAAATCGAGAACCTTAGCCCTCTAATGGCAAAGGCGAAGATTGAATATCTATGCCAATCATGCGGAACCCGACACTCCAAATGGATGGGTCAGTGTTCGCGCTGCGGAGAATGGAATACCATCGTCGAAGAGGTCGTCCAAGCTCCTTCTAAAACCGATTGGAAATCCAGTAGCAAGCCTAGTACTAGTGCCAAGGCTAGCATTCGCTCTATACGCGATGTAAAGGCGGATAGTGCCCAACGATTTGGTAGTGGAGACTCCGAATTAGATCGGGTTTTAGGCGGAGGTATTGTGGCAGGGTCTGTGGTTTTAATTGGAGGAGAACCGGGCATTGGTAAGAGTACCTTAATGCTCCAAATGGCTTTAAATCTCCCTAGAAAAGTCTTGTATATTTCGGGTGAAGAAAGCGAACACCAAGTGCAGATGAGAGCACAGCGAATTGGTATTCGAAATGAAGAGTGTTATTTGCTGACCTCTACCCAGAGTCAGGAGATCTTTCAATTGGCACAAGAAAACCAGCCCGACATTTTGATCATTGATTCCATTCAAACTCTGCAGTCACCTCTTATAGATTCGGCTCCTGGTTCGGTGTCTCAAATCCGCCAATGTTCTGCAGAGCTTATTCAATTTGCCAAGGAAACAGGAACACCGGTATTTTTAATAGGTCATATTACTAAGGAAGGACAGATTGCCGGTCCCAAATTACTGGAGCACATGGTAGATACGGTGCTTCAATTTGAAGGGGATCGACACCATATTTACCGTTTACTTCGAGCACATAAAAACCGATTTGGGTCTACCCATGAAATTGGAATTTATGAAATGCATGGCGCTGGAATGCGCATTGTGGAGAATCCTTCCCAGCTCATGCTTTCAGATCGGGGTACAGATTTGAGCGGTCATGCGGTGGCTGCTACCTTAGAAGGAATCCGACCAATGCTAATAGAAGTTCAGGCCTTGGTAAGTACCGCCGTTTATGGCACCCCGCAGCGGAGTACTACAGGTTATGATACTCGAAGGTTAAATATGCTTTTGGCTGTATTGGAAAAGCGATGTGGCTTTCGCCTTGGTACAAAAGATGTTTTTCTCAACATTACCGGAGGAATAAAAGTCGACGACCCGGCTATAGATTTAGCGGTGGTTGCCGCTATACTTAGCTCTAATGAGGATATTGCCCTAGCTCCAAAAATTTGTTTTGCTGCCGAGGTTGGTCTAAGTGGCGAATTAAGACCAGTGCCGCGTATCGAGCAACGCATATCTGAAGCCGAAAAATTGGGATTCGAAGAGATGTTAATTTCGGATGCTTCCAAGTTTAAAAGTGCCGGCGGAATAAAGGTAATTGCCTGTAAACAGGTGGAGGAGGTCTTCCAACATTTGTTCGGATAAATATAATTTACCTCTATTCTTAAAAGGAGGTGATAGATATCATTAGAAAAAGCTGCGCTTCTGCCTTACTTTTGCTCAAATTCTAATTTGAGAATGGCACACACCAAAAGTGATATTGTAAAAGCACTTGAAGCTATAAAAGCTACCAAAGGGGGAACAAATTTGGTAGAGGCTGGGCATGTAAAAAACATACAAATATTTGGGGATGAGGTTGTTGTAGACGTTATTTCCGAGTCTCCAGCACTACATGTCAAGAAGAAACTTGAAGTGGATATCTTAAAAGAAATCCACGAACAAGTGAATAAGAAGCTTAAAATAACCGTTAACATAGAAGTGCCGAAAGCAGCCGAAGAGCGCGCGAATATGATTCGCGGCGAGGCGCTACCTGGTGTTAAAAATATTATTGCTGTAGCCTCGGGTAAGGGAGGTGTAGGTAAGTCTACCGTGGCCGCTAATCTAGCTGTAAGCTTGAAGCAAATGGGCTTCTCAGTTGGTTTAGTAGACGCGGATATTTATGGTCCTTCCATGCCAACCATGTTTGATGTTGAAACGGCACGCCCTGGCACCATCAATGTAAATGGTAAGAGTATGATGGACCCTGTAGAGAGCTACGGTATCAAATTACTTTCCATTGGTTTCTTTGCGAAGCCTGATCAAGCGGTAGTTTGGAGAGGTCCAATGGCCTCTAAAGCGCTAAACCAATTGTTGCGCGATGCCCACTGGGGGGAACTCGATTTTATGATTCTGGATTTACCTCCAGGAACAGGAGATATTCATTTGTCAACCGTTCAGGCCGTGCCTATTACCGGAGCCGTAATTGTAAGTACTCCTCAGAATGTGGCTTTAGCTGATGCGCGCAAGGGGGTAGCCATGTTTAGAGTCGAAAATATCAATGTACCTGTTTTAGGTTTAATTGAAAATATGGCCTATTTCTCTCCTCCCGAATTACCAGAGAATAAGTATTATCTTTTCGGTCGGGATGGGGTTAAGAATCTTGCAAATCAATTGCAAATTCCTTTCCTTGGAGAGCTCCCTATTGTGCAAACAATTCGAGAGGCAGGAGATGTTGGAAGACCCGCGGCCTTGCAAGATGGAACTATCGCGCAGCAAGCATTTGAGGGTATTGCCCGTCGTGCAGTAGAAGAGTTGGTCCGTCGTAATGAGGAATTACCTCCAACTGAAATTACGCGCATCACCACCATGGCTGGATGTTCAGCTGTAAAAGATTAAAGCATGAAAAACAAAGACGAAATTCTTAATCGAATTGGCCTTGCGCTAGAAGAGATTCGCCCTTTTTTAAAGTCAGACGGCGGAGATATTAGTTTGGTTGATTTAGAGGAAGACGGTACAGTAAAGGTGCAGCTTCATGGCGCCTGTAGCGGATGCAATGTTAACCAGATGACCCTAAAGAGTGGCGTGGAAATGACGATAAAAAAACACGTGCCTGAGGTAACATCTGTAGTGGAGATTGGGAGCTTGTAAGCTTTAACCATGAAAGAAACCAAAACCCTTTCCAAAGTAACCATTCACTTCGCAGGTGATTCTGGCGATGGTATTCAGTTGGCGGGTGCGCAGTTCGCTAATACCACCGCTTTAGCGGGAAACGATTTAAGTACATTTCCTGACTTCCCCGCGGAAATCCGCGCTCCGATTGGAACTACAGCAGGAGTATCCGGTTTCCAAATTAATTTTGGTAGTGAGGAAATTCACACTCCCGGGGGGCGTCCTGATGTTTTAGTAGCCATGAATGCGGCAGCTTACCGGAAGAACATCAATAGCCTCAAGCCCACAGGAGTGGTTATTGTGGATCCCGCCGGTTTCGACAAGAAAAATCTTCGATTAGCGGGCTACGACGATGAAGAAAACCCACTAGCAAATAAACCGGCAGACTACCAGTTTTACGAGATAGAAGTTACACGTCTTAACCGAGATGCGATGAAAGAGGTGGACATCGCCCCTCGCGATCGCGATCGCTCTCGAAACATGTTTGTTTTAGGTTTTATCTACTTCCTTTACAACCGTGACTTAGAGGTTACCCTTAACTTTCTAGAAGAAAAATTTAAGCATAAACCTGTCGTTCTAGAAGCGAATACTAAAGCCCTAAAGGCAGGATATAATTACGGGGATACTATTGAAGCAATCACCCGTTACCGTATCGAGAAAGCTAAATTGCCACCCGGCGAGTACCGAAACATCACCGGAAACCAAGCTTTAGCGCTTGGACTCATTGCAGCGGCTAAGAAAAGTGGCCTTGAGTTATTTTATGGTAGCTATCCGATTACTCCGGCTTCGGATATCCTTCATGAATTAGCCGCCCGGAAGAATTATGGAGTAAAGACCTTCCAGGCTGAAGATGAAATAGCAGCGATTACGGCTTCAATTGGCGCGAGTTTTGGCGGCGCCTTGGGAGTTACCGGAACTTCAGGTCCAGGCATGGCTTTAAAAACGGAAGCTCTTGGTTTGGCGATGATGCTGGAGCTACCGCTAGTCGTAGTTAATGTGCAGCGCGGTGGACCAAGCACCGGTTTACCTACCAAAACTGAGCAAAGTGATTTAATGCAAGCGGTTTATGGTCGGAATGGCGAAACGCCCATTCCTGTAATTGCCGCTTCTTCCCCATCTGACTGTTTTCGCGCAGCTTTTGAAGCCACTAAAATGGCAGTTGAGCACATGACCCCAGTGATATTACTGAGTGATGGTTATATCGCTAATAGCTCCGAACCTTGGCTCTTCCCTAAAGCCTCGAGTTTAGGTGAGATAAAGCCTCCTTTCCGAACGATGGCTGGCGATTTTTTACCCTATGAGCGCGATGAACGCGAAGTACGTGAATGGGCTATTCCTGGCACTGCAGGTCTGGAGCATCGTCTCGGTGGATTAGAGAAAGAAGATAAAACAGGTAATGTGAGTTATGATCCAGAAAACCATGAATTGATGGTAAAGATTCGTGCTCGCAAAGTAGATTTGATTGCAAAGACCTATTCCCAAACTAAAATATTACAAGGTCCCGAAAAAGGCGAAATCCTAGTTTTAGGCTGGGGCAACACCAAAGGTGCTATTCAGGTAGCCGTTTCACAAGCTTTGGCTCAGGGATTTTCAGTGGCGCAATTACATCTGAGAAATTTAAATCCATTGCCGGAAGACTTGGGGGATGTGCTTCAGAATTACAGCCGAATTCTAATTCCCGAACTTAATAACGGACAATTGGTGCGAATAATCCGCGACCATTACTTGGTGCAAACGGAAGCCTTAGATAAGATAAAAGGCCAGCCTTTCCTAGCAGAGGAGATATTGGAGCGAATTAAAAAAATGGCGCAGGATGGAGATGGAAACTAAACTTACCGCCCGCGATTTCAGTAGCGACCAAGAGGTGAAATGGTGCCCGGGTTGCGGAGATTATAGCATTCTAAAGCAAATGCAATCGGTCGTTCCCGAATTGGGGATTGCACGGGAAGACATAGTTTTTATATCAGGTATTGGCTGCAGTTCTCGTTTCCCATATTATATGAATACCTATGGGATGCACAGTATTCATGGAAGGGCACCTGCAGTAGCCACCGGATTGAAATTGGCAAATCCCGACTTATCCATTTGGGTCATTACCGGCGATGGAGATGGACTAAGCATTGGTGGAAATCATTTGATTCACCTGCTGCGACGGAACGTAGACTTGAATGTCTTGCTCTTCAATAATGAAATATATGGATTAACTAAAGGTCAATATTCGCCTACCTCCGAATTAGGTAAGAAGACGAAAAGTAGTCCGCTAGGCAGTGCCGATCATCCCTTTAATCCCTTGGCCTTGGCTTTAGGTGCTGACGCAACTTTTGTGGCACGAAGCATTGATCGCGATCCCAAACACATGCGGGAAATGTTAACCGCAAGCAACAAGCATAAAGGAACCAGCTTTATCGAGGTGTATCAAAACTGCAATGTTTTTAATGATGGGACCTTCCTCAATTTCACAGATAAGAAACTAAAAGATGCTTTTGTGTTGATGCTGGAGGAGGGAAAGCCATTGATTTATGATCAAGGGACAAAGGGGATCCGTCTCAATGGGCTGAAACCCGAAATTGTAAACCTAGAAGAGGATGCTAATGTGGATGATTTGTGGGTGCATGATTCCAAAGACCCTACCAAGGCCTATATTTTAAGTCGTTTCTTTGACGAGCATTTTCCTCGAGTTTTTGGAATTATTTACCAAGAAGATCGATCGTGTTATGAGGATCAGGTAATGCAGCAGCTTGAGCATGCGAAGGAGGTTCACGGTGATGGCGATTTGGATGATTTAATTCGTGGTAAACGAAGCTGGACAGTAGAATAAGACTTAATTACTGTCGCAAAAACAAAGGCTGAAAACAGTTCCTTGGTCAAATTCATGGACTGGAAGAATCCTATCGGAAAGAGAATACGAAGTGGATTTGATGAGGAAGGTGAGGCACAAGTGGATGCAAAGGTAATTGGGGTATGCAAGGACTTCAATGCCCAGTCACTACACGCGAAAATGGCGCCACTCATTCTTACTTTAAATCGCAGTAATGCGCGAATCATTCATCTTAAAGTGGCCCGTCAGCAGGTATATGTAGCGCTTGATGATATTGAAAGACGATGGACAGCCCTTGTGCCAAAAGTGCCTTTTCAATTTTCCTTTTTGCGCAAGGATCTTTTGGAAATGTATCAAGAAGAACTTCGTCAATCCAAACTCATACTTTATTTAACCATTGTGGCGATTATCATCTCCATCTTGGGTTTTGTTGGGCTTGCCTCTTTTACAACAGGCTTACGAACGCGAGAAATTGCCATTCGTAATGTTTTAGGTGCGGATAGCTGGGATATGGTTAATCTGGTGTTTAAGGAACTGCTCTGGGTAATTTTAATTGGCGTATTAATCGCTGTTCCTTTAGCAGTTGTAATTACTCGATGGTGGCTTTTAAACTTTGCCTTCCGCACTAATATCGATACTTGGATAATCATTTTAACCGTTATAATCACTTGGATAATTGGTTACGGTATCGTAGCCTTGCACTCCTTTACCGTGTCTCGAAGAAATAGTATTCACAGCTTAGAAAATCTACGTTAAATGTATAAATCCCTACTGGCCATCGCTATTATTGCGGTACTTCCTTTAAATGCTCAAGAGCGTCTTTTATTTCAGGATAGTGAGAAATACACCATAGTACAGAATCTGAAGGCTTATGCAGACGACCTGATTCCAATTCGGGTTATTCCACCCATTATTGAAGATAGTGTGGCCGAGTTTCACATCCCTCGCATTGTACCCGGGACCTACGACGTGCACAATTACGGACGCTTTGTACAAGATTTCTTGGCCCTGAGTGGGAAGGGAGACACTTTGGAAGTTGAACGTTTGGATTTAAACCGCTGGAAGATATCGCAAGCTCAAGACTTATTCGAAATCCGTTACCGAATGGGTGATTCATACGACGATCCAGATGCTAGCGACATCTTTGAGCCAGCCGGCACCAGCAATGAAGAAGATGTGTTCCTACTCAATAATTTTGGCTACTTGGGCTATATCTCAGGGCTTCAAAACCGACCCTTCGAATTACAAGTGCTAAAGCCTAACCGCTTTTACGGTGCCTCCGCGGTGGTTCCACAGCGAATGGATTCGGTTGATGTTTTTAGCTACGATAATTACTTCGAGTTACACGACAATCCAATTCTTTATTGTGAAGCCGATACAGCCAGTAAAATGATCGGAGGAGCAAAAGTAGAGTTGGCTGTTTACAGTCCGAATCGAATTGTCGATGCGGCCGCTTGCCTAGAAGCTATTAGTGATGTGATGATTGCATCGGCCGATTATTTAGGCGGGGAGTTGCCTGTCGATAAATATGCCGTTTTAGTTTATTGCGCTCCTCGAGAGCAAATGGGGACTAGCTATGGGGCTTTAGAACATCATAAATCAACGGTTTTATTTATGCCCGAGATGAACAACCAGTTCTTTTACAATGGGGTTCGGGATATTACTGCACATGAGTTTTTTCATATTGTAACTCCCCTAAGTATTCACTCGGAATACATTCACGATTTTGATTTTATTGAGCCCGAAATGTCGGAGCATATTTGGCTTTATGAAGGAGTTACCGAGTATAACAGTCACATCGTTCAAATCTTAAATCAAATTTACAGTCCGGAGGAGTTTTTGGAGATTCTACGCGATAAGTTCCTATCGGATGATGAGTTTGACACTAATGTGCCCTTAACCCAAGCCAGTAAATACACACTTAGCTATTACAAAGATCAATATCAAAACTTTTACGACGGAGGTGCTTTAGCCGCTATGGCTCTAGACTTGCGTCTGATAGAGCTCTCCGGCGGAAGCATGCGTTTGGTAGACTTATTGGCCAATTTAGGGTCGGTTTATCATGCGGACACATTTTTTCAAGACGACCAGCTCTTCCGGATAATGGCCGATTACAGCTACCCAGAAGTGGAAGAATTTATGGTGCGGCACTTTGCGGGAACCGAGCCTTTCCCCTTCGAACGTCTATTAGGTAATGTGGGAGTGTCTTACGTGGAAAATGGCACGGCTAGTGGCTGGAGCTTGGGTGCTGATGAGTTCTCCTACAATTTTGAGTCAGATCGAATCATTATTGCCAGCGAAGACGGCATTGATGAATTTGGTGAAGATTTGGGTTTACGCGTTTTAGATGAGATTGTGAGTATTAACGGGGATACCTTAGGCTTAGCTAATATGCAGGAAGTGCTGGGGCGTTATCAAGAGCAATTAGATGCGGATACTAAGGTGAAGATGCGCATTGCGAGACCAAAGGGAGATAATGGGGAATATCGTTTCAAAACTTTAAAGGCTAAGCCACGTTTAGTGGAATACGAAGAAAAGCATCAAATTAAACTTGTAGAGGAGCCCAACGAAAGTCAATTACGTTTGCGAAAGTTTTGGATGGGTTTTTAATGTGATTGAAATCACGGCAAGGACTGCTTTTCAAAGAATATATTTGCGCAAAACAATTTTGAACTACTATGACTGAATTAATTAATGACCCAAAGACATTCTTGGTAGATGTTAGAACTGAAGCTGAAGTAGCTGAGGTTAGTGTTCCAGGTGCAGAGAATATTCCACTAGATCAAGTGCCTGCGAACCTAGAGCGTTTCCGCGCAGCAGAAGGGGCAGTTGTTGTATTTTGCCGTAGTGGTGCACGCAGTGAAAATGCCAAAAACTGGTTAGTACAACAAGGCATAGAAAACGTGCATAATGCCGGTGGATTCCCAACAGTATTAAGCTATAAAAAGTAAAATTATGTACCGTATTTTAAGTTTTCTAATAGTCTTTTCAGCCTTAGGCGCTTGTGCTCAATCTGCTGGAGGAGCCAACCAAACCAATTTGAACGTCCAAGAAGTAAACAGTTTATTGGATGCCGATAAAGAGGTGGTTCTTATTGATGTTCGCACACCAGATGAATATAAGCAAGGCCACTTGGAAGGTTCGGATCTTCTAAACTTTTATGGAGCGGATTTCCAAAAGGAGATAGCCAAACTAGATAAGTCTAAAGAGTATGTTATCTACTGTCGCAGTGGCGGTCGTAGCGGAAAAGCTGTAAACATGATGCAGCAAATGGGCTTTGAGAAAGTACATAATATGAGTGGTGGTATTTTAGCTTGGAACCGCGCCAATCTTAAAACGGTAAAGTAAAATGGCCAGCTTTAAGGAGTTGATTCAGTCGGATAAACCGGTATTAATCGATTTCCATGCAGAGTGGTGTCAGCCTTGTAAAGTGTTAGGTCCTATTGTTAAGGACGTGAAGCATCGGATGGGTGACCGAATTAAGGTTTTAAAGATTGATGTAGACCGAAACCCAGCCTTGGCTCAATCATTAGCCATTCAGGGGGTGCCTACTTTAATGATCTACCGCAAGGGAGAGCAGAAGTGGCGTCAAAGTGGTGTGTTGTCGGCTGAATCTATTATCCAGCAGCTCGAGTACAACGGGGCTTAGAGACTTTCGAAGGAATAACCTTGCTGACTAAAGTGGGCAAGGACTTCAGGCAATACATTTTGCAAAAGTGGCCAGGCCTTTTGGGAGTCGTGAAATACGATAATTGAGCCCGGCTTGGCATGGCGCTTGACCGCCTGAATGCAGTCGTAGGCAGTATTCCGAGAGTCCCAATCTCCGCTTAATACATCCCACATTACAATTTTAAATCCAGCCCGGCTCAAGTTTTGAGCTTGGGCTTTTTTTAAGCGTCCATAGGGAGGTCGAAATAAGTCGCTCTCAAAATATTCATTACAAGCTAAGGTGTTTTCGAGGTACAGCTCCTTGTCGTGATTACGCCCATTTAGATGGTTGAAAGTATGATTCCCTATTCGATGTCCATCTTGCTCCAACATCTTAAAAATGGAAGGGTGCTTTCGCACATTATCGCCAATGCAAAAAAAGGTGGCCTTGGCTTCATAGCTTTTCAATTGATCTAAAACCCATGGGGTAACCTCTGGGATCGGTCCATCGTCAAAGGTGAGGTAAATCTTAGGGGCCGAGTCATCCGACGAAAGGCGCCAAATACGATTTGGATAGAAGGCTTGAAGCCATTTTGGTATGTAGTGTAGATAAGCCATAAAAAAACCCCGATGCTAAAATCGGGGTTTTAATTTTATCCTAAGCCATTCCGAGTGGCCTTAATGCCTGCACGTATCGTTGGTAAAGATCATCCTGACTCAATGCATTCTGATCGTTCTTGTATTGATACTGGTTGAGGTATCGAATAATTTGCATGTAGTATTGAGATGCTACCTGAAGCTCTTGGCGAACTTTCTGGCGGTCTTCCCCAGTGAATTGCGCATAGTAAGCTAATTCAACATCGAGGCGATCTGCAAAGATTTCGAGCATAGCTCTCGCTTTGTCATCCGCACCAGCCATGTAATAGCCTTCGATAATATTGAATACGAAGTAATCGTAAGCATACTTCTCTTCTGGCATTTTTTCTACCGCAAGGTCGAGCACTTTAATGGCTTCTTCATTGCGATCACGACTCGCAAGATCTTTACCCAAACGGCCGTAAATATTACGGAGGTTAAAGGTTACCCGACGATTCGTTTCGTCTAAGTATACCCCAGGTACTTCCATGTTGCCGAATTCGAACTTGTTCATCAAATTGTCATACATGATATCGGTTGCCACCTTGCCAAAGTCGGTATCGGGGCGACCATTCACGCGGTTTCGTTTATTAAGAACAGGAACGAAACGATAAGCCAATCCTTCTAGTTGGAAGTAATCGTCGAGCCAGAAATAAGCCTGACTACTATTACCCACCGTTACACTAAAGTAAATAGGGCGTGTCCAATCATTATGGGCGATAAGATCAATTACCATCAAATCGCGTTTGGAGAGTACATTGGCGCTGATATTCCAATCGATATAGGAAACTATGCGGTTGGTGTCCTCCGGCATTAACACATCATTGGCCAATACCTGATCCTTGTCGATGTTTACACGTAGCTTTTTAATAGGGAAATAGCCCAGCTCTTTCTGACCATTAAATGCAGTAAAAGTATTGTTCTTGCTTTCACGAATCCAGCGGATAAAGTCTTTGGCATCCCAACGTCCTTTAACGCCTCGATCTTGATAATAAACTACATCGCGCGTACCCTGCTTGTATTCATCATGGGTAAAGTTGAACGGAACTGGTTTAGCATCGTAAACCGCGCGTTTGGCTTGGTCGATATACCAGTCGGTATTTAATAAACTTAGGTTGATGATACGAACATCGGTACGATATCCTTCTACCTCCTGTGCGTACCAAAGTGGGAAGGTATCATTATCGCCATTGGTAAATAAGATGGCATCTTTTTTACAGCTGTCTAAGTAGGCTTTGGCAATATCGCGGGCAACATAACGGTCGCTTCGATCATGATCATCCCAGTTTTGGGCAGCCATCCAACCTGGAACGGCTAAAAGGCTGACCAGGCTAATGCCTAAGGCCACTTGTTTGCTGTCCTTTTTAACTAGTTCGTACAAGGCCATCACCCCTAAGCCAATCCAGATACTGTAGGCATAGAAGGAGCCTACGTAAGCATAGTCTCGTTCTCGAGGTTCAAAGGGTTTGTGGTTAAGGTAGACAGCAATAGCTAATCCCGTAAACAGGAAGAGCAAGCTGACCACCCAAGCATCTTTGCCTGCCTTCTGATAATGGAAGTAGGCGCCGACTAAACCAAGAATTAAGGGAAGGAAGAAATAGACATTTCGTCCAGGATTATTTTCCTTGTGGTAAGGTAAATTGGACTGTGGTCCTAAGCGCCACTCGTCAATAAAGCCGATTCCGGAAATCCAATTTCCTTTGGTGTATTCATAACGGTGCTGTTCGTCGTCTTGACGACCCGCAAAGTTCCACATAAAATAGCGCCACCACATATGGCCCACCTGGTAGTCTAAGAACCAAGAAATGTTTTTGCCAAGCGGTATGGGTTTGTCCATATCCGCCTTGCTAATTCCTCCATAATTCTGGTAATTCTGAACAGAGGCTTGGTCATCATTCCACATGCGAGGAAAGAATCCTACATAACGCTTATCGAAATTACGGATGGTTGCTTTGCGCTGGTCGCTGACTACATAAGTGCCGGTTTCATCATCGCGCTGGTAAACAGGATTGCCGTCCGAAAAAGGATTTTGGGCGTCAAGAGGAGCGTTGAAAGACTGACCGTAGAAAACAGGGAAGTCACCATATTGCTCACGTTTGTAATAGGCAAGCAGAGACATTGCGTCTTCAGGATTGTTTTCATCAATAGGTGTATTCGCGTTGGATCGAACCGCTAAGGTGACAAAAGTTGAATACCCAAGGAGAATGAATAAAACCGATAGAATTAGGGTGTTCCAAATTGGAGATTCCTTTTTACGCGTAAAGATCAGTCCGTAGGCCGCTGCCCCACCAATTAAGATTATGGTAACAATCGTACCGCTATTAAAAGGCAGACCCAGGCTATTAACCATAAATATCTCCAGCTTGCCAAACATATTGAGAACGAAGGGGATAATCGCGGAGAAGATAGCTCCTAAAATTAGGATGCCGACTAAGTTGTAAATAATGAATTTATTTCGACTAATGGTTTGATCGGTCTTGTAGAAATAGACCATCACAATTGCCGGAATGGTAAGGAATACAAGAATGTGAACCCCGATAGATAGGCCAATGATATAGGCAATAAAAATCAGCCAGCGATGTGCTCTTGGGCTGTGGTCAATTTCATTTTCCCATTTTAAAATCGCCCAGAAGGCAATGGCGGTAAATAAAGAAGACATAGCATATACTTCGCCTTCAACCGCAGAGAACCAAGCACTATCACTAAAGGTGTAGGCTAAGGCACCCACTAAGGCACCTCCAAAAATGGCAGTTAAACGACCTTCGGTAAGTTCTCCATATTTAGCGGCAAACTTTCGACCTAACGCCGTGATCGTCCAGAACAGAAAGAGTACTGTAAAAGCACTTGCTGCTGCCGATAGGAGGTTTACCATCATGGCTTGACGCGTTACGTCACCGAAGGCAAATTGAGAAGCAAAATTTCCCATTAGCTGGAAGAGCGGTGCACCTGGAGGGTGACCTACTTGCAGTTTAACAGAAGTAGCAATGTATTCACCACAATCCCAGAAACTAACTGTAGGTTCGATTGTGATGTAATAGGTAATCATCGCGATGGCAAAAGTGAGCCATCCTAAAAGGTTGTTTGTTTTCTTATAGTTTGCAAGCATGTGCACACGTATTTAAGTAGCTGCGGGCGAATTTATGAAATAAAGGGCGTTATAGTGTATCAACACTTCGTTAAAGCTTGCTTTCAGAAAAGTGAAATTTTTTTGACGGGATTTTGAAAATAATTTGCGCGTATAAAAAGGAGAGCTTACTTTTGCCCACCCAAAATCAAGGATGCCCCATCGTCTAATTGGCAGGACAGCTGGTTTTGGTCCAGTCAGTCGAGGTTCGAGTCCTCGTGGGGCAACAAAGGAAAAAGCTCTGGTCTAAAGGCCAGAGCTTTTTTTTTATGCCCGCGCTCCAAGCTCGCTTGAAGGGTTCGGGCATTAAAAAAGCGCCCCCGAGCCTGCTAAGGCTCGAGCTTTTTGACCTTGGGTACAAAGCCAATGCATAAGGACCGACCGCCGGGAGAATCCTGCACATATATTCCACATGCCCCTTAAAGAAATGGTCTACGTTTCCCGAAGCATTTTCTTCAAAGTGACTTAGGCCACATAGGCAGAAAATGGCGGTGATTTGCTTCTTTGAGCTTTGAACTTTAGTGCAGAATCAAACGCTCAAAATGGATAATAGGACTTATTCAATTTAAACAGTTCAGAGCATTTCATTCAAGGTTTTATCTAATTGGAGTAAGGGATTACAAAGAATTGTATTTGTGCAAGATTGCCGGGAAAAATAAAGAGCTCTAGATTAAACCCTCGAGCCTTCTAGCCCTCAAAGGATTAGTGTTTTTAGAACACTAATTTTTTTTAATTTACAGCACCAATTAATCACCCTATGCGAAAGATTACCAGCCTCGCATTAGCACTCATATGCTTTAGTGTTAATGCTCAATTGCAATCGGACTCTGCCACATCCGCGATTGCAGTAGGAGTTCAAGACGTGAACTTTTTTCCAAACACCAACTCTCAATCTTCCTGTGCCAATACCATTTCGGTCTCTGTTCCTAGCGGGAACTGGATATATGGTGTAGATGTTTATTACACCATAAATACGGTTGCTGGTTTTGGTGGGATGCCGCCTTCTGGTATCTACGCCTATTTAGAATGCAGCACAACAGGCACGGATGAAGGTCAAATTTTTAACGGTACTGTAACGACCAATGGCGCCTCCGAAGCAGTTAGCCGAACCAATTTGAGTTTCCTAAATGGTGCTGCTCCAGGATCAATCTTAGATTTTAAACTACATGCTTTTGATATTTCCTTTACAGCCACAGGATGCGATACAGCAGATGCAAAAATTGAGGCTGGAACTTTTAAGGTTGTAGTTCATCATGGTCCCGCTCCAACATGTTTTAAACCCTCGGCGCAAATGGTAAACTGGGTTATGCATGACAGAGCTTCTTTAGATTGGCAAAGTGGTGGCGCAACGGCTTGGCAAATTGCAAGTGGTCCCGTAGGTTTCAGTCCAAATGCTACAAATACTCAAAGTGTTATCGCTAAACCTTTTGTTCTAAGTGGACTTTCGGCCAATAGTACCTACGAATACTATGTTCGAGATAGCTGTGGAATAGGGAACCTTAGTGTTTGGGAAGGTCCCTTTGCCTTTAGTACAATTTGTACGCCTTCTACTTTTACCTCCAGCTATTTTGAAAGCTTTGAAAGCGCCGATTGGACTATGGGTACCGGTGGTCAAAATGCCAATAATGGAATTGATAACTGTTGGGAACGCAATCCAGGGGCGCCAACCGGTGGTTTTGGCGGCGGAGCTTATGCGTGGGGAACTAGAACAGGAGGTACGCCAACCAATTTAACGGGTCCTTCGGGTGCCTACAATGGTTCAAAATATGTTTATGCAGAAGCGACAGGTGGTCAAAATCAAAGTATTGCGGAACTCGTATCCCCCCTAATAGATTTAACATCTTTAACTACGCCAAGTTTGGAATTCTATTTCCATCGATATGGGGCCTCTGTGGGTGGATTAAAAGTGGAGGTGTGGAGTCAGTCCCAAGGTTGGCAAACCGTGTGGACCAAGTCTGGAGGTCAGGATCAAATTGCTTCTTCAGACCCTTGGATAAAAGAGGTTATTACCCTTAACGCCTTTGCTAATGACACCGTAAGGGTACGTTTCGAGGCTACCCGTTCCTTCCAAGCACAAGGCGATATGGCCATTGATGCTGTAGAAATAAAAGAAGCACCTAACTGTCCAAAACCATCGGCTTTAGCCGTGACTTCAAGATCGGCCAATTCAGTAGATTTAAGTTGGAATTCAGCCAATGCTACTTCATGGGAAGTAGAATATGGTGCCACGGGATTTAACCAAGGGAATGGAACCTTGGTGGTTATGAACTCGAATCCGGGAACAGTAACGGGTTTGACTTCTGGATCCGTTTACGATTTTTACATCCGCTCATTATGCGGGGGAGGCGATACTTCAGACTGGATTGGACCCGTAACAAGTATGCCTTATTGCGCTTCGGTAAGCGCACCCTTCACCGAAAATTTTGATGCTAACCCTTGGCAAGCTGGAACCGGTGCCTATAATGCTGCCGATTCGGTGGCACCATGCTGGTGGCGTAATCCTCAAAGAGGATCGCAAGCAACCGACCCGGTATACTGGGGAGTACGAAGCATTACGGGAACGACGCCTAATACCGGTCCGGATCAAGATCATAGCGGCGGTAATTTTGTTTATCTAGAATCATCGGCGGGCTCCTTTAACCAGATCGCTGCTCTAGAATCTCCATTTATAGATTTAAGTCCATTAACCAGTCCTGAGCTACGCTTTTACTATCACATGTTTGGCAACAGTATGGGGACCTTAAGAGTAGATGTATACAAAGGCAGTTCTGGAACCTGGACTAATGGTGTATGGAGTATTTCCGGGCAGCAGCATAGCTCGGGCAGTGATCCATTTACGGTGGGGATTGTTGATTTGAGTGCTTATGCTGGAGATTCGGTAATCATTCGTTTTTCAGGAATCAAGGGAAATGAACGTCGTTCAGATATGGCCATTGATGCCATGAGTATTGATGAGGCCCCAGCTTGTCCTCAACCATCTTTACTAGTAGCTAGTAACATTACCACCACCTCAGTAGATTTAAGTTGGACGACCGGTGGAGCTACAAATTGGCAAATAGAATATGGGGTCAGTGGTTTTACGCAAGGTCAAGGAACCATTGTTAATGCCAGTACCAATCCTTTCACTCTGCCCCTAGGGAGTAGCCAAGTATTCGACATTTATGTTCGGGATAGCTGTGGTCAGGGCAATGTAAGTGCCTGGACGGGTCCTGTTACGGTAACTATGCCTTGTGGAATTGCTACAATTCCATGGTCCGAGAATTTTGATGGATCCAACTGGACACCTGGCTTTGGCGGCACCAATAATGGCAATGGAATCAGTTCTTGCTGGTCCAGACCCTCCTTCGCTAACCCAAATTTTGGCACCGGAAATGGAGGAACGCCTTCTGCCGGAACAGGCCCTTCTGCCGATGTGAGCGGAAACGGGAACTATTTATATACAGAGGCAAGTAATGGGGCTTCTGGGCCGGGATCCATAACCAGTCCTCAAATCATATTATCGACCAGTATAGCGAATCCAACTTTGAAGTTCTACTACCATATGTATGGAACAGGAATCGATTCACTTTATGTAGAAATTAATAATGGTTCGGGTTGGACTTATCTATGGGGCATTGCTGGTCAGCAGCAAACCTCCAATGGTGCTGCTTGGACTTTAGTGCAACAAAGCATCCAGTCTTATTCCGGAGACACCGTGCAGATTAGATTTACTGGAGTAAACAATGCTTTTGCTGCAGATATGGCTATTGATGAAGTGGCTATTGATGATATTTCGTGTTTACAATCCAGTAATTTTATAGCCTCTAGCCTAACTAGCAGTGCTGTTACTCTTAGCTGGACTTCAGCTGGTGCACCTGGGTTCATAATTGAATATGGGCCGGTAGGATTTAGCCCAGGCTCTGGGACTTCTCTTTCAAGCACGAGCTCGCCTTTAACGGTTACGGGTCTTACATCTGGTACTACCTACGATTTTTATTTAAGAGATAGTTGCGGAGCCACTAGTTTTGGGCAACGTTTGGGGCCACTCGAAATAAGCACTCTTTGTAACCCCTATACAGCACCTTTCACCGAAAACTTTAATGATAGCTCTTGGGTAGTTGGGGTAACTATAAATAATAACCTTGGCAATCGCATTAATAATTGTTGGACTCGCCCATCGGATGCGAATCCAAATTTCGGCCCTTTTACCGGTCAAACTCCAAGCGCTGGGACGGGTCCAAATGACGATGTCACAGGCGGTGGTAAATACCTTTACACCGAAGTGTCGGGTACCACAGGATTTGGTGAA
>CBFHRN010000033.1:0-23783 GCA_965658275.1 Croceimicrobium sp.
TCACGCTCAGTGGAGCGCCGAATGGTTGATTCGATTAGGAGACGGCACAGAAGAGAGTCACGAGCGCGCTCAAAACTCTTTAAATGAATTGTGGGAGTGGACTGGCGAACTCTTCGAAATGGATGAGGTTGACGAAGCAATGATTGCAAAGGGCATAGGCGTGGACCTTTCTAAGATAAAAGAAGAGTGGAATGCCAAGGTCAATCAAATCTTGGAAATGGCCACTTTGCAAAGACCCGAAGACGCTTGGATGCAAACCGGAGGTAAGAAAGGGGAGCACACCGAATACCTCGGTTACGTTCTAGCCGAAATGCAACATTTACCACGAATGTACCCAGAAGCTAATTGGTAAACTATTGAAAACGATACAAAAAAGCCCTGCGATTTGCGGGGCTTTTTGATTTAGTAAAGGGATAAACTTCTATAAATTACGGTACCACTGTACCATAGGAATAGGAATCGCAGTAGCTTCACCGCCTCCTACAATAGCGAGAAAGCCGAATTGAAATGCCTTTCCTTCCGATTGATGCCAGCGAAGACCGGGTATAATTAGAGCGGCTGTTTCATTACCCTGAGTTCCCACCACAATAAAAGAATCAAAAACCAAGCTGAACTTAGATGAGATTTTGGTCATTCCCGCAACACTTGCGAGTGCTCCACCAGCACGCCCCCCCTGCTCGGCCCACACCGAACCGTAACCGCCGGAAAAGGATAAGTTCGACCCTCTATCACCAAAGGTAATCGAAGCAAAGGGTAAGGCCCCTCCGCTTCCCAATTCAACCCAAGATAAGCTGCCTACCAAAGCCCCTACACCAAGGTGAAGGTTTTCTTCAATTTGCCAAGACTTTTTAATGTTCGCGATAATCGGTGTCCCAAACCAACTGGTGATAACGCCAACGCCAATATTATTTCCGAGACCAAATTGAAAATCTGGGCCGAAGAGGTTCCACTGAACATAGTGCTCCCCCTTTTTTATGGGTAAGCCATTGGTAGTTATAAAATACCGAGAGGCGAAGCGGTCTTCCCCAAGGAGTTTATCCAGGCTATTAAAGCTATTTACCTGCAAAGGAACGAGTTCTTTTATAGCATGCTGTGGGATATAAATACGTCGTTGGTCTTTGGTTAAAACATAGATTTCACGCTCGTCTTCACTAATTATTTTCCCAATAATTTCACCGCCATCTGTTTTTATAATGCGATAGAGCGTTTTTTCTTTAAGGCTACTTGTGTCGCTTTGTGCGTTTAAACCTAGCCCCATAAATGAGATCAGGAGACATAGAAATATCTTTTTCATGAATATGGCTGGAGATTGATTAATTTGGGTGAAGTTAGTGAATAATGCCCCGAGAATTTAAAACCACTTTAAATCTCAGGGTGAATCGTTTCTTAATAGAGAGACACAAACAATTTGGAGCTAAAAGACCTTATTTTTATAGACTCATTTTAAAGGACATGCAAGGAGGAATCTGGAATATTTTAAAGCAGGTAGCGGATCCCGAAATCCCAGTTTTAACGGTTGTTGATTTGGGCGTTGTTCGCGATGTAGAAGAGGAAGGAGGTCGTGTTAAAGTGAAAATAACACCCACTTATTCGGGCTGCCCAGCTATGAATGAGATTGAAGAGAACATCCGACAAGCTTTGCAAGCAGAGGGCTACCAATCCATTGACATTGAAACCGTGCTCTCACCTCCATGGACTACCGATTGGATGACCGAAGAAGGAAAGCAAAAGCTTCAGGAATACGGTATTGCACCTCCAGAAGGTAGTTCGGCGGATAAGTCAGTTTTGTTTGGAGAAGCCAAAAAAGTAATGTGCCCGCATTGCAAAAGCCGCAATACGTCTATGATATCGCAATTTGGCTCCACAGCCTGCAAGGCCCTCTACAAATGCGAAGACTGCCGAGAACCTTTTGATTATTTTAAGTGCTTGTAATTTTTTGTGAGCCTCAAGCATAGGTGGGCCCTGTCCATTTAGGCTTGCAATGTGCAGCCCAATGCCATACATGGAAAGAATTGAGGAGAAGCCTAAACGCTTTTGAAAAGATTAATTAAGAATATTTCCTTTCCCTAACTTAGCGGCAAAAGAATCTCCATGTCTGAATTCATCCTCTCAGAACGCATTGGCGGGGTCCTCAAAATCACCCTCAACCGTGCAAATAAATTCAACTCTTTCGTGCGCGAAATGGCTTTGGCTTTGCAGTCGGAGCTTCATAAAGCTAAGGCAGATCCCGAAATACGAGCAATTCTTATTACCGGTGAAGGACGCGCTTTTTGCGCTGGTCAGGATCTAGCGGAAGCAACGGACCCAAATGGTCCGGAACTCACCAAAATTGTCACCGAGCATTACAATCCTATCATCGAGCAAATTCGCAACTTAGACAAACCTGTTGTAGCGGGCGTAAATGGCGTTGCGGCAGGCGCGGGCGCCAATATTGCTTTGGCCTGTGATATTGTACTAGCTGCTGAATCTGCTTCTTTTATCCAGGCCTTTTCAAAAATCGGCTTAATTCCGGATAGCGGAGGTACTTACACCTTACCTCGTTTAATTGGCTTGCAGAAAGCATCGGCCCTAATGATGTTAGGCGAAAAGGTTTCAGCTAGCGACGCTGAGCAAATGGGCATGATTTATAAAGCACTTCCCGATGAGGGATTTTTAGCGGCAGCGCTAAAAGTAGCGGAGCAACTGAGTCAAATGCCCACCTTGGCTTTGGCACGCACTAAGGCCCTGTTAAACGCCACTTATTCGAACGACCTTAAGGCTCAACTCGCTTTGGAGGATGAATACCAAACCGAATGTGGTAAGTCTTACGACTACAATGAAGGTACAGCGGCCTTTTTAGAAAAGCGCGCGCCAGTCTTTAAAGGACAGTAATTGAATCGAATTTTTAGAACTATCGCTTCAGGCGAAAGCCTAATAAAGTTAATATGAAAGTAGGTATTGTAGGTGCAGGAGCCATGGGCTCGGGGATTGCACAGGTTGCAGCTCAAAATGGGCACGAGGTTATTATTGTAGATACCCAGCGAGCAGCTTTGGAGAAATCCAGGCATGGTCATGAAAAGATAATGGCTCGCTTGGCCGAAAAAGGAAAGCTACCGGAAGACGAAGCTAAAGCCATTTTAAAACGGATTAAATACGATACCGGCATGGCCAGCATGGAGCATTGTGGCTTAATTATCGAGGCAATCGTGGAAAATATTGACATCAAAAAAGAGATCTTCCGTCACCTGGACGAGCTTTGTGATGATGAGTGTATTTTGGCCTCTAATACCAGCTCCTTATCGATAGCCTCCATTGCTTCAGCAGTTAAAAATCCAGCCAAGGTTATAGGCATTCACTTCTTTAATCCCGCACCCTTGATGCCTTTGGTAGAAATTATTCCAGCAATTACCACCGCACAAGAAACAGTGGACCGATCCAAGGCAATCATTGATGACTGGGGCAAGGTTACCGTTTTAGCAAAGGATACGCCTGGTTTTATCGTAAACCGTGTGGCGCGGCCTTTTTACAGCGAAGCGGTGCGAATATTTGAAGAGGGCATGGCAGACCCTGCTACCATAGACTGGGCCATGACTGATCTAGGAGGGTTTAGAATGGGGCCTTTTACCCTGATGGACTTCATTGGCCATGATGTTAATTATGCCGTCACCGAGAGTGTTTGGACTGCCTTTTTCTACGACCCCCGATATAAGCCAAACTTTAGCCAAAAGCGTTTAGTAGAAGCAGGGCGTTTAGGCCGGAAGTCGGGTTATGGTTTTTACGATTACAGGGGGGGAGCGGATAAGCCCTCACCAAATGAAGATAAAGATTTAGGCCAAGCGATTTTAGACCGGATAGTAGCAATGCTTATCAATGAAGCCGCGGACGCTTTGCATTTAGGAATTGCCTCTGCCAAAGACATTGATTTAGCTATGACCAAAGGTGTAAATTATCCAAAAGGCCTATTAGCTTGGGCTGACGAATTAGGCTTAGATATTGTTTTAAATCGTTTGGATTCCTTGTACGACGATTACCGCGAAGACCGCTATCGTGCGTCTGTATTGCTTCGAAGGAAAGTGAAACAAGGGCAAAGCTTCTTTTAAGGATAAAAAGCATAAATTTTTTCAAAAGCCTGTAATTTAGGAGTCGTAACGGCAACTAACTGATAAAAGACTTCTAATGCACCTAGTGTTGTTCAGGCATCAATTCAGGAAATTATTCCGCTCCTCCTTTTTTAGACAGGGATGGGGGGTAAAGATATTATTGCTACTTGTAGCTATCTATTTCCTCGGTAGTTTCGGCTTCCTCGGCTTCTTCATGAAGGAGATATTAAGCGAAACCTTTGAGGGCGCAGAACTATTAACGCCGATTTTTAGCAGAGGCGTACTGTACTATTTCTTAGCCGATTTGGCGATGCGCTTCTTCTTACAGGATCTCACCGTATTAAGCATACAGCATTATTTAACCCAACCGGTATCCAAGAAGCGGGTGGTACATTTTTTATTGCAGAGCTCGATATTTAGCTTTTTCAATCTACTGCCGTTGTTGTTTATAGTGCCCTGGGCCTTCCGTGTTATTCCAGTCGAATATGGCAACGTGCAGGCGGTGCTCTGGCTAGGCGGTTTCATTATCTTGATTTTGTGCAACCATTTCTTAGCAATTTATTTAAAGCGTGTAGTGGCGGTTAAGCCTGCAATTACCATTGGCTTTGGTGTTTTGGTGGCCGCTTTGTTCCTCGCCAACTCGGCAGATTTTATTGACCTCGGCCCGGCTTCTGAGTCGCTATACACGCCTATGGCCAACAGCTATTTTGGCATAGTTGTAGCCCTTGGGCTTTTGGTTCTAATCTATCAACTTAATTTTCGCTTTCTGCTTTCTATGACTCATTTAGACCGTTGGAAGGTGAAGGCGAAGGAGGCTTCGAGTCTTAAATTAAGTTTCTTAGAGGACAAGGGTTTTATTGGGATGATGATCGCCAATGAAATTAAGCTGATCCTTCGAAATAAGCGAACGAAAGTGGTGGTTTATACGGCTATTTTTATGGCGCTTTACGGACTATTTTTTTACACGCAGGAGGAATTCTCGGAAAGGGATGGCATGCTCGTTTTTGTGAGTGTTTTTATGACGGGCGTTTTTATGATTAATTATGGACAGTTTTTAGTGAGCTGGGAGAGCTCCTATTTCGATGGAATTCTCACGCGCGCCTATTCCTTGGAGGACTATTACCGCTCCAAATATTATCTCATGGTGTTTGGGGTTATCATTATGTTTATCCTTACGATTCCTTATGTGTATTTTGGGATGGACGCCCTGTATCGAAATATAGCGGCGGCCCTTTACAATGTCGGTGTAAATACGGCGGTCCTAATTTTCGCGAGCACGTATAATAAAAAGCCCATCGACCTAAGCAGAGGCTCGGCTTTTAACTACCAAGGAACGGGTGCCGCTCAGTTTGTGATTGTGTTGCCGCTTATAGGCTTGCCGATGTTGGTTTATATGGGTTTTGCGGTTTTTGATGCGCAAAATTATGGTCTAATAGCCTTGGGGGCGCTAGGTGTTTTGGGTCTGATGTTTCAGAATTATTTCATCAAACAAACTGTGATCAATTTTAAAGAGAAAAAATACATCAACGCGGCGGGTTACCGTCAAAAAGACTAATACAGATGAGCATCATAACAATAAAAGGGCTTTCAAAGTCTTACAACGGAACGAAGGTTTTAGACATAGATCATTTAGAGTTTAATAAAGGCCAGTCATTGGGTTTGGTGGGAAATAATGGTGCGGGTAAAACGACCTTATTCCGCTTAATCTTGGATTTAATTGCGGCTGATACGGGCGAGGTTTGGAGTCAAGATAAAAATGTGGCTCAATCGGAAGATTGGAAGCATTACACCGGAAGCTTTATCGACGAAGGCTTTTTAATTGACTATTTAACGCCAGATGAATATTTTTATTTTATCGCAAAGCTTCACAATCTAAGCGAAGGCGATCTCGAAGCAATACTATCGAAGTACAACGATTTCTTTAACGACGAAATTAGAGGCAAGAAGAAATACATCCGAGATTTAAGTAAGGGAAATCAAAAGAAAGTCGGAATTGTGGGAGCCTTAATTGGCAGCCCAGATATTCTGGTTTTAGATGAGCCATTTGCCAATTTGGACCCCTCCACTCAGTTCCGGTTGTTGGATGAATTGAAGAGACTGGATGAAGAAACCGATATAACCATGCTTATTTCTAGCCACGATTTAGGCCATGTGACAAAGTTTTGTGAGCGCATTGTTATTTTGGATCATGGTCAGGTGGTTAAGGATATCCACACCAGCGAAGAAACCTTGGGTGAATTGGAGGAATTCTTTATTAATAAAATTCGTCCTGCAGAGGAGGTATAGGACCGCTTTGTCTGACTGCTTTTGGTAACCTGGTTCTAGCAATGGCCCTTGATTTAATAATGTATGTTTCAAATTGATTTTGAAGGAAAGCAAATAGAGGCAGAAGCGGGA
Source organism: Croceimicrobium sp. (assembly GCA_965658275.1). GTDB lineage: Bacteria > Bacteroidota > Bacteroidia > Flavobacteriales > Schleiferiaceae > Croceimicrobium. The sequence goes on from CBFHRN010000033.1 coordinate 6,477, forward strand.
GCAAACCTCAGGCGAGTGCTTAAAAAGGCGGAATGCAATCCCCATAACGGTCCGTCGCAATGGCTTAATTGCAAAGGGATGGGAACCTGCGGTACTTGTGCTGTTGAGGTTTTAGAGGGAGAGGTTGGTCCCTTTAGTGCTCAGGAATTATGGCGTTTAAACTTCCCACCCCAATTTCGTGAAAATGGATTGCGCTTAGCCTGTCAACTTAAGGTTATGAGTAATTTAAAAATAAAGAAGCACCCCGGTTTTTGGGGAGAGAAGAAGTCCTAAAAACTTGCTGGGCATTATAAAAGCGTAATTTTGCAGCATGGACACTAAAAAACGTGATCACATCGCTGAGGCCATTGCCGATTACCACGCTATGAACCCTGAGGAGCAAGGACAGATGATTGCCCGTGTTATGGAGGATCAGCCCTATTTAATGGGCTTTCTTACCAATATAGCTGATGATTTCAATGATGAGCAACACGAGGCCTTGGTTGATTCGGTAATGATTTTACTGAACGCTTTTATTGCGGCCGGTATGCCAGTAAGTATGATTCCTGCGCCAGTAGTGGACGAAATCATCAAAGAAAAAGCAGAGGCTTACGAAGAGGCTAAAAAATATGAGGTTTATACAGACAGCCCCAAGGTTTTTGATGACTTAAAAAATCGCGCCATCTTTAAAGCAAAGCTGGACAAGTCTTCGGCCGATGAACAAGCGAATTTCAATTTGGTTTTAGACGTTTTGATTTCTCTTATCGAGCGCATGGCTGATTACGATCAGCGTAAAACGGAGGAGGACAAATGAAAACAGCCGCCGAAGTTGTAAAAACCATGTACGATGGAGACGCTTTTAGTCAGTGGCTTGGTATCGAAGTCGAAAAGGTAAAACCCGGTTATTGTAAACTTAGTATGACCTTACGTGAGGAAATGACCAATGGCTTTAAAATTGCTCACGGCGGTATTAGCTATTCTTTAGCGGATAGCGCCCTTGCTTTTGCCTCCAATGGCCATGGAACGCATGCGCTATCTATCGAAACAGCTATATCACATTTAAAGCCAATAAAGGTGGGTGAGAAGGTCTGGGCTGAGGCAGAAGAAATAAGAAAAACCCGGAGCACGGGCGTGTATCAAGTACGCGTTTATACGGGTAATGAAGACTTAGTTGCTCATTTTAAGGGCACAGTATTTCGAAAAAACACCGAGTGGTAAAATAAATTACTTAGCTTAGTGTTATAATTACACTAAGTAATATTATGAGAGTTGAATTCAACAAAGAAGATTTTAACGTAGCCTTGGCCACTTCGGTGGTTTTGTATGGCTTCGACGGTGAGAATTTAAAACTCTTAATCGCCACAAAAACTAATCCTCCATATGCGGGGGCCAATGTTTTGCCATCGGTAAAAGTGAAGCCCAGTGAGGATGCTTTTGCGGTAGCCAAAGAATTGATGCGTCGCATCACGGGACGAGACGATTGGCCAGTAGAAATCCTAAATGCTTTTTCGGACCCTTACCGAAATCCATCAGGCAGAGTGGTAAACATCGCCTATTACGGCACCGTTCGGTTGGATGATGATGTACATTATAATTTACAACGAAGTGAATATCGATGGGTAAATGTGGATGACTTGCCCACATTAGCCTATGATCATAATGAAATTGTCGACTATTCCCGTGAGCGTCTAAAGCGAAGAGTGAAGCGCAGACCTATTGGTTTTAGTCTTTTGCCACAAGAGTTCACCTTAAACCAAATCCAAACTCTTTATGAAGCTGCCTTGGGAAAAGATTTGGACAAGCGAAATTTCCGACGGAAGTTGCTAAAAAGCGAGCTTTTACTGGAAACAGGAAAGACGGTTCGCAGTTCTCCCAAGGCCAAGCGTCCCTCTGCATTGTTCAAGTTTGACGAGAAGAAATACCGAACCATGACCCTCAAGGGTTACGATTTCGTTTATCAATAATTAGCCCCTTAGCCCGTCGTTTGCGATATTCGCGAGGAATTTTGGTTGAACCCCAAAAACACCTCTCATGAAAGAAGCATTTATCGTAGACGGAATTCGCACCCCTATTGGAAGTTTTGGTGGAACCCTTTCGGCTGTTAGAGCAGACGATCTGGGTGCTATAGTTATCAAGGAGCTCATGGAGCGAAATAGCACCATAGACCCAAAGGCTATTGCCGATGTAATTATGGGTTGTGCCAATCAAGCAGGAGAGGACAACCGTAACGTAGCTCGAATGAGCGCTTTACTGGCGGGTTTGCCTTTCAGTGTTCCAGGGGAAACGGTTAACCGATTATGTGCAAGTGGAATGAGTGCAGGCGCGCAAGCTATGCGAGCCGTGCGCAATGGCGACGGCGACGTCTTCGTGGCGGGAGGTTTAGAGCAGATGACACGTGCTCCCTACGTAATGAGCAAGCCTAGTAAGGCTTTTGGAACCGACTCCAAAATGTACGACAGCTCTTTTGGCTGGCGTTTTGTAAACCCGCAGATGTTTAAGCTGTATGGAACAGACGCTATGGGTGAAACGGCAGAAAACTTGGTAGCTCATTATAATATTAGCCGAGAGGATCAAGATAAGTTTGCTTTATGGTCTCAGCAAAAGGCAAGCGCAGCTAGAGAAAGCGGTAGACTTGCCGAGGAAATTGTGGCCGTAAATATTCCACGCCGAAAGCAAGAGGATCTTGTTTTTGATAAGGATGAATTTATTAAGCCAAGCTCGACTCTAGAAATTTTGGCGAAACTTCGTCCAGCTTTTAAAAAGGAAGGGGGCTCAGTAACTGCGGGGAATGCCTCTGGGCTTAATGATGGTGCAGGGGCACTATTAGTTGCTTCCGAACAAGGACTTAAAGACCATCAGCTCAAGCCAATGGCACGCATGGTCTCCATGGGAGTAGCCGGTGTAGAACCAAGAGTAATGGGTATCGGTCCGGTTTATGCCTCCGAAATCGCTTTAAAGAAAGCGGGGTTGACATTGGACGATATGGATATCATAGAACTCAACGAGGCCTTTGCCTCACAGGTTTTAGCCTGTACTCGTCTAATGGGCCTTTCGGATGATGACTCCCGCATTAACCCTAATGGAGGTGCGATAGCTCTTGGTCACCCTTTAGGTATGTCTGGAGCCCGCTTGCTTCAAACGGCGGCTATTCAACTGCAAAAAACGGGCAAGCGCTATGCCTTGTGTACAATGTGCATTGGTGTTGGGCAAGGATATGCGGTAGTGCTGGAGCGCGCCTAGGCAACTTTGCGGGCGATTTTAGTCTTTAGGACATGACTCGATTTTTAGGTTATTTTCTAGTAGTGCTGAGTTTCTCGGCTTTTGGGCAGAGCCAATCTCTGCGCATCTTCGATGATAACAATAGAGCCCTTCAAGGAGCGGTGGCCATTAATTATTTGGGCCAAGAATTTGGTCCGAGCAATACCTTAGGACTTATTAAGCTGCCTCCGACGGCAGGTTCTCAACTGCAAATTTTTAAGGAGGGCTACTTTATTAAACGAATTGAGCTCAATTGGGAACGGGTAGAAGAAAATCTAGTGTCTGAAATCCGTTTACAAAAGAATGACATTGAGCTTTTAACGGTGGAAGTTAGCGCAGAGCGAGTTCCCTTCACAGACACATTAAGGGTGCTCGATTTTGAAATTAAGGACAGCCTCCTTTTGGTGCTGGGCTACGATTATATCGTTTTAGCCAATTTGAATTGGGATGTTTTGCTTTACCTTCAAAATAAGGCCGATTTTGAAGCATTAGAGAAGGATCCACGGGGCCATATCTTTTTTTTACATCAAGACAGTGTGGTTCAAGCCTTCCTTAATGAAGAAATGTTGTATTTCTATCCGGCGATAAGCCGTGATGATTATCGACAGTACATCGAGCCAATCGTTGCGGCACATGACGGTCGACTTATCCTTAGAAACAACAAAATTGAGTCGATGCCAATTCCAATTAGCGCCACTCGAGCGGGGGACCGCGGAAAAGCAATGACCTTCCCTTTATACCATAATCAAGGGGTACAGATGTTTCTTTACGAGAAAAACCATGAACCCATCGAATTTTACTACAGCGTAGATACTCAGGCTGTGGTTTATGCCCACGACGCCTTTATGGAGGCCTTTGAAATTGCGAAACGGATTGAGTTTATTTTCGATGAATACGGTATTTTGGACCACCGTAAACTGCTGGACTTAAACACCGCTCAAAAACTATATCAAAATGGCTTTTCAAAGTACCGCCCCACTCAGGTTTTTCCATATGAGGAAGGCTTTATTTTATTTGATCAGTTTATTGATAAAGTGAGGTACCTGCGGGTTGATGGATCTTTAGTTTGGGAAAAAGAATTTGTTATTGATAAGGAATTCATCAACCCTATCATCATCCAAGACCTAACTTCGAACGCTTTATTTGCCTTGCGTAAGAAGCGTGGCTCGGTATTCGTTCACCCTTTACATGATTTTCAGTTAGGTTCGGGCTTTTTCGTAGAGCTCTTCGCAAAGGAGACAAAGGTTCGAGGAGACGAACTTTACTTTATCAACGAAAGCAATTACCTTGTCCGTAAAAAAATGGGACAATAATGATTTATGAATTTCAAGGCTTTAAACCTGTAGTAAAGGAGTCGGCCTATATCCATGAAACGGCAGTTATAATTGGCAATGTACTAATTGGCGAAGATGTTTACGTTGGGCCAGGAGCTGTAATCCGCGGTGATTGGGGGCAAATCATTATTGAAGACGGTTGTAATATACAGGAGAATTGTGTGGTACATATGTTTCCTGGGGTAAGTATTCGGTTGGAGAAGGGTGCTCATGTGGGTCATGGTGCTATAATTCACGGAGCGGATTTGGGCGCTAATTGTTTGATTGGCATGAATGCCGTGGTAATGGATCGCGCTAGAATTGGTGCGGGCTCCATCATCGGCGCCTTAAGTTTTGTAAAGGCAGATAGTCAAATCCCGGAACGCAGCCTCGTAGTGGGTAATCCTGCTAAAGTAATCAAGTCGGTGAGCGACGAAATGTTGGCCTGGAAGAGTAAAGGCACAGAGCTTTATCAGGAGCTGCCTGGAGAGCTGTATTCTAGCCTCCAAGAATGCGAGCCTTTGCGGGAAACCGAAGCTGATCGGCCGAGCCAAGAAAAGCTCTTTTCTACCTGGCAAGAGCAGCAAAATCAATAAAAAAACACGGCTCTATTCGGAGTATGCTCGTTTTTAGTATATTAGGAATCCTTTTTTGGAAACAATGAACTAAACGGGCCTCTTATTTCATAGTCTTGAATTAAGTCCCTAAGGTACAGAACTTTACAACGTGATTACTAATTTAAAAACGATCTATGAGGAAGACGTCTATGCCCACTATTCTGATGGTTGGGATCCCATCAGGTCCCTAGCTTAGGGTATTTTTTACCATTTCTAGAATAAAAACCTTTGCAGAAAACAGTAACAATTCAATTTATGAGAAATTTTATCCAACTATTATTATTAATAGCCTTCGGAACTTTATCAGCTCAGGTCGATACGGTTACCTTCAAGGTGGATATGAACGATTATACAGGTTCATTCACCACGGTAAACGTAAACGGCTCATTTAACGGTTGGTGCGGGGCTTGTAATGCCATGGCCGATCCAGATATGGACGGCGTTTGGGAGGTTAAACTTCCAATTTCTTCAGACACGATTGAGTATAAGTTCACCCTTGATGGTTGGACCGCTCAAGAAAACTTTAACCCCGGAGACCCCTGTACAGTCACCAACTTTGGTTTTACCAACCGCTCTTTAATCTTTACCGGTGACACGGTCTTAGGAGTGGTCTGTTACAATTCTTGTAGTGCATGTACTGGTGTTACACTGTCTCAAGTAGACCTACCTATCACCTGGGACGACACCACCGTGGCGTACACAACAGGTAGCTTTGGTGGGGTTGTCGAAAGCATTGTGACCGACCCTACAGATGCAACGAACACGGTTCTAAAACAGGATAAGCCTACAGGGGCTCAAACTTGGGGAGGGACTACCATTTCCACTGGCGGTTTGGCAACTGCCATTCCGTTTACCACGGGAGGCGCTAATACGATTTCGGTACGCTTCTGGTCTCCCGATGCAGGTGCGGTAGTTTTACTCAAAGTTGAGGACAAGAGTAACGCGGCGATATTTGTTGAAACCACCGATACTACTACTGTAGCTAATGGGTGGCAGGTTCTTACCTTTGACTTTAATAACCCACGACCAAACGCACAGGCGATTAATACGGCTAATACGTATGACTTAATATCTATCTTTCCAAACTTTGGCGTAGATGGTGCCACTGCTGGTGCTAAGACGTACTATGTGGATCAAGTAGTTTATGGAACTATAAGCGTTAGCACAGGAATGTCTGGTGTTTACACCATTAACTCAACTTTACCAGCTAGCGCCACTAATTACACCAGCTTCTCGGCTGCCGCGGCAGACTTGACAAGTTTAGGTGTGGTAGGCGCATGTACCTTTAATGTAGCGGCCGGCTCTTACACCGACACGGTTTATCTCCCTGCTATTACGGGTACGAGCATGACCAACACCATTACTTTTGATGGTGGTGATAGTGCAACGACCACTCTTTCGTACAATAGCGCAGCGGTAAACCAGAAAGCGGTTATTTTAATGGACGGTGCGGACTATGTATCGTTTAAAAACTTAACCATTGCTCATTCGGGAACCACAGATTCATGGGGTATCCGTATGCAAAATGACAATGACAACTTTAGTGTTGATGCTTGTCGTTTTGAAATGGCTTCCGTAGCGTCTACCTCTGCCGACGTGACAGCGATTGGTTCTTCTGGAAGCGCTACTAGCTCTTTTACTGAAACGGAGGCTGGGGATAATATTTCCATTACCAACAGTGCTTTCATTGATGGCCAATATGGTGTTCACTTTGAGGTTCTTGCTTATGGCGACACCAACTGTGTGATAGACGGTAATATCTTTTTAAGAAACTACTACCGTAATTACATGAGCGACAATGCCTTTGATGTGACCTTCTCGAATAATACCATTTCGGGAATGGCTTATTCTTTTGGATACGCTGTGGCCTTCTATGATATTGTTGATTTTGACATTACAGGGAATAACATTAATTGTCCTGATTGGGGTATTTATGTTTCGGATGGTAACTTTGATGGGACTCCCCTAGCGACCTCCACCATTGCCAATAACATGATTATTTCGGCAAATGACGAGGCAATCTATTGTGATGACTTTGAGTCTACCAATGTTTATTACAACTCTTTTGTTGTTTCCGGCTCTACTTCTACCTCAGCATATGGCGGCTACTTCAATGACTGTAAAACAGTAGAAATCAAGAATAACGTCTTTTACTCGGAGTCTTCTTATGCCGTATATTTTTCGGATAATACAACTCTAACGGGAACTTCGTCTGACCCTATTGTTTTAGACAATAACGCTTATCACACGGTAAGTGGCGCCAACTTGGCTTACGACGCGGGTATTCAAGCGGATTTAGCGTCTTGGCAGACGGCTCGCGTAGGAAATAATGCGGCTTCTGTTTCTGGGGATCCGATTTTCAATGGAGCGAGTACAGATTTACATGTATCAGGACCTTTATTAAATGGCGCGGCTACTCCGATTGCTTCAATTACAACTGATATTGACGGTGATGCCCGTGATGCCACCACTCCAGATATCGGTGCGGATGAGTATACTCCGGCAAGCTGTTTACCGGCTTCTGCTTTGGCAGCGTCAATGACCTATGCGGATAGCGCAAGGGTAGTATGGTTTGACAACAACACTAGCGGGGGTACCACTTTTACTTTAGAGTATGGTGCCTTAGGGTTTACTCCAGGAACAGGAACAACGGTTACCGCTATCACCGATACCTTCTACACCATTACTGGCTTAACAGGTTCTACCGATTATGATTTTTATATTACTGCAGATTGTGGTGCTGGAGGAACAGCGTCTCAAGTTGGTCCGGGAACTTTCCGTACAGCTTGTGCCGTTTATACCGCGCCATATTTAGAGTCTTTTACAGGTATAGCTCTTGGGCACCAGGCCGAATATTCAAATTGCTGGACCAACCCATCAAGTTTAACTCCTCGTTGGGAAGCTGAAGATGCCACAGGAGCCAATGAAAACTCTTCAACTACAGGTCCATTCTATGATGCCACAACCCCAACTACCTCAGGTGGTTACTATATGTACCTTGAAACGTCAAGTGGTTCAACGGGTGCTTCATCGGAATTAGTTTCCCCAGCTATTGACCATAGCTCTTTAACTACTCCGGAACTTGCTTTCTATTACCACATGTACGGTGCAACCATTAATAAGCTACTTATTTACGCTGAAGACCTTAATGGGAACCGTACAGTTTTAGATAGTATTGTGGGTCAGCAAATGACAGCTGGTTCAGATCCCTTTGCTCGTTATGCAATTGACCTTAGTGGTTTAAGTGGATCGGTTTATAAATACATTTTTGAAGGTTACCGAGGCTCAAGCTTTACCGGTGACATTTCAATCGATGAGGTATCTGTTGACAACGCACCTGCTTGTTCTATGCCTTTAAACCTTTCGACTTTCAATGCCACGGCTTCTTCAATTGATGTTCGTTGGGATGATAATGGTGCTTCTAACGGATACCATGTAATTTATGGCACAGCAGGTTTTGATCCGTCAACCGGGGGTACTACTATGGCTTCAGCAAATGACACGATTACTATAAGTGGTTTAATGTCTGCGACTGCCTATGATTTCTATGTTTATGCTGACTGTGGCAGTGGAAGCTTAAGTGACACCGCTGGCCCATCTGCGGCAAATACGGCTTGTCCTGCAAGTTTCGCCGCTCCTTACAGCACAGACTTTGAAAATATTTCTCTAGGAACCAATGCTTCTTACGAGAACTGTTGGACTACAAACCCAGGGTCCTCTGCTCCTCGTTGGGACGCTGAAGATGCTGCTGGGTTTAATGAAAACTCTTCGGGTACAGGTCCACTTGTGGATAATACTGTGGGTGTAGGTGGAACCTATTTCTTCCTTGAAACCTCTGGTGCAACAGCGGGGGATACGAATGTATTGTATTCACCTTCTATTGATATTAGTACGCTAACCGCTCCAATGGTTCGCTACTATTACCATATGCACGGTGCTGCAATGGGTACTTTAAGATTGATCGCGGAGGACGCTAGCGGTAACCGTACGGTTATTGATAGCTTAGTGGGTCAGCAGCAAGCGGCTCAGGCCGATGCATGGGTAGAGCGCTTAGTTCTTCCAACCCTAGCCTCTGGTACTTACCGCTTCTTGTTTGAAGGTGTAGCTGGAACTAGCTTTACTTCGGATATGTCCATTGATGACTTCGCCGTAGTTGAAGCACCTTCTTGTTTCCCATCTAGCGGATTAAGCGTGGTAAGTAGTGATGATGTAAGTGCGACTGTAACCTGGACTGCAGGTACAGGTACTTCTTGGGATATCGAATATGGTCCAGCTGGATTTACACCGGGTACGGGTACTGTGGTTAATACCACTTCGAACCCATATACCATAACTGGTTTAACGGCTGCTACAGCCTACGACTTCTACGTAACTGATAGCTGTGGAAGTGGTGGTGTAGCGCAGACAGCAGGCCCTGCTAGCTTTACAACTAGCGCCTGTCCTACTAGTGACCAATGTGTATTCCGTGCTGATCTTTCCGATTCATTCGGTGATGGATGGAATGGTGGCGCTATTAGCGTTTACCAAGCGGGTGTTCTAGTAGGTAAACTGGGAACCGGCTTTACTTCAGGTTCTAGCTTTACAGATTCAATTACTTTATGTGATGGACTGCCTACCGTGGTTACCTTAGACCCTGCTGGCTCATGGCCATCAGAAATAGGTTTGGTATTACTAAACCCTAAAGGAGATACCGCTGGTGTTCATATCGCATCCGGTTCTGTCGGAACAGGCGACACCTTATTTAGCTTCAACGCGAGCTGTACTCGTTGTTTACCATTTACCGCTCCATTCTACGAGAGCTTTGAGACTAGTTCTCCAAGTGTAGATTGTTGGAGTAATGTTTACATCGCGGATACTCGTGACTGGACTATCGGTACGGGTTCTTCGGGTGGTGCGATTACTTCTGCTTATGCAGGTAGCCAAAATGCGGTATTCGTTTCCGCTAGTGGTGGTCCAGATACAACTTTGTTTGTGTCTCCTCGCATTGATTTAAGTGCTATGATCTCTCCACAATTAAGCTTCTGGTATGCCCAAGAAGAGTGGTTCGGTGATCAGAACATTACCAATGTTTACTACCGTGCTAGTGAAACAGACCCTTGGACCTTCTTATTTGGTGATAACCAAAACAGAAACTCATGGACTCAAGCGATTGTAAGTTTACCAAACGGTAGCTCAACCTACCAAATCGCTATTATGGGTATCAACAACTGGGGTCGTGCGAACGTTGTAGATAGCTTAGCGATTACTGATGCCGCGAATATTTGTGGCAAACCAGATAGCGTTCAAGCATCAAACGTAACCGCAACCAGCGCTGATATCTCATGGGTATCAGGAACGAACCAGTCTTCTTCTTGGATTGAGTACGGTCCAGCCGGATTTGCTCCAGGCACTGGAACGGTTGTTAACCCTGCAACAAGCGCTACAACGCTTAGTGGTTTAATGCCAGGAACATTATACGAAGCCTGTGTTTACGATATCTGTTCTACTTTAGGAGATACTAGTGATGCCGAGTGTGTAAGCTTTGCTACGCTGTGTGCGCCTATCACGAACTATCCTTATATGGAAGACTTCGACAATGGTGTAATTCCTCCATGTTACAGTGAGACTTCTACGGCCACAGGCTATACTTGGAGAGTCGATAATGGAGGAACTCCTTCTAGTGCAACGGGTCCAGCTGTGGATCATACTACAGGAACCGCTACCGGATACTATATGTATGTTGAGGCTAGTTCTCCAGCCGCTCAAGGCGATAGCGCCTTCTTGTGGACGGCTGAGTTTGACCTTACTTCATTAACTAATCCAGAAGTTGTTTATTACTACCACATGTATGGATCAGACATCGTTAACTTGGATCTTCAAGCTTTCGATCGTACTACTTCTGCGTGGGTAAGTATCAATAACATTGTAGGTCAGCAGCAAACTAGTAATGCCGCAGCATGGGGTGAAGCTCGTGTAAGCCTTGCTACTTACGGTACTGATACTGCCTTACAATTACGCTTACTAAGTGTACGTGGTGCTAGCTTTAATGGTGATGCCGCAGTAGATGATATCATGGTTCGTGAAACTCCTCCATGTGTGGATCCTGCGAACCTAGCAGTGGTTACTGCAACAAGCAGCAGCGTGACTCTATCTTGGGATAGTGATACTAACATTGTAGCTTCTACGGTACAGTATGGTGCTCCAGGCTTTGCTTTGGGTACAGGAACAAATGTTGCAGCCACGGCTGGCGGATTCACAGTTACAGGTTTAGCAGGTACTACTTGCTATGACTTCTACGTACAAGACAGCTGTTCTGCTGCTACTAATTGGATTGGACCAGTAACGGCATGTACTATTGCTACATGTTCTGTAAGTACTACTCCAAGTAGCACTACTAATGACACTACTGATTGTGATGGAGGTTCTACTACTTTAAGTGCAACTTCTAGTACTAGCAACGACCTAGTTTGGTTAAATAACGGACAGGCTGTTAATACTGGTGCAGTTTATGTAACCGATTCGGTTGCCTTTACCACACCATTTGACGTGGCTGAGTTTGTTACCACCAACTCTGTTTCTATTGGTCCTTTGACCAATATTGCAACTTCAGGTTATGGTAACTTCAGCAATGGTCAGTGGATTACTGTAAATGACACGGTTCATATCGATAGCATGACGGTAAATCATACCAATGACGTAACCGCTCAGGTTATTATTTGGGATGCTTCTATCACGAATGTGATTCAATTAGGAGACACCTTTACTACTGCCGCTGGTGTAACTGGCGACGCTCGAGTTACCGTTAATATGGTATTAACTCCTGGTGTTTATTTTATGAACTTGAACTTTATCAGTGGTGCTGGTGCTTTATTCCGTGCAACGGGAGGGGCTGCCTATCCTTATACTGTAGCTGGTTTAATGAGTATTGACTCTACTAACTTTGCTGATCAAAGTCGTATTTACTACACCTTCGATATGAGTATTTCCAAAGCTTGTATCGGTCCAGCAACTCAAGCTTTTGCTGTAGTTCCTGGAGCAAATGCAGGTATGACGGATACGGTTACGGTATGTTCTACGAACAGTGCGGTGAATTTAGCTTCTTTCTTAGGCGTTTACGACACAGGTGGTACCTGGGTTGACGTGGATGGAACTAGCGCTTTAACCGACAGTATCTTTGATGCAACGGCTGTTACTGCTGGTGCAGCCTACAACTTCAGCTATATCGTAGCCGGCGTTAGCGGATGTCCTGGTGATACAGCGCACTTAAATGTGAATGTTGAAGCAGCTCCTGATGCAGGTATCGACACAACCGCTCTTGCTTGTCAAGGCAGTGGTATCTTAATTCTACGTAATTACATCACCGGTAATAAGTTCGGTGGTACTTGGGTAGATCTTGATGGTTCTGGAGCACTAGGTGCGACAGGTTCATTCAACACTAACAATGCAACGGCAGGTGTTTACCGTGCTGCTTATATCTTAAGCGGAACTGTATGTGACCCTGACACCGCGATTGTTACTGTAGACTTAGATGATCCTGTAAGCGCTGGTGTTGCAGTTAGCGATACAGCTTGTGATGACGAAACTATGGTCGACCTAAACACCTACCTAGACGCAAGTGCTAGTGCTGGTGGTACTTGGACAGATCTAAGCGGAACCGGAGCTCTAAGTGGTAACATCTTTGATGCAACTGCGGTGGCTAGCGGAGCCTCTTACGACTTCCAGTACAAGGTTACTTCTAACTGTGGTGATGACTCAATTGTAGTTAGTTTATTAGTGGATGATTGTGGTGTAGGTCTTAACGAGCTTAGCACTGGTTTCATCAGCATCTATCCTAACCCAACTAAAGGAATCATCAATATTGATGACGACCAAGTAGAAGGAAACATTCAAGTTGAATTGTATTCGGCTAGTGGAGCACTGGTAATGAGCCAGATTTACACTGAGCATGAAGAAATCCGTTTGGATATCACCGACTACGCGGTGGGAATTTACACTGTGAAAGTAAGCTCAAGCAAAGGTCTTGATGTGAAACGCATCATGAAGAACTAAGCTTAGCTCTTAGATAATAAGAACCCCGGCCTCTGAGGAGTGTCGGGGTTTTTTTATGACTTTCAGGATCAGTATTTGAATCCCGTTTCCAGACCTTATATTTGTGAACCGATCTAGCCCAGCTATTTAATCCTAACATTATGAGAAAAGTATCATTGCTAAGTGGAGCTGCAGCTGCAAGTCTACTCATAGCTTGTAATCAAGAAAACATTAAAGAGGAGCAAGGCATGAGCCTAGACTATCCTGAAACAAGAAAAGACAGCACCGTAGTGGATAATTATTTCGGTACGGATGTAGCAGACCCTTACCGTTGGTTGGAAGATGACCGATCCGAAGAAACAGAAGCATGGGTGACCGCTCAAAATGAAGTAACCTTTGGGTACTTAGAGCAAATCCCTTACCGCGAGTCAATTAAAAACAAGCTTACCGAATTATGGAACTATGAAAAAGTAGGCGCCCCTTTCGAAAGAGGGGACTATACCTACTTCTCTAAGAACGACGGGCTTCAGAAGCAGTCCGTTTTATACCGCTTTAAAACGGAAGGTGGCTCCATGGAGAACGCTGAGGTGTTTCTCGACCCCAATAAATTTTCGGAAGATGGAACCACTTCTTTGGGTGGGTTAACCTTTAGCTCAGATGGAAGTTTATGTGCCTACCAAATTTCGGAAGGTGGATCGGATTGGCGTAAGGTGATTATAATGGATGCGGTATCCTTAGAACGTATGGGTGATACCTTAATCGACGTTAAGTTTTCCGGCTTAAGCTGGAAAGGTAATGAGGGTTTCTATTACAGCTCCTATGATAAACCGGAAGGAGGCTCTCAATTAACGGCGATGACGGATATGCATAAATTGTATTTCCACAAATTAGGTACCGCCCAGTCTGATGATCAGTTGATCTTCGGCGGACCTGAAATGAAACGCCGTTATGTGGGAGGTTATGTAACTGAGGATGATCAATACCTGGTTATTTCAGCGGCGGAGTCCACCACTGGAAATGAACTTTATATCCAGAACTTAATGGAGGAAGGAGCCGCAATTCTTCCCATCGTAACGGGATACGATAGCGATCAAAGCATTATCCACACCGACGGGTCTACCCTATTCCTAAAAACCAATCGCGATGCCCCTAATGGCCGCGTAGTTAAAACAAGTTTCGATAAGCTAGCGCCCGAGAACTGGGTAGACGTTATCCCTGAAACAGAGAACGTATTAAGTATTGGTACTGCTGGAGGCAAGTTTTTTGCCACCTATATGATTGATGTAATCGAGAAGGTATTCCAATATACACCGGAAGGTGAATTAGAACGCGAAATTGAGTTACCTGGTTTAGGCTCTGTGGGCGGCTTTGGTGGAAAATGGGATGATGATCACATCTATTACAGTTTCACTTCGTATGTATATCCAGGCACTACCTTTAAATACGACATCGCTTCGGGTGAGTCTACCTTGTACCGTAAGTCTGCGGTAAACTTTGATCCCGAATTATATGAGTCGAAACAAGTGTTCTACACTTCCAAGGATGGAACTAAAGTGCCAATGATGCTTACGTACAAGAAAGGTATCAAACTCGATGGATCAAACCCGACCCTATTATATGGATATGGAGGCTTCAACATCAGCCTTACCCCAGGATTTAGCACGAGTAATATTGTTTTCTTGCAACAAGGAGGAATTTATGCCGTTGCCAACCTTAGAGGGGGCGGCGAATATGGTGAGGAATGGCATATGGCTGGCACCAAAATGACCAAGCAGAATGTATTTGATGATTTCATTGCGGCTGCCGAGTACCTCATTACAGAAAAGTATACTAGCTCCGAGAAGTTAGCAATCCACGGAGGTTCAAATGGTGGACTTCTAGTTGGTGCTACTATGACTCAGCGCCCAGACCTTATGGCGGTAGCTTTACCTGCGGTAGGTGTTTTAGACATGCTACGTTACCATAAATTTACCGCTGGCGCGGGATGGCATACCGATTATGGAACGGCCGACGATAGCAAGGAAATGTTTGACTATTTATTAGGCTACTCTCCAGTACACAATGTCAAGAAAGGCACTTCGTATCCCGCCACCATGGTTACTACCGGAGATCATGATGATCGAGTTGTGCCAGCACATAGCTTTAAGTTTGCAGCAGCACTACAGGCTGGTCATGAAGGAAACAACCCTGTGTTGATTCGTATTGCTACAAATGCGGGGCACGGTGCGGGTAAGTCTACCGAACAAATCATTGAAGAGCAAGCGGACAAGTGGAGCTTTATCATGTACAATATGGGCTACGAGCAATTACCCAGCCCTTATGATAACACGGCTTTGGAAGACGAATAATACGGTTCTTTAAAATAGGAAAGCCTCACTCTTAATCACGGAGTGGGGCTTTTTACATTTAGCTTCCTTTACATTTGAATAATAATTAGTTTTACTTTGTGTTAAATTTACACTAAGCCATGAATCTAGAGATTACCGGAACAGGTTCTTGCATTCCGGAGGTGCGGGTACCAAATGAAGACTTCATTAATAATCGCTTTTTCACACGCGAAGGAGCGCTTATTGATCAACCAGGTGAAGAAACGATTCGCAAGTTTGAAGAGATTACAGGCATTCGAGAACGGCGTTACGCGAAGGAAGATCAGCAAACCTCTGACCTGGCAACTATTGCTGGGGAAAGAGCTATAGTGGATGCTGGGATCAATCGTGAAGAATTAGATGGTATTATCGTCGCGCACAATTTTGGCAATATCCCACATGGTAAAATACAATCAGATATTCTTCCCAGCTTGGCTACTCGAGTTAAGCATGACCTAAAAATTAAAAACCCAAACTGTATTGCTTTCGATATTCTTTACGGTTGCCCGGGATGGGTTCAAGCTATGATTTTAGCTTATAACTACATTTTAGCAGGCCAAGGAAAGCACTATTTGGTTATTGGGGCCGAAACCTTATCCCGAAAGGTTGACAAGCACGATCGAGATTCGATGATCTTTTCCGATGGTGCCGGGGCTGCTGTTGTTGAGGCGATCGACCAAGACATGAAGAAAGGTATTTTAAGCACAGCCTCACAAACTTTCACCGAGGATGAGGCCTATTTCTTGGATTACGGCGAGAGCTATAACCCCGAGATTGGACATGATACCCGTTACATTAAGATGCAAGGGAGTAAAATCTATCAGTTTGCACTAACTCATGTTCCCGCGGCCATGAAAATTTGTTTAGACCGCTCGGGGGTTTCCATCAATCAGGTGAAAAAGGTATTGATTCATCAAGCCAATGAGAAGATGGATGAAGCCATTATTAAGCGATTCTTTAGACTCTATAAAACCCCAGCCCCAGAGGGAATCATGCCGATGAGTATCCACCTTTTGGGAAATAGCTCGGTAGCTACGGTTCCGACTCTTTTGGATCTATTGCGAAAAGGGGAGCTGGAGGGGCATGATGACTTGAAGGAGGGAGATATAATTATGCTAGCCTCCGTAGGGGCGGGAATGAGTATTAACGCAATTACTTATCGAGTTTAAGAACGGGCTTTTAGTTTTTCATAAAGGACTTGTGCCTGTTCGATGAGCCTAGGATCCGCTTCTAGCTCTAACTTTCGTTGATTGGAGAAACTAGCTATTTCCTTTGTAGACGGCTCCACTTGTATTTGTTTGTAAATGCGGTTTAAGCAGTCAAGAGGCTTAGAGCAAAAGTCTTCATAAGCAACAAATAGGGTATTATGATCCTCAATAGCAAGTGCATTCTCATAATATCCGATCCAAACCCTGAGCCAATAATCGAGCTTTTGCGGGTCTCCGTCGGGAAGCAATTGTCCCGCGAAGTTGAAGGGCTTATGTCCAAGTCCAAACTCATGGTGCCCAAGCCAGTTCATGTAGTCCAATACAAAAGCATCCTCCTTTTGTAATTCACAATATTGTTGATGTTTTTCCAGAAGAGAGGCGGCATGAAGGAGAGGTTCTCTAAAGAGCAAGACTAAAACAAAGTCCTTATTCTTCGAACGTAGACTTTTGTAGCGTAGAAGGAAGTTATTGTTTTTGGCCAAATAGATATCAGTAGGCTTCTGCCGAACTACGGTTTGGTAGCGAAGATAATCAGCGGCTTCATCAGCCGAAAGGGCAT